>OMXA01000009.1 GCA_900314905.1 uncultured Erysipelotrichaceae bacterium
GAAAAGCTGCATCAGACAAAGTATCTTGCTCTGATGGCAGCCATGATCGCGCTGAAGACTGTGCTGAGCATGTACTATCTTCCGGTCTCCGAGAACCTCAGGGTTTCAATCTCATTTCTGATCGTCGCCCTCGAAGCCAGCATAGTCGGGCCGGCTGCCGGAATGGTCAGCGGAGCAGTTACGGACCTGGTCAGCTTCCTGCTGTTTCCCGATGGGGCATTCTTTTTCGGCTATACGATCACGGCCATGCTCGGGGAACTGATCTATGCATTCTTCCTCTACCGGAAGAAGGTCACCTGGCAGCGTCTGCTTCTGAGCAAGCTATTGAACAATTACCTGGTCAATGTGCTGCTCGGCTCGCTCTGGTCCAGCCTGCTGTATTCCAGAGGCTATTACTGGTATCTTGCGAAAAGCGCCATGAAGAATACCATCCTGCTGCCATTTGAAGTGCTGGCATTAGCAGCGATGTTCCGGCTGCTGAATCCGGTTCTTGAAAAGCGCGGCTGGATCATGAAACAGCAATGAATCAGTAAAGTCCGCCGATGCGTATGCTGTCATCCATGCGGGTCAGGGTCTGGCAGTATCCCTCATAAAGCCCCTTGCGATCCGGCAGTTCTGCTTCTGTAACATCACTGATCGGCTTGACGACCACGCTGCCGTCACTCTGCGGAACGCTGACGACCAGATCAACCTTCGGATTCGTGAGTTCAATGCGATGGGTGCTGCCCGCGGTGATCTCGGTCACGGTGACAGCTCCGATCGCCCCGATCCGGTTCGTGCTTTCGACCTCATCTGTCAGCAGGTTGCCCAGCGAATAGAAGACGAGGGTATCATCAATCCAGCATACCGGCTGGACGGCATTCTCCGCATTGCCGATGATGACCGAAGCCCCTGCCCCGGCAAGCGCTTCGGCGATCTGCTTCTGCCGGTCATTGGGCAGTGCTCCCTGGCCGCCATCCCAGAAGATCGAGACAATCACAATATCTGCATTCTGCGCCGCCTTGTTTACAAGAAGCGGCGATTTCTCATCATCATATACATTGACGAGATAGTTCTCATTCTCCGGAATCGGTTCCTTCAGGGTATCCGTAAAGGAAAGAAACGCTGCGGTCACTCCGCTGACTTCAGAAATGCGCAGCTGATTCTGCGCATCCGTGCTCGTGTTCGTGCCGCTGGTGATTGCCGAAGAAGAATTCCAGTACTGCATGGACGCATCAATGCCGTCTTTTCCATGCGCAAGGCTTTGCGGATTCGCCAGAGCAACCTGGTTGAAGCCGGAAGAAATCATGGCATCTGCAAATTCTGATGGCAGATCGGTGCCGATCAGAGATTCCTGCTGATAGGAAGAAAATCCGGACGTGCTGATGATGTCGGAAAGCGAAGAAATGCAGGCTGGATAATCAGAACTCTGCATCGATGTATTCACCGTTCCTGCCGCAAACACATTCACGACATTCGTCGTTTCTTCCGGCAGCCAGTATGCAGAAGCAGACGCAGAGATAGCCGCTGCTTCTTCCTTCTGCTCCATTTTCTTGGTCAGAAGTGTCATGATCAGACTGGTGCTTGCGATGACAAGGGCCAGGATGATCAGAATTCTGCCGGTATCATTCCAGAAATTCTTCTCGTCGTCCATGGCTCCATTGTAGCATATCAGGTGTATCATTAACGCAGCAGCAGATGGGAAATCATACACCTGCTGATCACATGATCGAAGGAGAAGATACCCATGACTTTCACCAGAAAAACGGCCAGTCTCGTCCCCATCAGGGACACCGTATTTGCAGTTGCAGACAAGGCAAAGAAAGATAAAGCAGAACATGGCGATGACGCGGTAACGGATGCGACCATCGGATCCCTGTATGGAGAAGATGGCAATCTGGTTGCCTTTGATACGGTATTTGATCATTATGATGCGATCGACCATCGCACCAAAGCTGCATACGCATCCAGCTTCACGGGAAACCCGGATTACCGGGAAAAAGTATGGGACTGGGTCACCCAGGGCAGCAGCCTGGATCTGCCTCATTCCGTCATCGCAACGCCTGGCGGAACCGGGGCTGTCTCAACCTCGCTGGTCACGTTCCTTGATGCAGGTCAGACCGTGATCCTGCCGGATATCGCCTGGGGGTCCTACCGCCTGATGGCAGCGCAGTACAACCTGAAGACTGTGAATTATCAGATGTTTGATGGAGATCATTTCAACCTGGCATCGGTAAAGCAGGCCATTGAGGAAGTTCATAAGACCCAGGACCGTATTGTCCTGGTCGTCAACAGCCCTTGTCATAACCCGACTGGCTACAGCCTTTCTGAAGCGGAATGGAGCGCATTGACCGATCTGCTCAATGAAGCAGGAAAGACCGGGCCGGTCATTCTGGTGAATGATATTGCCTACATCGATTATTCGTATGACCTAGCCCATTCCAGAACCTATATGAACTGCTTCAATCAGTTCAGCGACCAGGTGATGGGAGTCATCTGCTTCTCCTGCTCCAAGACTCTGACTTCTTATGGCCTTCGCTGCGGAGCAGCCGTCATCATCGCCAGACAGAAACATGATGTGCGTGATGCGGAAATCGTCTTTGAAAAGAACGCCAGAGCAACCTGGTCCAACATTCCGAATGCGGCCATGAAGAACTTCGTCTGGGTGGTGACAGAAAACCGCGAAACCTTCCTGAAGGAAAAGCAGAACTACATCGAGCTCATGAGGGAACGCAGTTCGATTTTCCTGAAAGAGGCCAAGAAATGCGGACTGGAAACCTATCCGTATCAGGAAGGCTTCTTCGTGACCCTGAAAATCGAGGATAATGAAAGAGCAGAACGCATTCATGAAGAGCTGATGAAGAACCATATCTACACGGTTCTGGTCAATCATGGAATCCGCGTTGCCTGCTGCTCGCTTCCGCTGAAGAAAGCACATGGTCTTGCGGCAAAAATGAAGGCAATTGAAGACTCTGTTCAGCAAGAACCAAGCAAGCCGGAGTGATCCTCCGGCTTTTCAGACCTGAGATTCCGGAAGAAGGCAGGGTCCTCCCCTGCCTTCTTTCTGTCACTGAATGATGATCCGGATCTTCACATCCGACAGCGGCCACGAAGAACATGCATGCACATAGCCGAACTTGCGGTCGGCATATCTTCTGCCATCCCCCTGGGAAGGAATGAATACCTCCCCCTCCAGCAGCTGGCACCGGCAGTATCCGCATGCTCCGCTGCGGCATCTCGTATGATTTGGAATTCCTGCCCGCTCAAGAGCAACTGCCAGCGGCTCAGAAGCCTTTGCATCAATCGTCTGTTCCTCGATTCCCCGGCATACCGTGCATTTCCAGACTTTCTCTGGATCGCCATGATATCCCTCTGCCTTGGTGATATCACGAGGAGCACCGAATACCTCAAAGCGGATACGGCGTTCCGGAATCCTGAGTTTATGGAGTTCCGCCGAGACAAACTGATACATCGGCAGCGGTCCGCAGACAAAATACGTGCAATCTTCTCTGCCGCTGTATTTCCGGATCAGATCCGCGCTCAGAAACCCCTTCTCTCCCTGGTATTCCGGTTCGTCAGAGATCACATTGATGAACCTGACCCGGGAACACTGTTTACTCACAGCAGCGAGCTGCCGTTCCAGAATGATATCTTCCGTATTCCTGGATCCATAGAGAATCGTGAGATCTGCATCCATGGTCCCATGAGCAATTTCCTGCGCCATCGAGAAAAACGGAGTGATTCCGCTGCCGCCTGCCAGGGCAATCAGATGCTTCGCATCCCGCAATGGCTCGTAATAAAACTGGCCGAACGGGAGATGAGCATCGAATTCATCACCTGGCTCTGCGTGTTCATACAGCCAGCTGGACGCAAATCCTTCTGACGGTCTTCCATTGCGAATCGTCAGGGCAAAGAACGGATGATCCTTCTTTCTTGCCTGATAAGGAGCAGAGCAGATGGAATAAGGCCTGGTCGTGACTGTATTCCCGATCTTAAGATCCAGCGAACAGTACTGTCCAGCCTCAAACGGAGGCAGGCGATACCCTTCGCATGCCTCAAAGGTAAACATCTTCGCAGTACATGAAACCTCTTCTGTTTTCACGATTCTGATTCTGGTTACTGACGGGTGCAATTCGTCTGCAATCTCCCGGATCGGATCTGAATAATGATTTTCCCTGCTGCCTTCTGCGATCAGACGGCGCCTTGCCTTGATCACTCGGGCAGCACCGCCAGCATCTTTCAGAAATCCTCTGACTTTCATCTCACGCAGCCTCCTTCATTTCCGCTAGAATGATCTGAGCAGCAATCTTTCCATTATTGATATTGACTGCCATTCCATCTCCTGCCAGCTGCGCAGAAGAACACCAGATCAGGTGGTGAATCAGATCATTATCCCTGGCCGCATCTTCCAGACGGGCAACAATGCTGTTGGACATATGATGCTGATATCCATAGATGCTGCCGCGATAGGCTCCGGTATAGTGGGCGATCGTGACTGGCGTCTCTATTTCGATATCGATGATGTGGTCCTTCAGATTGACTCCCAGCCGCTTTGATACCTGATCGATCATCTGCGAAGCAATTCTGCGTTTTGTCTTAGCATATTGATCCGCAGTCACGCCATCAAAGCACTCGGCAAGCGGCAGATTCGTGATTGACAGCGAGGTCTTTCCCTCCATAACTGCATCCGGGTTTGCATAGTTCAGACAGATGGTGGTGAGATAGCTCCAGTTTCCGAGATGTTTTCCTTCTTCAAAGAAAGCAGCAGTATCCATTGGTATCTCACTAGAGAAAACAGAATAGCTGTGAATATTCAGATCTTCCGGTTTCTGATCCAGCATCAGAACGACGGAGAAGCAGCTGACGCTTAGCGGCATCGCATTCGCATACCGGATTGCTTTTTCGGGCACTTCGCTTGGTGGTTCGATCATCTTTCCGAACACCGCATTCGGATACGGTCCGCAGGCAATATAATCCGCATGGATTTCGTCGCCTCGTTTCGTTCTGACGCCATAGGCTGTATGGTCTCTGACCAGTATTTTTTCAACTTCCTGACCATATTCGATCTGAACCCCCTTCTTGAAACAGGCATCTGCCATTGCGCACGCCATTTCATAAGAGAATCCCCTGGCGACATAGCTGCCGCCGCTCATATAATCTCCCATCAGAAACGCATAGATGGTAAATGGAAGGGTATTCATCGGCTGACCGACATAGATCCAGTAAGCGCTGAGAATCTTCTTCACTGCCGCCGGAAGATCGGTAGTCTCGTCGATCACTTCCTTTGCAGAATAGCCGGCAGTTTTCACCAGCGCTTCATGATGTCTCAGCATCTGCAGCTTGCTCATGGAATGATCATTCAGGTAGACCACGGACTGATATACCCGCTCGCAGAGGTCCAGCAGGCCATTGACCTCTTTCTTCGTTCCCGGATACTGCCGTTCAATCTCATCAGCAGCGATCCAGGTGCCATCCGGATTCTTTCCGGCATGCAGCTCGATGTCAATTCCATCTTCCTCAGATACGAGCGTATAAGCTTCCGGAACGCGAAGCCAGTCAATCACAGCTCCCATCTCTTCGAGATATTTCCGCATGAATAGCGGATGATCTTCTGGCCCGATCGACATCATTTCATGCAGAGTTGCTTCCATTTCAACGCCGCTTCTGACAAAAGACGCCGCAACTCCGCCTGGAAGATTATGCCGTTCGAGAATCAGAACTGATTTTCCTTCTGATGCCAGCTTCATTGCGCAGCTCATTCCTGCCAGAGCTCCGCCGATCACAATGACATCATATTTGTCACGATAGAATGCCATCTTTCCTCCTTGTGGTTTAACCACAGATAGTATAGTGATTTCATTCACAGGGCGTCAAACATGTGATAAGCTTCTTCCTGTTAACAAGTCTCGGAGGAAACCATGAACCAGAAAGAAGCAGGAAATCATCATCGCAGAGATCAGTTCACGGATCAGATTGCTTCGGAGATCCTCTGCGGGAAACGGAAGCCTGGAGACCGCCTGCCGACGGAGAGGGAATTGGCAGCAGAAGCCGGAATCTCCCGTTCCGCAGTTCATCTTGCCATGGAGAAACTGGAACGCCTGGGCTTTATCCGGACAAACGCACGTCATGCAACCTATGTTGAAGACTATCTGAAAAACGGGAATATCGAAACCTTGAATTACCTGATTGCGTTCAGCCGGGATCGGTTTGCCGAGGACTATATGCAGGAACTTCTCGATATGCGCATTGCCATTGAAGGACGTGCCATTGAACTGCTTTCCGGAAACGGTCATCCCTTTGAAGAAACTCTGAACAGGTATCTGTCTTTTGCCCGGAAGATTGCTGAACAGGAGGATGCCGATGGACTGCAGCTAGCTTCTTCATTCTTTGAGTTCCATCATGAAATCTGCGTGCTTTCCGGAAACTTCATTCTCGCAATGATGTTCAATTCCTTCCGGAAAGTGACACTGACCTACTGGCAGGATGCGATCAGAGCACTCGGTGCAAAGCGCTGCTTAGACCTCGAGGCGCAGTTTCTAGATATCCTTGCCGCAGGAGATTCTGCAGAATCCATCCAGTTTCTGAGAGCAGAATTCGAGCTTTTCCGGGATCAGGTCGAGCAGAATTCATGAAAGGATTTTTACAGATCCTTTATTGCAGCTTCATAATTTCTGAGTAAACTGGAAGCGATGACAAAAGTAATAGGCTCCAGAAGAACATTTCTGGATGCGGACGATGAAGCCGCAATGGAATTTCTGAGAATCACTTCCGATATCTATGCCGATCCGGATTATCAGCGTCTGCGCCATTATACGCATCATTACTCCACGACCCGGTTCCAGCATTGCGTGAATGTGGCATGGTATACTTACCTCTGGACGAAGAAACAGGGTCTGAACTACCGCTCGGCCGCCAGAGGAGCGATGCTTCATGATTTCTATCTCTATGACCAGCATAAAGGAGAACAGCCGATCCGCGGCCGCCATTGTGCCGTGCATCCGGTGATTGCCCTTGAGAATGCAAAGAAGCATTTCGAGGTAGATCCGATCATGGAAGACTGCATTCTGCACCATATGTGGCCAAGCTGCCCGGGCATGCCGAAGACAAAAGAAGGCATGATCGTGGAAGCTGCAGACAAGTACTGTGCGTCCATCGAATGGAGCAGCCGCCAGGTGCACCGCATCCCGCAGGGACTTGCGTATATGCATATGCGGCTTGCACGCATGACCTATTGAGGAGGAAACGATGCCAGCCGCAACGACTCATGCAGAATTTGCCCGGAAGGTTTTCAATGCCCTTCCGTTTTCCATCCAGAAGGAGATCATTGATCCCCATGCATATTTTCTAGGCTCCCAGGGGCCGGATTATATGTTCTTTTCCCGAGCCTATGTGCTTCCAGGATCACTCTCGAAATACGGAAATATGATGCATCATGTGAAAGTGAAGGAAGCAATTCTCTTTCTGAGAACGCATTGCATGGGAAATGGTGTCCTGAAAAGCTACTTCTATGGCTTTCTGACTCATTATGCTCTGGACTCGAAGATGCATCCGCATATCGACCGGGAAGCGAAAAGAATTCATGATTCTGACGGTACCTTTGAAGGAGAAGCTCACTTCCGCATAGAAGCAGAGCTGGATGCCTGGGTATTGCAGAAGGAAAAGAAGAACTACCAGGTATATCAGGATGTGAAGGTCTCTGATTCTGCTGCAGAAGCCATCGGAGAGCTGTATGAAGCATTATTCCATTCGGTATACGGCATAACGATCCCGGCGAAGCGGTTTGAGGATTCCTGTCATGATGTTTCAGTGTTCACGAAGATGATTGCGCCTGGCAGCAAAACCAAGTACCATGCCGTGATCCGCCTGGAGACGCTGGCAAAGCAGCCGCATATGGTCAGCGCGATGATGCTTGATGAAAAAGACCCGAGCTCCCTGCCGCTATTGAATCCAGAACACGAAGCAAGAGCTGTTCCAGGTCAGCCTGGAGTCACGGATTCCAGAGACCTCCTGGAGCAGCTGGAGGATGCGAAGCAGTTTGCCCTCAGGCTGATCATGAACTTTGATCCGGAAGATCTGAAATATGATTTCATCGGAGAACCTGCAGAATGAGCTGCAGGTTTTTTTGATTGTAAGAACCTGTTTTATCCATTAGGATAGTAGCGTGTTCGGGAACAGAAAATATGTGCTGATGCACAAAGACATCGCCGTTCTTTCGGCAGAATACTCTCCTTCGACGCATACGTTCCGGAAAGTGACGGAAGTACATGATGCGTCCCATTTTCCTGTAGGAACCCATGTGAAAGGCACCATCTCCGTTGATCTTCTGAATGACTGGTGGGTATGGCGCGGCATTCCGGATTACCGCGTAGACCTGAAGCGGCTTTTGAAGCGGCTGGGAACTGCGGACCGGCTGGATCTGCTGGAGGAAGAATTCGGGCTTTCGCTGAGCGATCATTACTGGCTGAAGCAGGAACGCGTGAAAGCCAGCTATGAAGAACTGAATTACTTTCATCGCCCCTTTGACCAGGAAGGATTTGCCAGATCCATGTTCCGCCAGACGGATTATCATCCTTCGGAAACAGCTCTGAGAACCCCTGGCAATACGCTCTGCGGCTTTCATCGCAAAGCCTGGGTGCGCAGAGATCAGAAGCTGTTCCTGCTGAAAGGAAGCGTGACAAGATATCAGGAAGAGCCTTTCAATGAATGGCTTGCCTGGCAGGCAGCAAAGCGCTTAGGCATCTATGCTGTTCCGTACCGCGTGGAGACCTATGAGAATCAGATCGTGAGCGTATGTCCGGAAATGCTGGACCTGCATACTGATCTGGTCCCGGCAAGGGATGCGATGAAGACTCTGAAAATACCATCCGGAGAATCTGAGATCGACTGTTTCCTGCAGCTTCTGGAAAAACATGGCATCACTGAAGTAGATGATAAGTTTGATGAGATGCTCATCCTGGACTTCCTGCTGCTCAACAGCGACCGTCACAATCAGAACTTCGGCATCCTGGTCAATGCAGATACGAATCAGTGGATGGATCTTGCTCCGATCTTCGATACCGGCAGTGCGATGGGATGCTTCACCGGAACGGATGAACTTCCGTATGAAGAAACCCATGAAGACTGCAAGCTGTTCAGCCGCAGGCATTTCCGCCATGATGAACTCGGCGAGCTGATCATGAACCCAGGCAGATTTGATTTCTCCGTTCTTGATGATCTGCCGGCGGCATATGAGAAGAAGCTGGCATCGTTCCAGGAAGTCACGCGCATCAGCGATCGGCGCATTGAAGCGCTCAGCAATCTGCTGCACCGCCGCATCCGCAAGCTCAAATCACTCGGTCAGAGAGGATAAAAGGTGTTCCCGCAGGAAACACCTTTTGTTTCACACAAAAAGAGACTCTCTTTCAAGTCTCTTCGTACTCAGCTGTCGCTTTCTCCCCAGCTCGGAATTTCAGCACCCTTGCGGATCAGAACGGTCTTCTGATATTCAGTCTGATTCAGAAACCGCAGCACTGACTGCTCTTCTTCCGGCGTGCAGCCAGTCAGAATCTTGACATCCAGCGTCTTTTTCAGAATATCTGCCGCAACGATCAATGCCGTGATGGCATAATGATTTCCGCTGCCGAGATAAACGGATATCCCCTCCGGCTCTCCATTGGTATCCTCCAGATGACCGTATTCCACCGGATACACCAGATTCGGGAATTCCGGGTGGGTTTCCCCTTTCCTGCGCGTGATCTTCAGCTGGCTCGAAAGGTACAGAGTATCCAGTTTCTGCCAGAAGTACGCGTTATTCTCATATTCTGCCATGCATTACCTCTCAACACACAGAAATATTATACCCGTTCATTTCTTCAATGTAAAGAAATTACACTTGTGATGAAATTTGTTTCAGTATCTGATTCTGCTGCGATCAATCTGTGCAAGGGTACTGCATCCGGTCATGCGCATTGTTTCAGCAAGTTCGTCCTGCAGTTTCTTTCCGAATTCAATCATCTTCTCGCTTCCGCCCTGAACGATCGAAAGCGCAAACGGTCTGCCGATCAGAACCCCGTCTGCCCCAAGCGCCAGGCACCGGAAGATATCATTGCCGCTGCGGATGCCGCCATCGACCAGAATCGTGATCTTTCCCTTCACTGCATCGGCAATTTCCGGAAGCACTTCAGCAGTTCCAGGAGTTCCATCCAGGACTCTGCCGCCATGATTGGAAACCACAATCGCATCCGCACCTGCAGCGATTGCAGTTTCGGCCGCATGAACGGTCATGACCCCTTTCACGATGAACGGCTTTTCGCCAAGTGCCTGCTTCACTTTCTTCAAGGAGGCAGCCGTTTTCGTTTCAACCGGTGTCTTTCCTGCCCTCAGCAGCGGCAGACCAGCCGCATCGATATCCATGGCAGCCGCTTCAAAGGACAGTCCTTCCAGCAGATGGATCCGTTCTTCGATCCCTTCCCAGACCCAGGGCTTGATCGTGACAATCCCATGACCATGGTGATCATTGATCGCCATAGCAGGCTTCTGAAACAGATTGACCGGATCAATTCCATCCCCGGTAAACCCTCTGATGCCAAGATTCTCGCAGGCATCGAGCAGCTGGCAGGAATAATCATATTCACTGATGTCATATCCGTAGTTATTGCGGATGCCTGCACAAGGTGCCGCAAAGACCGGCATCGATAGCGGCATGCCTAATAACACGGTGTTCGTGGAGATCGCCACGGGCTCAGAGCAGACGTCCATATTGATCCGGATGCGGGCTAAGGCCTCCGCATTATGAATGAAACTGCTGCCGGTCCCCTTGCCTCCGACTCCTGGGATCTCTCCTCTGCAGGCAATGCCGTTGCATTCCCTGCAGGCTCTGCATTTCAATGTCATCTCCTTCAGATCCTCCTGCATTCAGTTTAGCACTGAACAGGAAGAACGCACTCTGCTTCCGGACTTGCCGGAATTCAATGTCTAAGAAAAAGCAGCCCAGGAAGAAAGATCCCGAGCTGCTGATCAGCCAGTCTCAGAAGTCAGTTGGTATTGCCCTCTCTGACACCGGTAATCGCAAAGATTGCCCACTGGGCGATGTTCACGGCATGGTCGCCGATTCTCTCAAAATACTTGGCGATCATCAGGAGATTCAATGCATATTCCATATTTGCCGCACGGTTGTCATAGATCTCCACGAGCTTCTTCTTCGCTTCAGAAAAGCACTCATCGACAATATCATCATCACTGATGACGCTTCTGGCCAGACCCGCATCGCGCTTTGTGAAGGCACTGATCGCATTGGTCACCATCTTGCTCGCAGCTGTCCCCATCTTCTTCAGATTCAGGATATCATTTGCTGCAGAGAGATTCTCCGTGATTACGATCTCCGAGATTTCTCCTGCCTGATCGCCAACCCGTTCCATATCTGATACCATCTTCAGGGCAGAAGAAATGACTCTGAGATCCGTAGCCACCGGCTGCTGCTGCATGAGCAGCTTCAGACAAAGTGCTTCGATATCACGTTCCTGTCTGGAGATCGCCGAGACGTTGACAATCACTTCACCTGCTGTCTTGCGATTGCCGGTAAACAGTGCATCCAGGCAGAGCGAAATGCTTTCCTCGCACATGCTTCCCATCTCCGTCATGGAGTTTTCAAGTTCTTTCAGTTCATGATCAAATCTTGTGCGCATAGTATCATCCGAACCTTCCGGTAATATAGTTTTCTGTTTTCTTGTTCTTCGGGTTAGAGAAGATGTCATCCGTCTTTCCGTATTCGACCAGATCGCCAAGCAGGAAGAAGGCTGTGTTATCACTGATCCGGACTGCCTGCTGCATGTTATGGGTGACGATGACGATCGTATACTTTTTCTTGAGCTCAATGCAGAGATCCTCAATGCGGCCGGTGCTGATCGGATCCAGAGCCGAGGTAGACTCATCCATCAGAAGAACTTCGGGTTCCACCGCCAGAGCTCTGGCAATGCACAGACGCTGCTGCTGGCCGCCGGAAAGCCCCAGTGCATTCTTTCTGAGACGGTCTTTGACTTCGTCCCAGATCGCCGCACCGGTCAGAGAACGCTCCACGATCTCATCGAGCGTCTTCTTGTCCTTGATGCCATGAATACGCGGACCATAGGCAATATTGTCATAGATGCTCATCGGAAATGGGTTTGCTTTCTGAAAAACCATGCCAACCCGTTTGCGAAGCACGTTGACATCCATTTCATGGTAGATATCAATGTCTCTGAGCCTGACATCTCCTTCGATGCGGCATCCTTCAATCAGGTCATTCATCCGGTTTAGGCATCTCATGAAGGTGGATTTCCCGCAGCCGGAAGGACCGATCAGCGCCGTGATCTTATGTTCTTCAATATTGAGATTGATGTCTTTGAGAGCCTGATGATCACCGTACCATAGATTGAGATTTTTCACGGTGAAAACCGGCTCATTCGTTTTGCTGTTTTCTTCCATTGCTTTACTGCTCAACTTTCTTCTTGAGTCTGAATGCCGCAATTTTTGCCGCGAAATTGATCAGGAAGGTCAATAGCAGCAGGATCACGGCAATCGCAAATGCGACATTGACCTGATTGCGTTCCATTGCATACATATACAATGCGACAGTAAGGCTGGCGCCTGATGTTCCCGGAGCAGCAGCTCTGGTGAAGGAGACGATCTTATTCGCCATGCCTGCAGTGAAAAGCAATGCTGCAGATTCCCCGACTACTCGTCCTACGGCAAGAATGCAGCCGGTCACAATTCCGTCCACAGCAGAAGGAAGAACAACCGTGCGGATCATGTGCCATTTGCCTGCTCCCATTGCCAAGGAGCCTTCCCGGTAGCTGTCCGGAACTGTCTTGAGACTTTCCTGGGTAGTGCGGATGATGGTAGGAAGCGTCATGATCACTAACGTCAGTGAGCCTGCAAGCATGCCGGTTCCAAGTCCGAAGAACTGGCAGAAGATCAGCATTCCGGCAAGACCATAGATAATGGACGGTATCCCTGAGAGCGTCTCCGTAGCAAATTCGATGATCCGGACGATTTTCCTGTTACGGGCATATTCATTGAGATAGATGGCCGCCCCGACCCCGATCGGAAGGACGATGATCAGCGTCAGAATCACGATGTAGAGCGTATTCAGGATATTCGGCAGAATCCCATATGTATTCTTCAGAACACTTGGTTCCGTGCTGAGCATCTGCCAGGTGATATGCGGAATGCCGCGGTACAGAATATATCCGATGATCAGGATGAGAATTGCAAGAATCACGACAAACGACAAGATCATCAGCATATTCAGTGCACGGATCTTCGACTTGCGGGCAGAGGAGATCGAATCAATCCGTTCCCCTGTCTGGATTTTCTTTTCAGACATTGCTACCCTCCTCAGCTCTTATTCCGCTTGATCACGAAGTTCAGAAGAAACATGATCAGCATCACGAAGATGAACAGCACCAGTGCAATCGAGAACAGTGCCTGTCTCTGCAAGCCGCTGGCATAGCTCATTTCCGAAGCAACTGCAGTAGTCAGAAAACGGACACTCTGAAACAGCGAAGGCATGTTGGCAACATTTCCGGATACCATCATAACTGCCATTGCCTCGCCGATCGCTCGGCCTACGCCCTGCACGATGGCAGCTGCGATTCCGCTTCTTGCAGCAGGAAAGGAAACCTTGAATACCGTTTCCGTATAGGTTGCGCCAAGCGCCAGGCTGGCTTCTTCATATTCCTTCGGGACCGCGTTAAGCGCAGTTTCAGATACACTGATGATCGAAGGAAGAATCATGACAGCAAGAACCAGAATTGCACTCAGGAGGCAGGAGCCATTTGCGACATGAAATACCTTGATGACGATCGGAACAAGCACGATCATTCCGACCAGGCCATAGACGACGGAAGGAATCCCCGCCAATAGTTCCACTGCAGACCGGATGACCATGGCAACTTTCGGTTTGGCAATCTTCGACAGGTATATTGAACAGAGAAGGCCGATCGGAACCGCCAGGATGATCGCCCCGATCATGCCCCAGAACGAAGTCAGAATAAACGGCAGGATGCCGAATTTCGGATCAGCCGCCGTTGAAGCCCATACCGTTCCGAACAGGAAATCCCTGATGCCGATCGTTCCGATTGCCGGAACACCGGAAACAATCAGGAAGATCGAAATAAACAGAACGAAAGCGACGCTCATCATTCCGAAGATGAACATCAGACCATGCATGAATAGTTCAGCGGGGTTGTTTGATTTCTTTGTTTTCTCCATACTTTTCCTATCACATGCAATACCGTCAGCATGCTCTTTGCATACTGACGGCACTGCAGTCTGATCAATTGCGGATGATTACTTTGCAGTCGGAACAGCGCCGGCAGCTTCAATCAGAGATGCTGCTTCCGAGCTGGTGGCGAAGTCGAGGAATGCCTTTGCAGCCGGGCTCAGCTCCTTGCTGTCGTTCGTGATCATGTTGAAGTTACGCTGAATCTTGTAGGTGCCGTCGAGAACGGTTTCTTCAGACGGTGCAACTCCTTCGACCGTCAGAGTCTTGATCGTATCATCAACAGCAGCCAGAGATGCATAGCCGATTGCTGCTTCATTTGCGCCGACTGCCTGGATGACTGCACCGGTAGAAGTCAGTTCCTGATCCATCTGGCATTTGTCAGAAGTGCCGGTGATGGATTCGAAGCCATCACGGGTACCGGAACCTGCTTCACGGCCGATGACGACGATTTCCTGATCCGCACCGCCCACATCTTTCCAGTTCGTGATTTCACCGGTGTAGATCTTTGCAATCTGGTCCAGAGACAGATCGCTTACTTCATTTGCTGTGTTGACGATCATTGCGATGCCATCGATTGCGACAACCGTAGCCGTCAGACCATTCTTCTCATCATCTTTCAGATTGCGCGATGCCAGACCGATGTCACAATTGCCTTCCGTGACTGCCGTGATGCCGGAGCCGGAACCGGTCGGGTTATACGTGACGGTAACGTTCGGGTACTTCTCGGAGAATGCTTCGGACAGAGCGCCGATGACCTTTTCCATGGATGTGGATCCATCGGTGGAAACCGTTCCGCTGAGATCAGCCTCTGCTGCTGCACTTGTCGCTGCTGCTTTGCTTTCTGCTGGAGCTGCTGCGGAAGAAGCTGCCGCAGCACTCTTGGAAGAAGATCCGCATCCGGCCAGCATGACTGCTGCAAGGATCCCTGCTGTTACTGTTTTCATTGATGCCATAAATTGCTTTACGCCTCCCTATTGAACACAAGTAAAGATAATGAGGCTATGTAAAGTGAGAAGGACAGGCAATGATAAATTTATGTAAAGTTGCAGAAAGCCTGCAGAATCTCTCTGCAGGCTTCAGATTTAACAAAGATTTTCAGCGAAGCGGATAGATCGGGATCCCGGCTTCATGAAGCAGTTTCTCAATATCATAGATTCCCGTATCTTCCATTGCATGGACGACGATCATCAGACAGCCGTAGGCATCGCTTGCCGCATTGTGGTGATTCAGATCCACGCCCAGGTAGTCGCACATATCATTCAGGCGATGATGCGGAAGAGATGGGTAAAGTCTCCTGCTCAGTGCAACCGTGTCAAACCAGGACAGATGCGGAACCGGCAGTCCGACATTCCTGCAGGCTGCTTTCAGACATCCCATATCAAACCGGGCATTATGGGCACAGACCAGAGATCTGCTGAAGAACGGCAGAAGCTTATCATAGGTTTCCGTGAATCCCGGTGCATCTTCCACGTCCTCAGGATGAATTCCATGAATCCGGATATTGCCTGGCGAAAAATAGCTCACATTGTCAGCAGGACGGATCAGCGTATAGTATTCATCCGTCAGTTCCCCATCCTCAAGCGCAGAAACCCCGACCGCACAGATCGAAGCCGGAGAATAGTTGGCAGTTTCAAAATCAATTGCAGTAATCCGCATACTCACTCCCGAATGTGCTCATAAGCCATCCTGTAGATATTCTTGATATGTTCATCCGCCATCGAATAGTAGACAAGCTTGCCGATCTTGTGGGTACGGACAAGCTTGGTTTTCTTCAGAGATGAAAGCTGGTGGCTGATAGCCGACTGCGACATTTCCAGAAGACTGGCAAGATCGCTGACGCAGAGTTCATTCGTGAACAAGGCATTCATGATCTTGAGGCGAGTGCTGTCCGCAAACATGTTGAAGATCATCGACATATCATCATAATCTCGCTCGCAGCCCATATTGACTCTGCATTCTGCTACTTTTTCAGGGTCAACCAGATTTTTATCAGTCATACGCTATTCTCCTTCCCGGCGGACCCGGATGCTCTTAGTTTCCTTGCCCGGGATATACAGATTGAGCCACCTGGAGACACTGTTCTTGGAATACATATCAGCTCTCTGCACAGAGCCATCAATCAGAAGGATCACCAGAGTATCAGTATTCGCATGGTATTCATACTGCCAGTTCACGATCTCATCCCAGTAGATCAGAGAACAGGAGTCCCGCTCTCTGGTATTGAACAGAACGAGATAGTCTTCCGTGAATTCCGCAAGCACCCGATCCGGCAGCATCACCTCTGCAAACAGGCAGAGAAGCGTGATGCAGATGCCGACTCCGGCAAATACCGAATGATCAAAAGTCAGCAGGATTCCCGCAATGGCACAGAACAGCAGAAAGCCGACCGGCTTGACTCGGACAAAATGTTTTTTCCCCTGGACTTGCGGAAGATTGCGGACTCTGATCATCTGAGACTTCATATCGTTATGATTATACACCGTAATCAGAGCTTTCCTGGTATACTGATTTCCCGTAGAAGTGAGGTTTGCAATGAGCAGTCCAGTAACATTTGAAATCACGCATGTATGCCGGCAGTCCGGCGCCCGTACCGGAATTCTGCATACGCCGCATGGCGACGTGGAAACGCCGATGTTCATGCCGGTCGGAACCCAGGCAACCGTGAAGTTTGTCTCACCGGAAGAACTGTACCAGATGGGAGCAGGCGTCGTCCTGGCAAACACCTATCATCTCTGGCTGAGGCCAGGAGAAGAAATTGTCGCGAAAGCCGGCGGGGTTCAGAAATTCATGAACTACCATGGCCCGATGCTGACGGATTCCGGAGGATTCCAGGTATTCTCGCTTTCCGATACGCGGAAGATCAGCGAAGAAGGAGTCATGTTCCGCAATACGCTCAATGGCGACAAGCTGTTTCTGAGCCCGGAGAAATCCATTCAGATTCAGAACAAGATCGGAGCAGACATCATGATGTCCTTTGATGAATGCATCCCCTATCCGGCAACCAGGGAATATGCAGAACGATCGATGCTGAGAACCCTGAGATGGGCAGAGCGCGGAAAGAACGCAAACACCAGACCGGAAGAGCAGGCTATCTTCGGCATCGTGCAGGGCGGAGACAATGAAGATCTGAGAGATTATTGTGCAGAAAAGCTCGTGGAAATGGATTTCCCCGGCTATGCAGTCGGCGGAACTTCAGTCGGAGAAGACAAGGAAACCATGTACCGCATGGTACGCTGGTCCGTCGAGAAGCTGCCGGAAGACAAGCCCCGCTATCTGATGGGAGTCGGTGCAGTCAATGATCTGCTGGAAGCGATCTCGCTGAATATCGATATGTGCGACTGCGTGCTGCCGACCAGAATTGCCCGGCATGGCACGTTAATGACAAGCCAGGGACGCATCAATATCAAGAAGGCGATGTACGCAGAAGACTTCACGCCGCTGGATCCGGAATGTGACTGCTATTGCTGCAGGAACTACACCAAGGCTTATCTGAATCATCTCTTCCGCTGCCAGGAGGGCTTCGGAACGAGGCTGATGAGCATTCATAATATCCGCTTCCTCCTGAGGCTGATGGAAGAAGCTAGAACCGCAATCAGAGAGGACCGCTTCAATGACTTCAAGGAAGAAAAGCTGAAGAACATGAAGTTTGATTCCAGAGGCTTCTGATTGCTTTAGAAAAACTGAAGATCGATCAGGCAGGACTGAGTTTCTGATGCAGAGCTCAGTCTTTTTATGCGTCAGCCGCAGAAGAAAAGCACCGGATTTCCCGGTGCTTGCTCAGAGATAGATATACCCGATGACAGATCCTTTCCGCCAGGAGGCAAGCCATCCTTCCCGATAGCTGCCAAGATAGTTGCCTTCCTTGACGTAGACATTATCTCCATCCACGGCAGTCACATAGCCGACATGCCATCCCCATACGATGAGAGAATTCGCTCTTGGCGAAGAACCGGTGGAATATCCGCCAGAGGCTGCGTTGCCAAGCCATTGTCCTGCATTCCCCCACCTGGGCAGAGAGATGCCGGTCGCATCATGAACCAGCTGCCAGGCACTCCAGGTACAGTTGCTCCAGCCTCCGTAATACGGATTTCCTCCGGAATCACCAGAAGAAGGCGCCTGATTCGAGGAAGAACCGCCAGAGGAGGAACTGCCCGAAGAGGAACTGGAACCCGCATCGGAAGAAGTACTGCTGGAATCCTGAGAGCTGCTGCCGGAATCGGAAGCAGAGGAGCTGGAAGCGTTGTTTGCCTTGGAGGAGCTGATGCCATTCTGCACCGAACTCTGGGCGGCCTGATTGGCACTCAGAGCAGCAGAAGCACTGTTCAGATCAGACTGAGCCGAGGAGAGCTGAGCCTGATAGGAAGCCTGGGCGGCATAAAGGGAACTGGATGCGGTAACCAGTTCTGCCTGCTGCTGGGCAAGCACGGACTTGCCGGATTGCAGGTCTGCCTGCAGCTGCTCCAGTTCCGCTTCCTGGTTCTGCAGGTCTGCTTCCATCTGATTCAGCTGATCCGTCTCATCCTGAAGCTGCTGAAGGGTATGGCTGTCATACTGGCTGATATCAGAGAGACCATTGGCAATGGTGATCATCTCGCTGAATGACTTAGCGCCCAGCAGAACATCAAGGATCTGATTGGTACGCATGGTCTCCTGCTGCTTCGCCATGCGTTTCTTGACTTTTTCCTTCAGCGCAGCGATATCATCTGTCTTTTCCTGAATCTGAGCTTTGGTTTCGCTGATCTGCTGCGTGATGAGATCAGACTGCTGCTCTGCTTCTGAAATCTGATTATTCAGATCTTCGATGCTGGAATTGATTTCCGAAATCTGATAATTCAGATCCGTGATCTGTGACTGCACCGAAGAAAGCTGTGCAGAGGCTTCGTTTTTTCTGGACTGAGCATCTGAAATCTGCTGCTGGAGAGAAGAATTCTGTCCCTGGATGTACTGCAGATACGCAGAACATGCAGTCTGCTGATCCGAGGTAAGGCTGGTTCCGGAGCAGAGGCTGTTCCAGTAAGAGGTATCCGTATAAGGAGGATTCTCATCCTCTGCCTGCACTGGCAAGAGAGAGATGCATAGGCCCAGGACTAATGACGGGATCAGAATCGGTGTAATCGTCTTTTTCATGCGTATCTCTGATTATACGTACTTCAGGAGAGATCCGCAAACTGATATTCATACAGCTGCCAGTACAGGCCATGCTTCGCCAGAAGCTCCTCGCTGGTGCCGCGCTCTTTGATCCCTTCGGAAGAAACCATGATGATCTCATCTGCCTTGCGGATTGTTGAAAGACGATGGGCAACGACGAGAACGGTTCTGCCCTTTGCCAGTTCATCGAGTGACTTCTGGATCTGCATTTCCGTTGCATTGTCAAGCGCAGAGGTTGCTTCATCCAGGATCAGGATCTGCGGATTCTTCAGGAATACCCGAGCAATCGAAATCCGCTGACGCTGGCCGCCGGACAGATGAACTCCGCGTTCGCCGACATTCGTTTCATAGCCATCCGGCATCGCCATGATGTCTTCATGTATTTCTGCTTTCCTTGCCGCTGCGATGACTTCCTCGTCCGTGGCATCCGGATTGCCATAGGCAATATTCTCCCGGATCGTTCCATTGAACAGGAATACATCCTGGGCAACGATGCCGATATTGCGGCGGAGGGAGTTCCTGGTCATATGCCTGATATCAATCCCATCGATCCGGATTGTTCCGGAATCAATTTCATAGAACCTCGGAATCAGGTTGCAGATGGTTGTCTTCCCGCCGCCCGAAGGACCGGCTAAGCCGACCGTATGACCAGCCGGGATATGCAGATTCATATGGCTGATGACCTTCCTTCCCGAGGCTTCCTGGGTCTCGTAGTGGAACGACACATCTTCAAAAGAGATATCCCCCTTCAATCTTCCGACTTCAATCGCACCAGGATCATCTTTTTCCGAAGGAATATTCATGATCTCCTCAAACCGTTCATAGCCGGAAATTCCGTCCGCAATCTGCTCATAGGTTTCTACCAGCTTCTTGATCGGCGTCAGGAACATCGAGATATACAGAAGATACGCAACAAAGTCGCCGGAATTGATCGAGCCGGCAAAGAACATGCGGCCGCCGAAGATCACCACGACCACATACATCATGTCGGTAAAGAATGTCATGCCGGAATTGAACAGCGCAAGATACTTATAGGAACGCTTTCTTGCTTCGACATAGCGCAGATTCGTCCGGTCGAACTTCTCCATCTCCCGCTCTGTCCCCGCATAGGCTTTCGTGACCCGGATGCCGGCAATGGAGGTCTCCGTCTCCCCGTTGATCTCCCCGATCTCCACCCGGTTCTGCCGGAAAGCTGCCATCTGGCCTTTCCGGATCAGGATCACGAAGAGAACTGCCACCGGCAGGAATGCATACACGATCAGCGTGAGCCGCCCATTGATCCGCCCGAGCATGACTGCAGACACCGTCAGCATAACCGCCGAGGTGAAGATATTTTCCGGTCCATGATGAGCCATCTCGGAGATTTCCTGCAGATCATTGGTAATGCGGGACATGATCGAGCCCGTCTTGTTTTCATCGAAAAACGAGACGGGAAGTGTTTCGATGTGCTGAAAGAGATCCCGCCGCATGTCTGCCTGCAGGCGCACGCCCATGATATGTCCCCAGTAATTGATGACCAGATTCAGCACAAGCTTGAGCAGATAGATGCCTAGCAGTGCAAAACTCCAGCGGACCATCATGTTCCAGTTCCGGTCAGGAACATACTGATTGATCATATTGCGGACGATCAGCGGCATGAATTCATCCGCAAGGCCCACGAGAAATGCGCAGGCAAGATCGAGGAAAAACAGCCTCCGGTGCGGCTTGAAATACGCAGCGAATCGTTTCAGCATAGCTTTCTGTCCCCCCTGGTATTGGAGAAAATTATACGCTGAAATCTCTCTGCTTGCATGCGATGTCTGCTCGGGTACAATAGTTCTGCGATGAATATATTCCTGATGCACAAAGACATCCCGGTTCTGAAAGCGGATTATGATCCAAAGTCCCACCTGTTTCTGAAGGTCGGGGAAATCCTGAATCCGGGGCATATCCCGCCTGGCGCCGGGACGAAAGTATCGCTTCTTTCCCTGAAGCAGCTGAATATCTGGTATCTGCGCCGCGGCATACCGACTTATCGGGTCGGCCTGGATCATATGAAGACCGTCATCGGATTTGCTCATCCGAGAGATCTTCTGAATGCGGACCATGCATTATCTCTATCGGATGCCTACTGGGTGAAGCCAGAGGAGTCTTCCCTGCGCTGGAAGGAGGTATCGTATTTCCGCCATCCGTTTATCGAGGAAGGATTCCGTTCGGTTTCGTTTTCCCGCAAGAAGATTTCCTGGAAAAAGGAGTATGAACGGTGTCCTGGCAATACGCTGAATGGCTATCACCGCAAAGCCTGGGTACAGCGGAATCAGAATCTCGTGCTGATCAAGGGAGGATCTGCCGCCTTTCAGGAAGAACCGGTGAATGAATGGCTTGCCAGCCTGATCGGGAAGCGATTAGGCATGGAGGTCTGCAGCTATGATGTGGAAGTCTTTGAGAATCAGCTGGTCTCTTCCTGCCCCTGCATGACGGATGAGAAACATGAGATGATCGGTGCCTGGGATATTCTGAAATCAAAGCCCATCCCGGCTGGAATGTCATGGCATCGGGGCTATGTGTGCATGCTGGAGAAAGCAGGAATCCGAAATGCATCAAAGTGCATCGATGACATGATCGTCCTGGATTATCTGATGCTGAACAGCGATCGTCATCTGAATAATTTCGGGGTCCTGAGAAATCCGGATACGCTTGTTCTGGAGCGCTGCATTCCGATCTTCGATACCGGCAGCGGCCTGGGCTGCTTTTCTCAGGACGAAGCGCTTTATGAAGAGGGTCTGGCAAGCAATGCTAAGTTCTTCGAGACGACCAGGATGACGCATGAGGCCCTGATCAGCCGCTGCCGGAATCTCTTAGTTTATGATTTTTCCATGCTGGAAGATGTTCCGGATCTTTATGCAAGAAAGCTTTCTTCCTGTCAGGCAGTGTCCGGAATCAGCAATTTCCGGATCAGTGAGCTGAAGAGGCTGCTTGCCCATCAGATCGAAGCAATCCGGATGCTTCAGAACCGGTTCCCTTTTGAGTTATAATGAGATCAATCGGAGGAACTTATGAAAACTCTGCTTGTCCTGATTGTAAGCTATCTTTTCGGCTCAGTTCCATGGGGTCTTGTCATCGGAAAAGTCTTCTATCATAAAGATATCCGGAATTACGGTTCGGGAAATCTCGGCGCAACCAATGCCGGAAGGATTCTCGGAAAGCCGGCTGCGATCAGCGTCACGCTGCTGGATGCCTTCAAGGCATTCTTCTCGATGATGCTGGCATCCTATGCAGCTCCCGAAGCAATTCCTTACGCGGGCCTGGCCTGCTGCGTAGGTCATTGCTTTCCGATCTTCGCGCAGTTCCGGGGCGGGAAAGCGGTTGCGACGAGCTTCGGATATCTGCTTGGAATCTGCGTATTCATGACGCATCAGTACTTCTGGCAATTCTTCTTTCCGATTCTCTGCTTTTTCGCGATCCTGTGGATCTGCAGAATGGTTTCTCTCTCCTCGATTCTGTCCCTGCTGGTTGCAGTGATTGTCAGCTTTGTGCTGAAGAATCCGGTGAATGTGTCGATCTGCCTGCTTGCCCTCTGGTGCTTCGTCACCTACCGGCATAAGGCGAATATTCAGCGGATCCGCAGCGGCACGGAATCGCATATCAAATGGATGGGAGAACGGCATGGGAAGAATTGAGGAGTTTGAGCTTCCGATTGATCCCCTGGGCCAGAGTCCGAGAAAAATCTGGGCTTATCTGCCGGACGGCTATGAGGAAAGCCGGAAGCGTTATCCGGTCCTGTACATGTTTGACGGGCATAATCTGTTCGATGATTCCCTGGCCACGTATGGAAAAAGCTGGGGCATCCGCGACTATCTTGATCATACCCGCCTGCCGCTGGTCGTGATCGGGCAGGATTGCAATCATACCGGAAATGCCAGACTGGAGGAATACAGCCCGTTTCAGCCGGATTCTCACAGCTGGATCGGCAATCTCAATGCGAAGGGAGAACTCACCGGAGAATGGTTTGCAAATACCCTGAAACCTGCCTGTGAGAAAAGATACCGGATTTCAAAAAACCGCAAACAGATTGGCATTGCCGGATCCTCGATGGGCGGTCTGATGTCGATGTATATGATCGCAAAGTACAATGACCTCTATTCCAAGGCTGCCTGTGTCAGCTCGACGATGGATATCTACGTGAATCAGATCACGGAGCTGATCAGCAGTTCCAGCTTCTCGCATGACACGAGAATCTATCTGGACTTCGGTTCCAATGAAGTCAAGGCAAAGAAGACGTTTGCCCGCTGCATGGATTATCTCCTGGAGATCAATCATGCCTACACGGAGCAGGGCTGCCATACCTTTCCGAATGTCGTTGTGGGCGGCACGCACAGCGAAGCTTCCTGGGAAACCATCGTTCCCCTGTTTCTGGAATTCCTGTATCCGGAGCTATACCGGTAAGAGCGGCGATTTCGCTGCTCTTTTTCATTGATGAAAAAACAGTCCGGCATCTGCCAGACTGCATCCGCATCGATTCAGAATTCCGCTGCCTCTGCCGGCAGGATCTGTTCCAGTACTTCTCTGGTCACCATCGGCACTTCCAGGCCGAAGCCGTAATCGATAGCTAATCCAGCACAATGCTCAGTTCCATAAACCGTTGCGATCATATCCCGGATTCCCACCAGCATCGGATGCTGGTTCTCCCCATGATTGGAAGCCTCACGGGAAGAAAAAATCATCATATAGAACTGCCCGTCGTCGCCTTCCATGCCAGAGGGATCCACATGATCCGGATCGCCTGGAATCGGATTCCCATTGATCCAGACTTCTGCATCATGTCGCACGCAATCCTCAACTGCATCGAGAATTGCATAGTAGGCTTCATCGGTTCCTTTTTCCCGGTATTGTTCTACCGCCTTCTGCAGACGGATATTCTCTCCCGCTTCACTCATCGTTGTGTACTCCTGATTTCTGCTTCCATCTTACCCGAAATTACGCCATTTGTCTTCCGATCGTGCCTGCTGCAGCAAGGAAGCTGCGATACGAGCCAGAACTTTCCCGCTCCAGGTTCTTCCGGAAGTCTTTCCCCGATTCTGAAAAAGCCAGGTCCTATCCGATCTTCTTCTCTGCATGCATGCGAACGATCAGCTCTTTCTGCAGATCAGATTCCTGCTAGATTGACACTCCCACGGTTAAAGCACGTGGGATTCCTGAGAAGTTTGATCGCTTATGCGATCCTTATTCTCAATGGGCTTGCCAATAGCCCTCTACACAGTCCCTCAATGCTGAGGTTCTGCTTACCTTTCTTCGCAATGTTGCACGCTCCGTTGATATCCGCATTGATGAGCGTGTTTTCTTTTGTGCGATACAGTCCTCGCCTGACACGCTTGCCTGAGAATGCGCCGGCATACGGATTCTTTGCATCGAATACAGGAATATCATCGCCATCCAGGAACGATGCCTTTGATGTATACGATTCTTCCGTTTCAATGTATGCAATGCCATATCGCTCGCAAAGACACTTCAGATACGTACGAAGCTGATCAAACGGGATCTGAACGAACTTCTGATTGCTCGATTTTCCCATATTGACAGACTGCTTCTGGTCAACGTTGTGTCCTACGATGAGTGTTCCGATATCATTTTCAATGCAGAAGTCAACGATATAGCGTGCCGCCTTATGCATGTAATCCGTCACCTGCCGGTTCCGCTTGTCTGTGATACGGCTCATACATGCTGTAAAGCCTTTAATGCGCTGATGGTCTTTGATTGAGGCGTAGTGTGCAAGCTGCTTGTTGTACCACTGGTTGATTGATTTGAGTTTACGCCCGTCCACAATGAACGGCGTCCCAGTCGTTGTTACACACGACGCAAGATTATCCAGACCAACATCAATTGCTAATGCATTGTCGGTATTCAGATTCTGCGGCTCTGCTTCCTGTTCGTAGCAATACTGAATTTTCAGTACCTTGCCGTTGAGTACAGGGAGTATTTTAATCTCACAGATCTTTTTGTCTGCAATACGTTCCGGAACAGGAATACGAATTGCGTCAAGATCAGCGTGCTGCTTTGCAAACGCCCGGCTCATCGGAATGATCAGATATCCGTTCCTGATATTGATTGCATTTGTTGACAGCACAAGCAGATATTTTCCGCCTTTGGCACGATAGTGCGGAATATGCACTTGTTTGTCGTATACGCCAGACTTCTTTTTAGAGATCAGCGCAAAGAAAGACTTGAAGCTGCGATCACAGATCCGCAGAATCTGCTGGGAAATGCCAGCCTGCAGCAGCTTGTAATTCTCATTGCCTTTGCAGAGATGGTAGTTCTCTTCATACCTCAGATACTGATGCGTCGCAAAGAAATGCTGGCGGATCTGATACAGCCCGACGTTATACAGATTGTTGGCGTATGCACACATCTCCAGAATTGCTTCATACTGATTCTTCGGCAGATGCCGAATGTAGTTTGTCTGCGTCAGATACATGTATTAACCTCCTCACTACTTAAATGATATAGTGGAGGCGGCCTGTCATCCCATGGCTGAAGCTCATGGGTTTTCTCGGCCGCGTCGTATAATTCCGAGGAGGCGGGAATGAAAAAGATTGTTCATATACTGTTCAGCCGGACTGCGATCCTGATTCTGCTGATTATTCTTGAAGGAGCTTTCATCTATTCTTCTCTGGCTTATATTCCCTCAGAGCTGATGAATGCGCTGGAAATCGGTCTGAGACTGTTCAGCCTGCTGGTTGTTCTGCTGATTGTCAGCTATTCCAGGCATCTCTCCTCGGATCTGATGTGGATTGTTCTGATCCTGATTGCACCTGCCGGAGGAATCCTGGTATGGCTGTTTCTGGAAGTTCTTGATCGATTCAGCTCTCGGATCTACAAGGAACTGCAGCAGGAAACCTCTTCCGCTGAAAAATACTACCTGCAGAACCCTGAAATTCAGAAGAAAGCCTTCCAGGATGAAGATCTGGCCGGTCAGTATCGCTTCATCAGCAGCAGTGCCGCTTTTCCGATTTATGAAAATACAGGGTTCAGATATTTCGGGCTTGGCGAGCTCGGATGGAAGCACATGCTGGAAGATCTTCGGAATGCAGAGGAATTCATCTTCCTGGAATACTTCATCATCGAGCCAGGCGTCATGTGGGATTCCATTCATGATATTCTGAAGCAGAAAGCAGCCTCCGGCGTAACGGTCCGTGTCATGTATGACGACATGGGATCGCTGAATACGCTGCCTGGAAACTACTGGAAAACGCTCAGAAAGGAAGGAATTGAATCGGTTGCGTTCAACCGCATCCACCCGCTGCTCAATGGCATCATGAATCATCGGGACCATCGCAAGATCATGGTCATCGACGGAACTGTCGCCTATTCCGGGGGCATCAATCTCGCGGATGAATATATCAATTTGAAGCATCTCCATGGCCACTGGAAAGACAATGCGATCCGGATCACCGGAGATGCAGTATGGAGCTATACCGTGCTGTTCCTCACGAACTGGAATGCATATACGCATGAAGACTCTGACTATACGATATGGAAACGGAAAGCACTGGAGGGAGTCGCCGATGGCTTCATTGCGCCATATGGAGATACTCCGCTTGATTCTCAGCTTACCGGTCAGGATGTCTATCTGAACATTCTGAATCATGCAAAGCACTACTGCTACATCTTCACTCCCTATCTGATCATCGATACGGATCTGATGAACTCCCTGATTCTGGCCGCAAAGCGCGGTGTGGATGTGCGCATGATCACCCCCGGCATCCCTGACAAGAAGATCATCTGGCGTATCACCCGCAGCTATTATCCGAATCTGATCCAGGGAGGGGTGAAAATCTATGAATATACTCCTGGTTTTGATCATGCCAAGGTGTTTGTCAGTGATGATGAAGTTGCAACGGTCGGAACCATCAACCTGGATTACCGCTCGCTTTATCTCCATTTTGAAAACGGAACGGCTTTATTCCGTTCCGCTGAAATCAATGCAATCCGGGATGACTTCCTGGAAGCCCAGAAAGTCAGTCATGAAGTTTCCATGGAGGATTGCCGGATGGGTATCTTCCGGACATTCTTCTATCTTGTTCTCAGAATTTTCGCTCCGATGATGTGAGGCTGTGCAATAAGCCTTTGCAGCCTCTCAGAATGTCCTGATAAGCCTTCTCAAAGTTTCTGGAATACCATGGGTCTTCGATTTCACGATCCGGGCTATCCGTGTACTCCATCAGAAAATGAATCTTGTGCATCGGGTCGTCTTTCACAATCCTGCGCATGCCGAACCTGTTTTCTGAATCCATTCCGATCAGCAGATCAAAGTCATCATAGTCCGTATCGTTCAGTTTCCTGGCTGCATGTGTTCCGATCAGAACACGATGTGCGGCCAGTGTTCTTCTCATCGGAGGATAAATCGGATTCCCCAGCTCTTCTGCAGAAACAGCCGCAGAATCAATGAAGAAATCCTCTGACAATCCTGCATGGCTGACCAGATCCTGCATGATATACTGTGCAGAAACAGAACGGCAGATATTGCCGTGACATACAAATAAGATCTTAATCATCTCTTCATCCCCTTAAAAAGTTCTTATTTTAAGCCATTTCTGAGGACTCAATTTTTTCAAAACTACATAACTCTACGCTTCTTGACGCCAATTTTGACGCCAATGGCGTCAGATTTGGCGTCAGCCCCATTTTCGCTCTTTTTTCTGGCGTCAGGGAGCTGTGAAATGGGACAAAAGTCGATCACGCGGCGGAGCTGTTCGGAAGCCTTATCGTAATTGGTGTGCGTGTACACATTCATCGTTACACCGACATCAGAATGTCCCATCAGATACTGCAGGTTCTTAATATCCATTCCGGCGGATGCCAGGTTCGTACAGAAGGTGTGCCGGAACACATGCGGTGTGATATGAGGAAGATCTGTCTCCGGGGAGAGCTTCTTGAACTTCTTCATGGCCCAGCGCATTTCGTTCTCGATATGCAATGCCACCTTCGGCTTCAAATCCTTATCGATCAGAAGAAAGCCGGTGTATCCATTGATGACATGTTCCTTCTCCAGCTTCGGCCTGTTGTTCACAATGTTGAGCAGGCTCTCCTCAACCTGTTCTGTCATCGGAATGTAACGGACGCCTCTCTTCGTCTTGGTCTTCTCAACGTAGTACTTTCCGTCACGTTCCCGGACCATCTGGTGATCCACATGGATCCTGTGCTTCTTGAAATCCAGATCACTGAGCGTCAGCCCACAGAACTCGCTGACTCGCATCCCGGTGCCAAGCAGCACGACAAATTCATCATAATACTTATGATATTTGGAATCATCATGAATAAAGGTCATCCAGACGTCGTACTCCTCTTCGGTCATGGCATCTCTCTGCTTGGAGTCATTGCTCACGACATCGCTTAGATTAAATAGAATTGGATTCTTCAGAATGATGTCCTCATTGCAGGCCATCTGAAATGCAGGCTTTATGACTCCACGAATTGATGTGATCGTGCTGTATCCCTTCCCCTCTTTCTGGGGGCGGACAAACCATAGCTGCGCATCCGACACGCGGATATCACGAATCTGTCTGGCTCTGAACTTGTCCTTGGCAAGGATGTTCTTCACGAAGTTATATCCCACCTT
Organism: uncultured Erysipelotrichaceae bacterium; assembly: GCA_900314905.1. Taxonomy (GTDB): domain Bacteria; phylum Bacillota_I; class Bacilli_A; order Erysipelotrichales; family Erysipelotrichaceae; genus Bulleidia. Next base: position 28,965 of record OMXA01000009.1, read on the forward strand.
TGTTTTATACCGTACACCCTACTTTAGGGAAGTATATCTTTCAACGAGTTCCATAACGGTTGTCGCATCCTCTGCATAGTTAATATTCGCGGCCTTTGCGGCATTGATTTTGTCTTCCTTTTTTCGCAGTTCAACCAGCGTTTCTGCGTAAACACATCTGCGCTTTCCTAAGGCATCGGTGTAACGGTAATCGTAACGGCCGTCATTGCGGTAGCTTTCGCCTGCTCGAAGCACCCGGCCTTTATTGTCTTAAAAAAGTCCGTTTTCAGCTCTTTTTCTTTCCCACTCCGAATCATGAGTGTATCTACGATACATGGCATAGAAAATTTCTGCTGTTTTAGGATAAAGTGTGCAAAGGTAATCTGCTGTTTTCAAATAATCATTCGCCATGTCTCTCTCTTCTCTTCCGGCGGTTGGCGTGAATAATCCACGTTTATTGAATAGCTCACACTCATACTCTTCCAGAAGCGACTTATCTGCTACTTTCTCGATTATTTCCCTAACTTCTTCGCATGGATAATAACCATCTTCTCCTACGGGAGCATAGGCAAATAGTCTTCCCAATAGCATGCCGAATAAATCCTTTTGATTATTAGAGGTAAGTAGAATTAGAAATCTCTCAACCCATTTTTCAAGATCTGAATAGTGAACATGCCCATCTTCCTCGCCCGGACAAAACTTGGCTTTATCATATAATCTATAAATAACTTGGACCAATTGTTGATTTTCCTGGCTTAAATTATCTTGTGAAGTCTCTCCTTCCCGACGAAAGATTATCGATGCCATCTCTGCGTACAACTCTGGTTCATGTTTTATCTCTTGTTGGAAACATCTCATGTCTTCCCAATCCAAAACATAAAAGAAGTTCATTTCAACATGGGCTAGTTTTGCACTTCTTGTTTCATCATTTATAAACGCTGCCTGCAATGGTTTTAGCAGTTCTTTCAAGTAATAGTCCGTCATGGAATCTATGTTTCCTCGCTCCATTGTATCGATATAAATGAATCTGTCATAAAGCTGTTCCAGTGTAGGCTTCAGTTCCCTGCTATAACTGTATAGCAGGTTTACGTAAGTATTCACCGTTCCATATTTACTGCACTCATGAATTGCCCAATCCATATTTCTGATTGAACACCACCGAAAATCTTTCCAGAAACTGCGTTTCATTTCTGTTGTTTCCTTGTCGATAAGAGGTGTTCCTTCGGTATATACAGACTCTATTCTATACAATGTAGTCAGGTAGCTATCTGGAATCTTTATCTGATCTGACAACGCTGTAACTGAATGAAATACATCAACTCCTTTTCTCGCCAAACCCTCGACATAATCAGTAGCCATAATGTGCTTTTCTTCGGATTCAAATAATGCAATAAACACATTCTTGTCAAAATTAATACCATCCCAGTATTCTGACATAACGCTGCCAAGAGTCGATCTGTCACCATGAGCACATAACTCTGAAAGCAATTTCAGATTAATGTGTTTTTCTTTAATCTCCTGAATCTTAGACTTGTAAAGTTCCTTTGTTTTCTGTTCATTCGACTCTCTTTTATCATCTTCGTCATATGGAACAGGATCCATAATCACCCCATCATAAGCAGGTCTAAAATAATATTCGTAATCGTACTCAGGACACGAAACGGAAATCATGTCCAGTACACCAAGGAGCTCCTCAATTCTTTCCTCACCCATAGCCCATTCTGCGGATGCAAAATATCTATGCTTGTATATGAGCTTTCTAATATAATCCTTAATCAATATTTTCTCAGAGTCATCCATCTGAGACAGCTCAAATTGAAGTCTATCAATAATAGATTTTCTCAAGTTATCATCAACTTCATGGAATATACTGAGCATTTTATTCCATCTGTCTGGAGAAAATTCAGTATGAGAAATCAACAGCTTCAAGTATCCCCTATTGGTTTGTTGCATTTCTCTTGTATCTGTAGAACGTTCTTCCATGTGCTCTCTATACTGAGGATGGTTCAATGCCCCCCAGATACTAGGATGATTCGTTGGAAGTGCTTCAAATATAATATTCCATGCATTCTTATCGCTACTTATGGCTTTAGAGGCAACTCTTATTTTTTCACCACTGGTAGAAAATGCTGAAAAGTTATACCAAGTGCAAAAAACCTTATTCAAAATATCTTTGGGATTATTAGATTTGTAATCATATGACAGACTATCAAGATATAATAACCATTCCAAGGCAGACGCTGCATATTCTCGTTGAACAAGAAGTTCCTCAATTCCCCACAGTATCTCAATATAATCATTACGCCCAAAAATGAAATCTGCCGACTGATTTTCGAACAGCTCAAACAAGCCTGTTGATGCACTCTTTTCAAGGGATAACTTTTCCAGCACTGCCTTAGGTGATACTTCACACAAATCGACAAAAAAATGAGATAGATAATGCCATTGGTCTGCCGTTTGAATATAGTCCAGTACCTTTTCTATAAGAATGTCTAGTTTTTCTTGACATTGTCTATCATTTTTATAAAAGGCTTTCATTATAAGGCTACGAATCATACCTTTCCTGATGATCGATGACCAGAAAAGCCTTTCACCTTTAAACTGAGCCATCAGCTTTTCTTGAGCTGAATAATTAAAAAGCTTTTCAGACTCATTAATTACTTCGATAAATATCCCTTGGAATTGCTTCCAAATCTCACTATCAATCTCAACATCGATATAATCCCAACAATTCTCAACACTCGCGAGATAGTACTCTTTGGTAGAATTTACATCAACTATATGGACAAAAGGATCCTCGTCTTTTGAAAATTCTTTAATAGTACTGATAAAATCTGAATACGAGATTCCGCTTAAGCATTCAATAACTGCTTTATCACCCTCACACTCAGTCCACTGCCCTACAAGCAATGCAGTTTCTTTAACTCGAACCGGTAATGCACTTAACCACCCTGGTTCTTTTAAGTATGCACCATTGAAAATTTTCTTTTTCATTGGCATATACAATCCATGAGTTTCTGACACTAAAGCATGAGCTTCATTTATTCCCATTCCAAACCGCTGTAAAGCTGCTGCAATTGTCGAATATGTTCGAGGTCGTAGAATAATTTCTTCTTTACAGAAACTCGGCTTCCTTTCTGTAAAAAAGAAGACATTAGTATTATTTGGTATTGCAACAATCTGGTCAGCATAGAACCAAGCTACATACACATTTCCTGTACTATGAATCTGTTCTAGCCGTTTCCAATCATCTTCATTCTTTACCAAGAAAACCGGGCGTTTCTCCCCCTGCTTCCAAAGCTCATTAATGGTTGAGTATACGGCCTCTTCTATGCATCTTGACTTAATGCAAATAACCTCATTATGTTTTTTCTCTAACAGAGCAGTCTTAAATACATCGTCGTCAACATCAAAGAATTCAAATCCAATACTTGGATTCTTGGTTTCTCTTCGTAATTGCATGTCAACAGCATCAGCTGACAATATTTCTATTTGACGATTCTGGTATATTGCAAGTTCATCAGTTATTCTTTTGATTCTATCATTTAGTTCCCTGAAACTTTTCTCCTGTTCTGATTTCCAACTTGCTAAATATACTCTGTCATATTTCTCAGGTGCCACTTCCGGAAGTTGCTCAATGATCGCATAAAGTATGGCATCTGCATATGAAAGTGCAATGTCATGTGGAATCTCATATTGCCTCATAATATGCAGAAGAGAGTTGGTTAACTTGTCTCTTAAATTATATCCAGGCTCCTCCTTTAGTTCGTTTGCCAACTTAACCATATTTTCATTTGATAACACATTAGCCATGTCATCAAACAAAGCAGCCCCATTATTCTCATACCCCAAAAAGAACTCTCCAGTACCGATAAAGAGTTTCTTGATATCTTTTGTTTTCTTTACCTTCCGAAGTAAATTAGCTCCAGAAGATAGAAAAATATCAGTACCACCTGCCTTAGCAAGTTCAATTAATGTTGTTTCTAAAAGCATTTAACTCCTCCAGATATTCAATGACAATCCCGCAATTGCCAGTTTTTTAATATCGTAGCACTTAGTCATTAAGCAATTGTGTCATTGTTCAGTGAATCATCCACAAAATGCTTTTTATGAAAGAAAAAAACTTCCCAGGCTGTCACTGGCCATGTCCAACAGTCCAGTGATCATCGATGCGCCAAAGGTAACCGCTACGATTGTAGCTTCCATCAGTCCAAGAATAAGCACATCAGTCCATCTGGCTTTAACAATCACATAGACGAGACAGCCAAATACAACGAGGATCAGACCTCCGGCAACAATGGATGCCAGATTCAGGCTGATCTTCACAAGAATATGCAGAGTTAAGAGAACAAGCAGCATCGGCAGTAATGCGATCTTTGCAATAAGCTTGAGAATAAACATATCTGACCTTCCTTTCCGGAGTGGGATTGTCCCTATCTTGATTTCATTGTAACAAGGCGGATACACACCGCAAGGATGTCACCTGCTATGTAAAGATGCAGGAAATACCTTCATCCTTTGTCGGCAGATCAGCCGAACAGACCGGACAGAAGTGGTACCAGAGTGATGCCGATGAGGGCGACACCGCCGCCTGCCATCAACTGCTTCATACCCTGGGACTTCGCGCCGGGATTATCGTTGCCGTAGCCTTCCAGAAGGTTGATTGCTCCCCAGATACCAAGACCTGCACCAAGTGCTACAACGAGAGTCTGCAGTACACCGACTGCGCTGTTGAAAAATGCCATACACGGCCTGCTTATGAAGATCCCTTGCGGGAGAGATAGGTTTTACCTGATGTTTCCGGTCGATGACTGGCCCTCTTCTGTTCTGCCTCTACAGGCACCGGGCTGATGATCCGTTCATCCAGGCAACATGCGGTTATCCGCTATGTAAAGGCAGCCGAAGCTGCCTCAGGCCTCAATCACATCGAAGACCTCGTCCTTTTTCAGTTTCATCCGGTGATTCAGATACTTCTCAATATCAAACAGATACTTCTTTTCACAGTCACCGGTATACTTATAGTTCGGATGCTGGGTCAGATCGTACTTGTCAGAAAGGAACGGTCTCACACCACGGAGCTGCAGGATACACTTGCTGCCATTCATGACAGCAAGCTCATCTCTGCTCATCAGTTCCTTTCCCAGCTTCTGGTAGTTCATACCGTAGCTCGGGCTGTTGCCTCTGGTATCCGAGGTGTTGAAGGTATCAATGGTTTCCTTCCCTAGTGCCTCTGACAGTTCTTTCAATGTCGTAGGCTCTGATCCACCAAGGAATACCTGGGAATCACAGTTACCAATGATAGTATCGGCATTGTCCTTATAGATTGACTTCAGCTGGGATCTGGCCTGAAGGACCAGACAGGCTGAGATTCTCTGCTTCGGATCGTCGCAATCAGCTTCTCCAGGTTAGGAATCTGGCCGATGTTGGCTGCCTCATCGATCAGGCACCGGACATGGACTGGAAGTCTGCCGCCGTATACATCGTCTGCCTTCTCACAGAGCAGATTGAAGAGCTGTGTGTAGATCATAGAGATCAGGAAGTTGAACGTCGCATCGGTATCTGACATGATCAGAAACAGCGCTGTCTTCTTATCTCCCAGCGTATCCAGCTCCAGTTCGTCATAGGCTGTCAGGTCTCTGAACTCCTGAATATCGAAGACCGCAAGTCTTACACCGCAGGAAATCAGGATCGACTTGGCTGTCTTACCTGTAGCGGAACTGCGGCTGATAGTAGGGACATTTGCTGCATTTGGGCGGCTGCTTGTTGCGATCCACCTTGATCTCCAGCTTCCGGAGGTTCTTACAGTGGTTCAGGTTCTCGTCTGGTTTACGCATTCGCCGGCACCTCTCCTGTCCAAGGGCCTTTCTTATGCAGAAGTTGGCGCAGGGTCCATAGCAGCGCCCGTCGCAGGGTGACTTCTTCGGTGCCTTTGCCAGGTAATAGCAGTTATTCTTTCCAAGAGTGCATCCGACCTTCCGGGTCTTCCAGAAAAAGCATTTGCGGCATGCAGGCTTGCTCTCGTAATAGCGAACTCCGTTGATTAATATGGTCTGTTCTTTTTTCATCGTGATCCTCCTTATTCGATGAGAAGTCTCGCTCCGGAAGAATTTCCGGAAACGACAAAGCACCACTGATCCGGCTTTTTGAAAAGTCTTCTCAGTGGTGCTATGTAAATGGGCCGGGGAGGATCTTCGGCCAACAAAAAAGCGCATCCCTCATGACCGCCTAATCATTTCCGGGATGCACTATGTAATGGTTATTTTGTTATTTGAAGTCCTACTTGTTAGTCTGTTAAATTCGAATTATCAATTGAATCGGAATTGGCGTCAAACTCCGGTCTGAGGACTCTGAAAGTGGCTTATTTACTGGTTTTTTCGAGGCCGGATGGTCATGCTGCCATGGCAGACGAAAAGTATTTTTATCAATGTTCTCTCCTTTATTCAGATCAGGCCTTCAAACATCCGGATTGCCCGTTCCAAGAGATGATCGTTGAAATCATATGCCGCTGAGTGAAGAGCGGGCCAGGTTTCCCCATTGCCAAGATAAAACATCGCCCCGGGGCATCGATGCAGATACCATCCGAAATCTTCGGAGGCACGCCATAGTTCCGGCATATTGATCGTCGGATAGCCATTCTGTTCTGCAGCAGAAATGACCCGGTTCAGACAAGTCTCCTCATTCCTGGTTTCCGGAAAGCGATCAGAGGCTGAAATCGATAGTCTGAGATGGTTTTCCTCTGCAAGTTCCTCAGCCCGGCTGCAGAGACGGTCCTTCAGATGGTCCATCTCAGCTTCTGCCTCTGCCCGCAGGGTGACAGAAAGCGAGCCGCTCCCCGCAGAGATTCCGAAGTTCCTGCTGCCTGCTTCCATCTGAACGATCGTTGAAAGCAGCAGCCCGCGGTTCTCTGAATGACACGCTTCTTCCAGAAACAGCACCAGACGGGCAAGTGTTCCGGCAGGATTGATTCCCAGCTCCGGATCTGCCGCATGGCTCGTTTTCCCGGCGAAGGACAGGGTAAGCCCCATGGAAGCAGGCTGTGTAAGGCCATGCCGGAATACAACCGCCCCTTCCGGATAGCCGCTGAGGTTATGAAATGCATAGACCTCATGGATCTGCTTCTCTTCCAGAAGTGCAGAGCAGACTTTTCCGCCTTTTCCGATTTCTTCAGCAGGCTGAAAGATCAGATATACATCCCGGCGAAGCGGCCTTCCGGAAAGCTCCATTGCAAGGCCGGCCAGAGCGGCACTGTGTCCGTCATGACCGCATTTATGGCTGACGCCGGGAACCTCTGATGCATAGGGAAGCGGGATCGTCTCTTCCATTGGCAAGGCATCCATGTCTGCCCTGAACGCAATCGGTCCAGTCTGCGGATGCTCTGCATGCCGGCAGGCATAGAACCAGCCTTGACAGGAAACAATCTCAAAGTCAGAGTGCTGCCGGACAAAGTCCATCAGGACCTGACAGGTGCGCGCTTCCTCTAGAGACAGCTCCGGATGTGCATGCAGGTCATGCCGCAGAGCGATTACCTTGGCAAGATCTTCCTTGTTCATATGTTTTCAGGATGCTTTCCCTGCTGTGCAAAGCTCTGCATCGATGGCAAGCACGATCATCAGAACCAGAAGAGCATTCTTCGGATCAAAGATGCTCAGAACATAAGTATCCGTGAGATTCAGAATCTGCTTTGAGATCACCGCAGCTTCCCGACCGGTTTCATCCCGCACGGTGTAATTCCACTGAACGAAGTCACCTTCTGCACTCCAGCCAAGTTCGGGAATCTCATACCGCGGATGGAACAGGCTCATCTTTCTATGAAGCGTTCCGATCTGCCGGCCGTTCTGATAGAAACAAAATGACGGCAGAAAAGAGAGAAGCACCTCCTTGACCAATCCGATCGGCCTTCCGGAATGTTCATAGATTCTGAGCTGATGGCCGAAAGACAGTTCTCCTTTGATCGTGTAGACAGGGGTTCCATCCTCCGCATATACCTCATAGCTGTCCAGCCAGGAGAACAGTCTCTGGCGAATAAGCAGATTCATAAGGAATCAATGCACATTCATGAGGAATGCCTTGTATGCACGGTATCCCTCATAGACATCGGCCTTGGATACGATCTCGCATGGGGCATGCATGTTCTGCACGGCAATGCCTGCATCCATCACATCCATGTTCAGCTGAGCAAGGATATAAGCGATCGTTCCGCCTCCGCCGACATCCACTGCTCCGAGCTCTGCAGTCTGGAACATGACATCACTGTCTTCCATGGCTTTGCGGACCTTTGCGATGAATTCCGGGTTCGCATCATTGGAACCAGACTTGCCGCGGGCACCGGTATACTTATTGAAGACGATTCCTTTTCCGAAATAAGCCGCATTCTTCAGATCGTTGACATCTTCATAATTCGGGTCAACGGCAGCGCTGACGTCGCTGCTCAGCATCATGGAATTTGTCAGAGTTTCATTCAGATGCACAAGATCTGCTTTTCCTGCATGAGCAAGCATCGTGGTGATGACCATTTCAAACCATCTGGAATGCATGCCCGTAGCACCCACACTGCCGATTTCTTCCTTATCGGTGAGAATGCAGCAGGAAGTACGTTCCGGATTCTTCATCTCGAGAATTGCCCTGAGACTGGTATAAGCACATACTCTGTCATCATGTCCATAGCCGAGAATCATCGAACGATCAAGTCCGTAATCTCTTGCTTCCCCGGCCGGAACGACTTCAATCTCTGCGGAGAGGAAGTCGTCTTCTTCGATGTCATATTCCTGTTTCAGAAGGTCCAGCAGATATTTCCTGACCGGGTCTTTCTCTTCCCCTGCCATCGGAATCGAGCCTGCCAGCACATTGAGGGCTTCCCCTTCCACCACAGTGCTGCCTTTCTTCTCCATCTGCTTTGCGGCAAGATGAATCAGAAGATCCGAAACCCCGACCACCGGATCATCTGCCTTCTCGCCGATGTTCACGATTACCTTCGAGCCATCCTTGCGGCAGACGACCCCATGCAGAGCCATCGGTCTGGCTACCCACTGATACTTCTTGATGCCGCCGTAGTAATGCGTATCCAGCAGAACCAGTCCGTCTTTTTCATAAAGAGGATGCTGCTTGAGATCCATGCGCGGGCTGTCGATATGCGCACCAAGGATGTTCATGCCCTCTGTCAGCGGCTGATTCCCGATGACAAACAGACAGAGATTCTTGCCCCGATTCACCGCATAGACCCGATCGCCTGGCTTCAATGGACCCGTCACGAATTTCAGATCCCGGAAGCCTGCTTCCTCAGCCATCTTCTTTCCTTCCGAGACGAACTCCCGTTCCGTCTTGACCTTGCTCAGAAACTGGCGGTATTCCTCTGCAAAGGTACTGATCAGATTCCTTCCTTTTTCGTCATACTTTTCCCAAACTGTCTTATTCATCTTTTTTCCTCCCTGTATGCATGGAACGGGATCAGGCGGACCCTGGGACCGGATACCCGGACTTTCAGTCCCTGCTCCCCTTCTTCCAGTATTTCAATCTGTACAATTCTGCGCTGCTCCTCCAGAAATGCCATGGCAGAATACGGCAGATGGCAGATCAGCGTTTCTTCTTCCGGATACAGCGTATCCGCAATCTGTTCCATCAGTTCCGGAATGCCCTGCATGGTCTTTGCAGAAACCCGGATTCCTTCCGGAAGATCCTGATGAATGCCAAGATCGCTCTTCGTGAAAACCCGGATTCTCTTAATTGCGCCTGCGCCGATTTCCTGCAGAGTCTCTTCGGTAACCCGCGCTTTTTCTTCCCACTGCGGATCCGATGCATCAATCACATGCAGCAGAAGATCCGCATTCCTGGCCGCATCGAGCGTGCTGTGAAAGGCATCGATCAGCGTATGCGGAAGCTTTGACACAAACCCTACGGTATCATACAGCAGAAACTGCCTGCCCTGGCTGGAAACCTGCCGGACACTCGTATCAAGAGTCGCAAACAGCATGTCTTTTTCCGGAACCTGCAGGCCTTCTCGGGAATTCTCCCGCAGCATCGCATTGAGCAGACTGCTCTTGCCAGCATTGGTATAACCTGTCAGAGCTACTCTGGAAAGCTCGCTCTTCGACCTGCGATTCTCCGTCATCCGATTCTGCTTCTCAAGTTCCGCCAGCTGCTTCTGAAGCTGACGGATCCGCTTGCGGTAAGTGATCTTCACCTGGGCAGAGCGCTGTTCGCCAGAACCTCTGGAACGATAGGAACCGCCGCGTTCATGGGATTCCTGTTCCGACGGATCGCTGAGCCGCGGAAGCGCATACTGCAGCCTTGCCATCTCCACCTGAAGCTTTGCCTGCCGGCTTTGCGAACGCAGAGAGAAGATATCCAGGATCAGAGCCGTACGATCAATGACCCGCACCCCGCAGGCTTCTTCAATCCGCTGGCCTGCGGCTACGCTGAGATCATTGGCAAAGACGACTGCTTCTGCTGCCGTCTCTTTCACGAGTGCTGCAAGCTCCTGCAGCTTGCCCGAACGGAAGGCGGTCTTCCGGTCGAAGCTATCCGACTGCTGCGTGATTTCTGCCGCAACCGTTCTTCCGCACGCCGCACACAATGCCCTGCACTCGGCCATCAGTCCTGCGAATTCATGGGCCTCTTCTTTCAGGCAGATTCCCGCAAGAATGACTTCAGACATCATGGTCCTCCGGTTCGGATGGTTCCTCTTCAAACTGATCGGAGAGGGTCAGAACATAATACGTCACGCCGATCCATTGATGATGCTTATAGCCGAAGTTCCTGAAGAACGCTGCCTTCTCAAACCCGCAGTCTTCATGAAGACGCTCGCTGGCGGCATTGCCTTCCGAGACGATGCTGACAAGATGCTTGTAGCCATCCTGCTCTGCCATCTGGATCAGCTGCTTCATCAGCGCGGTCCCATAGCCTTGATGCCCTGCATCATGCCGGAGGTAGATCGAAACATCTGCCGTCCAGTCATATGCTGCCCGGTCATTGAATGCCGAAAGATACGCATAGCCGACCGGTTGGGGATCTTCGAGGATAATCCATGGATAGGATGCAGTCACCCGATGAACCCGGTCCGCAAACTCTTTCAGGGTCAGTTCCTTCGTTTCAAAAGTAGCCCTGGAATTGCGGATATACCAGTTGTACCATTCCAGGCATACCGGAATGTCTTTTTCTTCAATTCTGCGGAATTTCATAGACTTCTTCTCCGGAAAGCACTGTCCTCAGAACACGGACCTGGCTGATCGTCTCTGCCGGAGTATTCAGAATATTCTTTTCCAGGACCGCAAAGTCTGCATGATAGCCTGGTTCCAGCCTCCCGGTATGTTCTGAGAAGAACGCTTCCGGTCCTTTTTCCGTATAGGAGGTAAGCGCTTCTTCCACGCTCATGCATTCAGTCTGATTCATCGAAGCACTGCCATCCAGGGAAGTTCTCGTGACAGCGAGCTGAATTCCCTTCAGAGGATCCGGAGTTTCCACCGGGGCATCGCTGCCATTGCAGGCAATCGTTCCTTCATACAGCGTGCGGAACGGATACGAAGAAGCAGCCCGCTTCTCTCCGACCCGCTGCTTCAGAATCTTCGCATCGGAATCGATGAACAGAGACTGGAAATAGCAGACCAGCTTCTGGTCCAGAACTTTCTGAATCTGCTCAGGCGTCATGATCTGGCAGTGCACGATCCCGTAATGCAGCGGATTGCCTGGCAGTACCAGATCCTCATAGAGATCCAGCACCTGATTCAGTGCCTTGTCTCCGATCGCATGGCAGATGGCAGGCATATTATAGCGGTTCGCCAGCTCCAGATACGTTCTCAGCTCAGCTTTTGTATAGATCGGATATCCTCTCTTGTCCTCTGCATCACTGTATGGTTCAGAAAGAGCAGCCGTCCTTGCGCCAAGCGATCCGTCTGTCACCATCTTCAGCGGTCCGATCCGGAACAGATCATCGCCGACATCCGTCGTATAGCCTTCATCCAGGAATCCGGCAAGCTCTTCCGGACTGTCAAACTCGCATTGTTCATTGACGCGGACCGTCAGCTTCTCCTGATAGCTGAGCTGCAGAAACGCATCGAGAACGCTGCGCCAGTCCTTCGTCACCGAGAGGAAATCATCGCTGCCGACACTCGTGATGCCATAGCGGTTTGCGGCAGACGCACCTTTCAGAATTGCCTGCTTCAGGGAATCCACGGTCTCATTCGGCCATGCCTGATGCATGACGTTGAGTGCCGTCTCTTCCAGGAGCCCGTGTTCATAATCGATGCGGCCTCCTTCAATCTCGGAATCGGCTTCAATGCCCGCCAGTTCCAGCGCTCTGGAATTGCATACCATCTTATGTCCGCATACCCTGGTCAAACAGATCGGGACGTTGCGTGAGAGATGGTCGAGCATCTGCTTATCAGGCATCTCAGGATGATCGAATTCCTCTTCATTGAATCCTCTGGCCAGAATCCAGTCGACCGGCTCTTCACTCTCAAGACGGCCGCGGATTCTCGCCAGCACGTCATCAACAGATCTGCAGCCAGCCAGCTGCACATGGTTCAGGTAATGCCCGTATTCCAATAGATGCATATGCGAATCCATGAACCCAGGGATCACGAATGCCCCGTTCAGATCAATCAGCTCATCCTGTGATGACAGGTGCTCGCGGATTTCTTCATCGGTTCCGAACTGCTGAAACACGCCATCTTCAATCAGAAAGGCAGTTTCCCTGCGCTTCCAGATCTCTGCATTGATATAACCCTTCATTCCGTTCTTCCTTCTTTCGGATAATAGACTCCAGCCTGTTTCCTGCATTGTTCCAGCGTCTCGATGACCGCCAGCGAAAGCGCATGCGGAACCCGCGAGCTCTCGCTCTTTCCTGCTTCGACATTCGTCACGAAATCGCGCAGCTGATCCCCGAATGAATTTGCATCATCCTTCGTCAGCAATTCCGTTTCTTCCGAATGAACCCCGCGGAAATAAACCTTTGAGATCAGGGAAGGCTTCTCGATGATCAGCGTTCCTTCTTCTCCCTGGATCTCGGAATTCTGATAAGATGTGGAAATCTTGCTGACCATCGTCACCGCATCAAATGATCCGTAATTCAGAATTCCGCAGGATGCGCCATCCACTCCCGATTCCAGCATCACGGAACTTGCATGCAGAGACAGCGGCTTTCCGAATAGTCCGACTAAATCTGCAATGGTATAGACGCCAAGATCCATCCAGCTTCCATTGCAGAGATCATTCCGGAAAGTCGTCGGATTCTTTCCGGCAAGGTATGCATCATAGCGGCTGGAATACTTCGAGAAGCTGAAGAAGACATGGCGGATCTTTCCGACCCTGGCCAGATTCTCCTTCAGAATCTGAAAATGATCGGTATACAGCGGAACGATCGCATCATGAAGATACGCATGGTGTTCCTCAGCACACGCATAGAGCTCCCTGGCATCAGCCAGGGTCGGCACCAGCGGCTTCTCGCAGATCAGCGAGATGCCATGTTTCAGCACCTGCAGTGCCATTTCCTTATGCAGGCTGTTGGGCACTGCCAGATAGACTGCGTCAATCTCCCTGGAATCCATCAGTTCTTCCAGATTTCCGTATACATGGGAAATTCCGTATTTTTCCGCAAACGCTTCTGCATGTTCCCGATGTCCGCTGATCACTGCAGACACAGTGATCTCTGAAACTGCCTGTGCTCCATTCATGAACATATCTGAAACAAAGTTCGTTCCGACGATTCCGATTCTCATTGGCCGGGTACCTCCCATTCCTATGGCATTATATCAAAAGAGACAGCCTTATACCGGCTGTCCCGCTTCTTCCCTGCTTTGTTCTGTGCTGCTGCCAGGTCCTCCTGGCGCAGCCTCCCTTTGCCCGCGCCCTCCTCTCATGCCTGAGGCAGAGGAAGCACTGGTATTGACATAGCTGATGGGTTCGGAAATGGTAACAGAACCTAGTTCTGTCCCATTCTGATAGACGGTATACGTCTTTCCTTCCTGGAACTGTTCGCTGGATGCAATCAGAATTTCATAGGTACGGTCCGAAGTATAGCCTGCGACCGTATTGCCATCAGAATCCCTGATTTCAAGCGGTCCGCTGGAATCCGTGACCCCGATCATGATGGTATAGACGGAAGAATCAAAGCTCGGTGCCTGCACCATGCCGCTGCTGCCGCCAGCATACAGCGTGCCGCCGGTCACCGTGAAGGTGCCGTTGTAATCCAGGGCGCCATTTCCGGAATTCTCCGGTCCATAGATCGTCACCGTGCCGCCTGACATCGTACCGGAACCATTCGTATCAATTCCGTCTCCATCTGCTGTCACTGTAATGGTTCCGCCATGGATCTCAATTACGGATCCATCATCCGCATCCATTCCCTCAGCTGTGCTGTCAGGATCAGAGGAATTGATCCCGTCATCTGTTGCGGTGATCTCAATCACGCCGCCATTCAGGACAACATTACAGGCTTCCAGGCCTTCGCTGCTGGTAGTGATGGTGTAAGTACCGCCATCGATCGTCAGCGTATCATCCGCATGCGTGCCATCATCTCCTGCACTCAGTTCATAGGAGCCATCGCTGACCGTGATGCTGGAGGCAGAATTGATCGCATCATCTGCTGCATCGATCGTCCAGGTTCCGGAGAGGAACCATACCGAGCCTTCGGCAGAAATGCCCTTTGATCTCGAAGCTTCCTCTTCATCCGTGCTCTCTGAGGAGCCTGTTTCCATTTCCGGCGGCTTCTGGCCGATATTCTGATCGGATCCGTCCGAAGCATTCCCGTCACTTCCAGGTGCCGCCGGCATATTGCCTTCGGAATCCTGGGTTGCCGAGGTAACGGCATCGCTCTGATCCGGTCCCTGTCCTCTCGGAAAATCTCCGGCAGAGACCTTTTTGACGGCATTGGCACTTCCGCCGCCGGCGGTGATGTCATAGGTGCCCTCCTCTGCATACAGATCGCCCTGCACCTGAATGCCGTCATCGGCAGCAGTGATGGTGATCATGCCGCCATTCAGACGGATCTCATGACTTGCATCAGAAGTCTCATCATCGTCTTCGCACTTGATTCCATCTCCCTGGGCAGTGATGGACAGAATCGAGTTCTGCTCATAGAGTTCATCATGCACCTCAATGCCATCTGAACCGGCCTCAATGTCCAGAACTGCATTCAGGATCTTCAGGGTATCATTGGCATGGATCCCATCTCCGTCTTCACTGCTGATCCGCAGGGTTCCGGAGCCATTCAGAACCAGATCATCCGCTGCATCTACCGCATGGCTGGTTCCGTCTTCATCGCTGCCGCTGGCCGTGATCTCATTGGCAGTTCCGGTGGCAGCAGTCAGGATCGTCTTGTCTGCCTGCACTACCTGGATTGCCGGGCCAAAAGTGCTGGTGATCGAAGCGTTATTGAAGACCACATGGACGCTGCCCCTAGAAGCACAGTCGATCACGATATGTCCCTCATCCAGCGTTCCGGAAAGGACATACGTGCCAGGGGAGGTGATGGAAATCTCGCCGCCGCTGATCGATACTCCGGATCCTTCTGCGGATGCAGAGGTTCCATTCAGTGCAATCTTCACGGCAGTGCTTTCGTCATAAGTTTCCTTCGTATCTTCCTCTTCCAGGTTTTCTGCAATTGCGGAAGCAGAAGCTTCTGCCGAGGAAGATGGTGCAGTTTCTGCGCCTGCATAGCAGCCGGTTAAGAGAATTGCTGCAAGCGAAGCAGACATGCCGGTTCGCAACTGATTCATAAGAGTTCTCCTTGTCATAGTTCGGTAGAAACCGGTGCCATGAGGGTGGAACGGACCGTCAGATTCCCGTTGCGGGTTCTGATCTGATCCATGAATTCCTTCTCCTCTTCCGGATGGTTCAAGGTGACTTCATAGTGAAGTTCGTAGAGAGAACCGAGATTGATGGTACGGATCTCGGTAAGCCGGCTCTTTTTCGTATAGCTGGCAAAGAGATCCTGGAACGCATCCGCAAAGTTCAGATCCTCCGGAATCGTGATCGAGAGAAATCTCAGGTTCTGATTCTGGCCGAACAGGTTCAGATGAGACAGCACCCATCCTGCCATGCAGATCATCAGACTGATCACCATGGCAAAAGTGACATATCCCATGCCGCACGCAAGGCCTGCTGCCATTGCCGCAAAGATCACTGCAATATCAGAGGAACGGCCTTCCATGGAACGGAAGCGGACAAGCGAGAAGCTTCCCGCTACCGCAATGCCGACTCCGAGATTTCCATTCACCATCATGATCACGGTCATGACGATGGATGGAAGAATCGCAGTCGTGATCAGAAAGGCTCTGCTTGCACGCATGCTGAAGCGATAGAACAGAGAAATGATCAGACCGGAACAGATCGATCCGCAGAAGCAGATCAGAATCTGCTGGAAGGTGATGCCGGATACAGTCTCTGTCAGTATGGAAGAGAACATATGGATTCCTCGCTTTCATGATTCAATGGGACAGATTTTGAAACAGAACCTCGATCTTCCGAGATCTGGTTCTGTTCCTGCATGGTGTAGAACGTACCGTATTTGGAGAAGCTGGAACGGAACAGCCTCATCTCTGATAAGAGATCGCTGAGCCAGTATGGATACCTCCCGCTCAGCTTGACCTCCATCAGAATTTCTTCAGGACTCGTCAGATACTTCTCTTTGCCGGACTCATGCAGACTGATCTGGCTGTTTCGGAAACGGATTGCAGAATCAAAGGTAATTCTGAGATCTGCTTCTTCCTTTGCGCAGAAGGCAATCCGGTGATAGGCGATGAACATCTTCGGGACTACCTTCTTTCTTCGTACCAGATAATCAATCTCGGAAAAAATCTGCATTCCGGAAGAAAGATGAGGTGCAATTCCCTGATTCAGGTAAGCATATGCTTCTGATTCCTCCAGGGCAATCCTGCGCTTCTGACCGGTATCATGGAACTTCTTCTTGATCTCAAGATAAACGGGCTGTCCTGCTTCCGGCTCGCCATACGAGCGAAGTCTCAGCTTTTCCTTGTAGATCGGATGATCCAGACAGTGAATAATCATTCCGGAATCTTCGGTATCGTAATAGATGCTATGGAGGTCGTACTCCGGATACTGATCCGGAACCAGATGATCTTCTGCCGCTTCCAGAAACTGCTTCATGAGACTCCGGTTCATCGGATATTTATGCTCGCATCTGAGAAATGTCTCAGGTTCTGCCATAAGTTCTGCTCCTTTCCATCGTTGACACCAGAAGGATAAATAACGATTCTGTGAATGGTCTGAGGAACATGTGAACTTTATCTGAATGCGGTTTGCCACAGAAGCTTTTTTCAGAGAGACCGGATCATGAATCAAAACAGGTTTTCCGGGCGGTTCATGTTACCATGAAAGTACAGTCTTTGATCTGCAGCGAAAGGAATCCATCATATGAATCATCTTCTGTTTCTGACTGGAGTAATCCTGGTCTTCTGTGCCATTTTCCAGAAAATATTCCGCCGGACCGGAGTTCCGGGTCTTTTCCTTTTCATCGCTGCCGGCATGATTTTCGGATCAGACGGTTTATTCCGGATTCCCTTCGAAAACTATGACATTGCTGGCACGCTGTGTTCCGCCGCTCTTGTTCTGATTATCTATTACGGAGGTCTTGGCACGAATCTCAAGGCAGCGCGACCGGTTCTTGGAAAAGCAATCCTGCTTTCAGGTCTGGGAAGTCTGATCACGGCAATTCTCGTCAGTGTATTTGCGATCCTCGTTCTCCATATGAAAACCGCAGAAGGACTTCTGCTAGGGGCTGTGATCTGTTCAACAGATGCGGCTTCCGTCTTCTCGATTCTGCGCTCTCGCAAGATGGACCTGCGCTATGGCACCGCTTCGCTTCTGGAAGTTGAAAGCGGATCGAATGATCCGGTCTCTTATCTTCTGACCATGGCAGTACTCAGCATCATGCAGGGAGAACAGCTTTCCGCCGGGCATATTGTGAAATTGCTCTTCCTGCAGGTACTCGTCGGTGCTCTGTTCGGCTTCCTTCTCTCCTTTGCCGCATTGCGTCTTCTGCGCTTATTCCATCTGAAAGATGCAGTTCTCACGGAAGCACTGCTTCTCGGGTTCGGTCTGCTTTCTTTTGCTCTTTCAGCAGGGCTGGATGGCAACGGATATTTAGCAGTGTATATTGCCGGCATTGTGATCGGCAATCATACGATTCCTGATAAAACCGAAAGTATCCGCTTCTTTCACTCCCTCACCAGTCTCATGCAGATGCTGCTGTTCTTCCTGCTTGGTCTTCTGGCCTTTCCGTCCCGTCTTCCTTCGGTGTCTTCAAACGCCCTTGTGACCGCTCTGTTTCTGACCTTTGCCGCACGTCCTGCGGCAGTCTTCCTTCTGCTTTCTCCGATGCATTGTCCGCGGAATCAGATGCTGTTCATTTCGTTTGCTGGCATGCGCGGAGCAGCTTCGATTGCCTTTGCAATCATGGCAGTCAGTCCAGGCACCGCCCTTTCCTATGATCTCTTTCATATGGTGTTCTTCATCGTTCTGTTTTCAATCCTGGTTCAGGGCTCTCTGATTCCTGCGGCAGCCAGGAAGCTGGATCTGATCGATGCTCAGGAAGATGTGATGGCAACTTTTAATGATACGGCAGAAGATCTTCCGGTCCAGTTCGTACGGTTCCAGCTGCCGCAAGGACATCCCTGGGCTGAAAAAATGATCAGCGAAATCATATTTCCTCCCCAGTCCATTCTTCCGATCATCGAACGCAGGAATCAGCAGATTGTTCCGAAAGGCGATACCCGCCTGCAGGCTGGCGACATCCTGATTCTGTGCGGAGCGGAAGGCGGCGGCACCGAAAGCCAGGGAATGCATGAGATCTGTCTCACGGCATTCCATGACTGGACTGGCCGAAGACTCTCTGATCTTGCCTTGGAAGATGAACTGATCGTCTTCATCCGCCGCAGGGGAACTACGCTGATTCCTTCCGGAGATACGGTTCTTTCTTCCGGCGATCTTCTTTACGTCATCAGCAAGCCTTCTTCAGAGGGATAAAAAGAAGAACCGCTCAGTTCTTCTTCAGCCAGATCACTCTGGTATCCGCATATTGTTCCAGGGGACCGATCGTGCTGATGACATCCTGGCGATCATAGTCCGCAGAGGATGCCGCAATCCATTTCGAGCCGCTTTCTTCCCGGCGGTAGAGGATCGCAATCACGATGCCGCGGAAGGTTTCCAGCGGTTCTTCCGGACCATATACATACACGTCCTGGAAGTCTCCGTCCAGGGTGCCGATGCCTTCAGCATATCCGCAGTTGCATGGATAGAGAAGATCGGGCACATGGGGATGAAAGCTCCCGTATGGATGATCAATCGTGACCGTTACCGGCCGGCTAAGCCATTCTTTCTGCAGGAGATATTCCATCGGCTGGGTCAAAACGCCTCCCGATTCATCAATCTCTCCGGCGTTTTCAAAGCCAAGCGCCTGATAAGCAGGAAGGGCCAGCACATCGGCATTCACCGTGACTTTGGAAACACGGGCTTTTTCCGCTTCCTGCAGGAGTCTCTGAAACAGCTCTGTGCCGATTCCATGATGAATGGATTCTGCATAGAACAGGCAGATATGCCAGCTATCAGGGTCGTATGCCAGCATGCCGATAAGCCGGTCCTCAAAAGCTCCGAGATATTCCAACAGAGGTGCTCTTGCGGCAATATAGCCATGAAGCAGCGCAGCCGCTGCCGGATTTTCCGGATGCGTTCTCTGAAAGACTTCTTCTGCAAGCGCAAGCGCAGCAGGAATTTCTTCTTTCTGCAGACTTCTGACTTCCATCAGAGACCAAGCTCCCGATCGTACAGCGGCACATCCCCCTTCAGGAACTTCTGGCCCATATCATCCGTATACTTCAGCACGACGACCGGAACATCCTTGGCATGCGGTACGGCCGCATCATGGATCTTTTCAGACAGCTGATCATCATACTGATCAGCTTCAATGATCAGCGCAAAGCTGACTGCCATGCCTGCTGTCATCTGCTTGAAATAAACCCTGCTCACTTCCGGAATTTCTGAGCAGAGATCATGAACTGCATTGACCAATGCAGTCGGATAGATGCGCGGTTCGCTGAAGCTTACCTGCACCCCTGCCGGAATCTCTCCGTTCTTCAGAGCTGCAGTCTCTTTCTTCTTTGCGGCCTGGACACTGTTGAGCCTGGATACCAGTGCTTTCGGCAGAACGATATTCGCTCCCATCGGATTCAGAACGATTCCCTCTGCAGCAGTCTTAGGGTCATGGAAAATCGGCTCGTATTCCATCAGCGAGCGGACAATATACTGGCCATTTGCCTGACCATCCGGCATCTTCAGCTTCTTCGCTTCTTCTTCATCCGTGAACGCCGGGAAGAAAGATCTTCCGTCACTCGTATTCACGAGGATG
Organism: uncultured Erysipelotrichaceae bacterium; assembly: GCA_900314905.1. Classification (GTDB taxonomy): domain Bacteria; phylum Bacillota_I; class Bacilli_A; order Erysipelotrichales; family Erysipelotrichaceae; genus Bulleidia. The sequence continues at coordinate 49,297 of OMXA01000009.1, forward strand.
AACTTGATCTGGAGATTCTTCGGATTCGTTCCGGAAAACTGCACCGGAACGAGAAGATGTGCCTTGGAAAGCTCGCTGAACATCACCGCTTCATTCTGAGGATTGCGGTTTTCCTTCAGGGTTTCCAGCGCTTTCTTCAGTTCATCATTATGAATCTGATCCGCACTCACCTGGCGGAGTCTTACCTGTTTGTTCTTATTTTCTGCCATATTTCCTGCTCCCGGCTATCATTATACGCAACCCCTTGCCCTTTTTCCATTATCCCTGTTCGGCAATCTCCTTCATCTGACGCAGCAGGTCTTCCTTGGAGATTGCCGCTTCATCATGTCCCCGAAGATACGTATCGAATTCCGTAACCTCCAGGTAGTGAATGAAGAAGGCAAGCCGCTCGGGATCATATCTGCTGTCATAATCGTAGTAATCCGGATATTCCGCATCTCCCCCGATCAGCACGCCTTCTTCCGGAATGCGGATGAAGACGCTGTCGCGGGTATGAGGGCTGTCGCGCTGTTCCAGGATCGCCGTCACGCCGCCAAGATCAATGCAGAGATCGCCTGCAAAGGTCAGATCCGCATGGCGGACATGAATGGCTGAAAGGTTTGGATACTGCACCCGGATATGCTCGTCGCAGAATGGGATGTCTTCTTTGGTCTTCAGTCTCTTCTGCATGGATTCTTCATCCCATTTCCATTTCATGACTTCCTTCAGCTTCAGATCAGTCAGAGAAGAAGCGATGACCGGGCACTGCATCGCATCCAGCCCGAAGGTATGATCCCAGTGCCAGTGGGTCAGCACGGCAAGGTCCGGCTTCTGAAAGCCTGCCTGCTGCAGTTCCTTCTGAAAGGTGAGAGAAGCCTGCGGGGCATTTCCTGCATCGATCTGCAGAGTCAGACGATCGCCGCTGACTGCATAGAGATAAGGTTCATCGGTGCGATCATCATGCATGAGATAGTGAATCCGTGTCGTGATAGTTTCCATATGTATTCCTCTTCTCCAGTATAATAATCCGGAGAGGTACCCTTATGAAACGAATCACCTGGAATTCCCCGGTTGTGCTGACCTTTGCGCTGGTCTCCGGCGTCGTGCTGATCCTAGGCATGGTGACCGGCTCTTCCATTACCAGCAGATATTTCATGATCTATTTCACCTCGTGGAGAGATCCGCTGTTCTATCTTCGGCTCTTCACGCATGTCCTTGGACATGCCAGCCTTGAGCACTATGCCAATAACATGATGATCTTTCTGCTGGTCGGCCCTCTGCTGGAAGAAAAATACGGATCCAGGCATCTGCTTGAAATCATTGCCCTGGTCAGCCTGATCACCGGCCTGATCCATATTCTGCTGTCTCCTTCTGCAGGACTGCTGGGAGCCAGCGGCGTGGACTTCGCGTTTATTCTGCTGGCCTCCGTCACCGGCAGCCGGTCGAGCAATGAGATTCCGCTGACATTGCTGATTGTCGCTGTGATCTACCTTTCCCAGCAGATTTATGCCGGCGTCACTGCCAATGACAACATTTCCCAATTGACGCATATCATCGGCGGAGCGATCGGCGCAGTCTACGGCATGTCCGTGAGGCCATCCAGGAGGTAATCATGTTCGATTACAAGCATGCGGTCATCTATCAGATCTGGCCGCGATCCTTCCAGGACTCCGATCGCAACGGAATCGGCGACCTCAATGGCATCCGTTCGCGTCTGGATTACCTTGCGGATCTCGGCATTGATGCGATCTGGCTTTCTCCGGTCTACGCAAGTCCGAATACGGATTATGGCTATGATATCAGCGACTACTACAAGGTGAATCCGGAATACGGAACCATGGAAGATCTGAAGATGCTGATTCAGGAAGCGAAAGCGCGTCACATCTCCATTCTGATGGACCTGGTTGCCAATCATACCAGCACCAGACATCCATGGTTCCAGGAAGCCCTGAAGCATCCGGACAGCCCGTACCGGGACTGGTATTTCTTCCGAAAAGGAACCGTTTCTTCTCCGCCGAACAACTGGCTTTCGTTCTTCGGCGTCAGTGCCTGGCAGAAAGCCGAAGACGATATCTGGTACCTGACCCTGTACACCGAGAAACAGGCAGATCTCAACTGGCGCTGTATGGAAGTACGGAAAGAAATCGCGAAGATTGTGAACTTCTATCTGGATCTTGGCGTAGAAGGATTCCGCCTGGATACGATCAATACCATCGACAAAGACCCGGACTTCCCGGATCAGAATCCGGAAAAGAAAGGGCTTCAGTTCCCGGGAAATCTGGTTCTGGATCGCCCAATGGTAAAGAAATGGCTGCAGGAACTGGCAGAAGAATCGTTCGGAAAACGGGATGCCTTTGCGCTTGGCGAAGGCGTCATGACCACAGAAGCCTCTGTGAAAGAATACTGCGGCAATGGCAAGCCGCTGCAGATGATGTTTCAGTTCGATACCGTGTGCCTCGGGTATGGAGAACTTGGAAAATACGATCCGCGGAAGCTGTATCTCATCACGAATCAGCAGTTCAAGCAGGTGACAAGGAAATGGATGAATGCCCAGCAGCGCGATCATGCCTGGCTTGGCAATTATCTTTCCAATCATGACCATAAACGGCATCTGGACCGCTTCGGCAGCGATGGAAAATACCGGATCCGCAGTGCCGAAATGCTTGCCCTGTACAACTTCACCCTGTATGGTACTCCTTTCATCTATCAGGGCGAGGAGATCGCAATGACGAATCCGAAGCTGAAGAAACAAGACTGGCGGGACTATGAAGCATTTCATTCCAGCAAGGCGATGACCGAGATCCTTCATATTCCTCCATTCCTTGCTGAGAAGATCACATCCTTCGTAGACCGCGATAATGCGCGCACTCCCATGCAGTGGTCCGATCAGAAGAATGCCGGCTTCACCGAGGGAGTTCCATGGATTCCAGTCAATCCGGATTATCCGGACTGGAATGTAAAGAGCGAGCAGGCCGATCCGGACAGCGTGCTGCACTTCTATCAGGCACTGATCCGCCTGCATCATGAACACGAAGCCCTGTGCACCGGTTCATGGCGGGAACTGATTCCGGATCACCCGCATGTGCTTGCCTATGTGCGGGAAAATGAAGATGAACGTCTGACTGTGATCCTCAATCTCAGCAGACATGCTCAGAAAGCAGTACTGCCGGAAAACGAAATCGTCCCTTCCGAAGATCTGCTGACCAGCACTGCCCCAAGGGCACTGAAGGCAGAGATGAAGCTATTGCCTTATGAAGCTCATCTCTTTCTGCACAGAAAACATCATTCATGATCCGGGCATGTTCCCGGATCATCCAGAAGGCTGCTTCTGCTCATTCCGATGCAGCCTGGTGAGGAATATTCCGATAGAAATACCAGAGGGGGGAAAAAAATATGCGGAAATTTGAAGGATTTCAGAAGGGAATCAATCTAGGCGGATGGATCTCGCAGTATTCTGTTTTCGATGAAGAGCACTTCAGAACATTTATCACAGAAGAGGATATCCATGCCATCGCAGAGCTTGGGTTTGATCATGTGCGTGTTCCTGTGGACTACTCGGTGCTGGAAGACGAGGAAGGGAATTTCCGGGAAAGCGGGTTCCGCCATCTTGCCGACTGCCAAAGATGGTGTGAAGCCTATGGCCTGAATATGCTGATCGATCTGCATGAGTGCTATGGCTATTCGTTTGATCCGCTCAAGAAGGACATGGATCGCAGACGGTTCTTCTACGATGAATCGCTTCAGAAGCGTTTTCTGAATCTGTGGAGGGAAATCGCGGTGCGATTTGCCCCCTGGCAGAATCAGGTCGCATTTGAGCCTCTGAACGAAGTGGTTCTTCCGGAAGTGTCCGATGCCTGGAATGATCTTGCCGGACGATATATCCGCATGATGCGCACCATCGTTCCCGAAAGCTATCTTGTGGTGGGCGGTGTCCGCTACAACAATGTTCTGAGCGTCCCTCTTTTGGATCTGCCGGCGGATGACAGACTGGTATACAATTTCCACTGCTATGAGCCGATGATTTTCACCCATCAGGGTGCCTACTGGGTGGATGGCATGCCCTCCGATTTCCGGATCGGCTACCCGAAAACACTGAAGGAATACAAAGAAGCAGGATCCCGCCTGACTGCGGATCTTGCCGGCGCAGTTTATTCAGAAGGAATCCGGGAGATCGGAGCAGGATTTTTTGAGGACATCTTCGCCCCGGCAGTCCAGAAGGCACAGCACGACAATGTTCCGCTCTACTGCGGCGAATATGGCGTAATCGATCTTGCAGATAACCATGATAAGATCCGCTGGCTTCGCGATATTCACAATGCATTCCGGGAATTCGGAATCGGTCACGCGCTCTGGAATTACAAGGAGAAAGACTTCGGCCTCCAGGATGAGCGGTTCTCCGAAATCCGGGACGAATTCATCTCCATTCTCTGATAGACCGCTTTCGAATCGAACTGCAGAAACAAAGAACTGCCTGTCCGATTATTCTGCCATCCGGGCAAGCAGTTCTTCTGCGATCTGATCTGCATCCTGAACACCGAGATCGTAATACTTCTGCAGAATCTTCTGATTTCTGGTGGCAGAGCCTAAGTCCTCATCATGGTCCGGCATCAGGATCATCGCCCGGTTCTGCTCCTTCAGCCGGAAGGCAAGCTGCACTTCCTCTTCGTGAATCGTATCGCACTTCATGATCCCGCTGAGAATGGCAGGATACTCTTTCAGCGCATGCCGATAGAAAGAATTCTCCTTGCGCGGTTTCACTTCATGAGGCCAGTGATGAACCAGGACGATAACCAGAAAGCTGCACCCTTTCGAAAGTGCTCTGGCGATTGGCAGCGGATCGCTGACACCGCCATCAGAATAAGGAACTCCGTCGATGAAGACCGGTCGGCAGGCAATCGGAATCGCGCAGCTCGCCTTGATCGCATCATAGTGATTCAGAGACATCTGATGCTTGGAGAAATAAACTGCTTCCCCCGTATCGCATCGCGTTGCGACTACCTCCAGCTCTGCGGGATCCTGCATCATCCGCAAAAAGTCAATCGGATCCTTTCCATGGGTCGTAGCGAGATCATCATAGATATAGTCCAGGCCGAAATACTGCCGGCACTTCAGATAGGATCGAAGGCTCAGAAAAGCAGGATCCTGGCTGTAGTCATGATAAAACCGGTAGTTCCGCTTCAGCTGATGAGCCTGAAAGGTCACGAGATTTGCTCCGCCGGCGCTTGCCCCTGCCCCATAATCAAAATGGATGCCTAGCTCCAGAAAGCGGTCAAGAACCCCTGACGAATAGATTCCCCTCATCCCGCCGCCTTCGACGATAATCCCTGTTTTCATTTCTTCTGAATCCTCCTCATGACCAGATCCAGTTTCTCCGGATAATGCTTCTGAAGATATTTCCAGAAGAAGAAAAACGAAAGCACGATGATTCCTGCCATGACTGCAAAGGAGATCCAGAAATAGCGGGATCCAGGCCGGCTGATATTCTCGCCGATCACCGTAGTGGCAATCACGGTCGGAGCCATGCCGGTCAGTGTTCCGATCAGATAATGAACATAATTCAGATGCTCGGTGCCGAGAAACATCGAGACCAGATCCATTGGCAGCTGAAGCATCCGCAGCATATAGGTAGTAAAGGTCTGATTATCTGTCTGGATTTCCCTGATTTCCTGAACCGTTCCGGAATCAGAGAAGAACTTCGAGAGTTCGCTTTCTCCATACAGACGGCCAAGCAGATACGGAATCGTCGTGGCAACAAGCACGCCGAGAAAATTCACCAAGAGGGCGATGCTGGTGGAAAACAGATGTCCGGAAGCAATCATCAGCAATGGCACCGGGAAGAAAACCGTCAGAGATTTCAGCCCGTAGAACGCCAGCATCAGAAGACCTGCCAGAAATGGATTCTCGGGCGTATAGCGCAGAATATCGTCCAGAGTGATGCCCAGCGTCCTGGTCAGTATGAAAAGACCGGCCAGGATGGCCAGAAAGATCAGACCCTTCCGCACGATCTTTCTGATCTGCGGCTTTTTTTCTTCAGGAATACGCTTGCTCACAGTAGCGATTATAATCATCTGGGACAAGGTTCCGATAGACAAATGCCATCATCTGTCCCGTTGGCATCCCGGTGTTAACGGAATATTCTGTTTATGTTCACAGAGAAATCACAATCTCTGCTTATAGTAATACCTGTATCAAAGGAAAAAAGAAGGAGTGATCTGCATGAGCGAAAGAAATACAACCTGGAAATGCCCGGAATGCGGCACCATCAATGAAGGCAGATTCTGCACCAACTGCGGAGCTGCGCGTCCGGAAGAACATACAGCAGAAGCGAAGACCGTGAACGCGGAATATGTGCATAAGGAAGTACCGCCGACCTTTACGACTCCGGCAAAGAAATCCCCGAAGAAATCTCATCATCCGGCGGCGACCATCCTTGCTGCAGCGGTCGTAGGGCTGGCAGCAGGATTCGGAGGTGGATACCTGGCAGTGCAGTCAGGCGGAACCAGTTCCGGCGGCACGACCGTCGTCACAAAGGAAGTGACTTCCGATGCCAGTGCCGTGTCGGCAGATTCCACATCCGGAACCATTGCGGCGGTCGCTGCGAAAGCAGCCCCTTCCGTGGTTGAGATCCAGACGGAAACCACGACAACGACCTATGGTCTGTTCGGCGGAACTTATACAAGCGAAGCGGCAGGCTCCGGCGTCATCATCTCAGACGATGGCTACATCATCACGAACAACCACGTCATTGAAGGTGCAAATTCAATTACGGTCCGCACCTATGACGACAATACCTATACCGCATCCCTGGTCGGCACCGACAGCAAGTCTGATATCGCGGTCATCAAGATTGATGCCTCCGGTCTGACTGCTGCAACCGTCGGCGATTCCAGCACGATTCAGGTCGGCGATACCGCTGTCGTCATCGGCAATCCGCTTGGCACGCTTGGCGGAACGGTTACCAATGGCATCATCTCGGCGACTGACCGCGAGATCACGATCAACAACGAGTCAATGAATCTGATCCAGACCAATGCCGCAATCAATAACGGCAACTCCGGCGGCGGTCTGTTCGATGGCAATGGCAACCTCATCGGAATCGTCAATGCAAAGGACTCCGGAGTTCTGAGCTCCGGTGCAACAATCGAAGGACTTGGCTTTGCAATTCCGATCAATGAAGCCATGGATGTTGCGACCCAGCTGATCGAGAATGGCTATGTCACTGATCGCGCCACCCTCGGTGTCACGCTGCAGACTCTGACCCAGGATTATGGAAACTATCCGGCCGGTCTCTATATTGCAAGTGTCACGCCGGGCGGAGGCGCAGAAGCAGCCGGCCTTCAGGCATATGACCGCATTATCAAGGCAGATGATCAGGAGGTCAGTTCCTATACCGAGCTCTCCGCAATTCTCAGCAAGAAGAAAGTCGGAGATACCCTGAAGCTCACGGTTGTACGTGATCGTCAGGAGATGGAGTTCACTGTCACCCTGACCGCACCGATCCACAATACGGAAACCTCCAACGGCTGAGGTTCTATTTAAAAAGCTCCTTCATCAGGAGCTTTTTTCTGTTCTCTTTTCTCAGGATTGCTTCTCCATCGAACGGGAAGCGATGAGATTCGCATCTGTTCCAAGGAAATCCGCTATGATGACATCATTGACTTTGATCGGAGCCTGAACGGTAATCTTTCTTACCTGTTCCATCGCTTCTGACATCTGGTCCAGAGGAATCTCCTTGTCCGTAATCACCGGCAGCACCCTTAGACGCGCACCTTCGATGCGGACAGTCGTGGTCAGGATCCGCATGGGCCGGGTAGTCTCCTGCGCAGCATACTGCTTGCCCTTATCACAGGAGTATCCTCTGATCGCCTGGACTTTTCCATCTTCCAGCTCTACTGTGATGCGGCATCCTTTCGGGCAGTTGACACAGACGAGTTCTTTCTGTTCCATCAGTTTTCCTCCTTCACTTCAATGGTCAGATCATCGCTCAGTCCGCTGAGCTGCTTTCCGGCCAGAATGAGCTGTTCCATTTCCGATGGAACAAGCTTTTCCTTGTGAACCTGACGGATGACCTGATCTCCAGAGCGCACCGTGATCGTTCCGGAATTCATCGGCTTGCGCACGCGGAAATAGAATTCGATCGCAGGCGGAAGCTTTTCTGGATGCAGAATGCCAGGCACCACATAGCCGACATTTTCACCCGGCACGGCAGCGATCCCATTTTCAGAAGAGGTTTCCTGCTTCAGATAGCGGACTGCTCCTTCTGCAGCCTTGGCGGCCTGATGGGTCACGAAGTCGACCAGATCATGCACATGCAGGCCATTGCCGCAGGCAAAGACTCCCGGAATGCTCGTCATATAGTTCTCATCCACGACAGGTCCCCTGGTACGGGGATCCATGACGATTCCAGCCTCATCGCCCAGATGATTCTCCGGAATCAGGCCGACGCTGAGCAGCAGCGTATCCACATCGAAATACTGTTCCGTGCCCGCAATCGGCTTCCGGTCCGGTCCGACTTCCGAAAGCTCGATCTTCTCCAGCCGGTCATGACCATAGATATGCGTGACGGTATGGCTCAGATACAGCGGAATTCCGAAGTCTTCAAGACACTGCTTCATATTGCGGGGCAGACCGTTGGAATAGGGCATCAGCTCCGCAACTCCATATACTTTCGCTCCTTCCAGCGTCATCCGTCTTGCCATGATCAGACCGATATCGCCGGATCCGAGAATGAACACCTTCTTTCCGACCAGATATCCGTCGATGTTCAGATAGCGCTGAGCCTGTCCGGCAGTATAGATGCCCGAAGGACGTTCCCCAGGGATCACGACGGCACCGCGTGAGCGCTCATAGCAGCCGACCGCAAGAATCACCGCATCCGCAGAAATCGTCACATATCCTTCCTGTGGATTCACGTATTCGATCCTGCGATCCGGATACAGGTGCACGACCATCGTATTCAGTCTGATCTCCACGTTCAGGTCTTCTGCCTGATCTTCAAAGCGCTCTGCATAGGCAGGTCCGGAGAGCTGCTCATGGAAGGTCTGAAGCCCGAAGCCATTATGGATGCACTGATTCAGAATTCCTCCTGCTTCCGCATCCTTTTCAAGGACGATGACATCCTCGATGCCGAGCTGCTTCAGACGAACGGCTGCAGCCAGACCTGCGCTGCCGCCGCCGATTACTGCTGCCTGATAGTGTTTCATCAGCGGTTCACCTCTTCCAGGATCTTCGAATCCTTCTGATCCAGCACAACTTCCAGCGGAGAAATATGCAGTTCTCTTGCCAGAATCTCCACGACTCTCGGTTCGCAGAAGCCGCCCTGGCATCTGCCCATACCCGGACGGACCCGTTTCTTGACGCCTTTGACGGTTGTGGCTCCGCATACCGCATGGATGCAGTCCACAATCTCTCCTTCGCTGATCTGCTCGCAGCGGCAGATGATTCTTCCGTACATCGGATTCTCACGGATCTTTTCCGCCCGTTCTTCCGGGGTGAGTTCTGCCATGACCAACGGTCTCTTCCTTGTCATGCATGCATCCGGATTCTCTTTCAGATCAAGCATATGCGAAACAAAGTGCTCAATCACATACTCTGAGATCGCAGGCGCACTGGCCAGACCTGGCGATTCAATCGATGCAACATTGATGAAATGCTTCGCATCCTCCGGTTCCTCAATGATGAAATCGCTGCTGGAACTCGAAGGCCTCAGTCCGGCAAAATTGCGGATGCTCTTATTGAGCGGAGCCGTCCGCATCACCCGGAGAATATGTTCCCGCACATAATCCAGTCCCTGGAACGTGCTGCCGGTATCAACGGTATTCTCCACATAGGTGCTGTTGGGCCCGATCAGCGTATTGCCATAGACCGTCGGGACCGCCAGCACGCCCTTGCCTTTGCTGGAAGGCACCGGGAACACGGTATGCTTCACATAATGAACATCATTATCAATCACGAAGTATTCGCCCTTCTTCGGCGTCATTCTGAACGAAGGCTTACTGACCATCGCACAGATCTGATCTGCACTGACCCCAGCCGCATTGATCACGACTTTCGTCTCATAGTCATGATCCTCAGTATGGACCACATATCCCTGATCCGTCCGGTCAATCGAAGTCACTTCGGAATTCAGATGCAGCTCTGTGCCGTTATTCACGGCAACCTGCGCGCACGCAATCGCTACCTCCCATGGATAGATATTCGCAGTGGTCGGAAAGCTCAGCACTTTCGTCACGCTGTCATTGAGATTCGGCTCTTCTTTTCTCGCCTCATCACCGCTCAGCCATTCATAAGGAATGTTTCTGCGCTCAGCCCGATCAGCCAGAATCTCGAGATGAGCTTCTTCCTCGGAAGAAGTGGCAGCGATATAAGCGCCATTGACCTGATACTTGCAGCCAAGGTCCCGGCAGAGCTGCTCATACATTCTTGCGCCTCTCACGTTCAGCTCTGCTTTCAAGGTTCCGTCAGCCGGATCATATCCGGTATGAACAATTGCAGAGTTGGCCATGGTAGCTTCATCAGCAATGTCATTCTCCCGGTCCAGAACCGCAGTCTTCAGCTGATAGCGGGACAGGTCTTTTGCCAGCATCGTGCCGGTGATCCCTGCTCCGATAATTACTGCATCATACATAAACTATGAAGTTTCTCCCTTCTTATGAAACCGCTTACTTATGAATTCAGTATATCACGCGATCATGGTTCGGAAACTCATTCTGCAATTCTGGTTTCAGTACTTCTGAGGCAGAAAGACCGAATTTAAGATCAGCCTTCCGGATTTCCAGCACCCTGATCCGTACCCGTTCCTTCCTCTGGAACGTCCTGAGTCGGCTCAGGTACTGCGGTCGGTTCGGCAGCAGGCGCTGGAGAGGGATCAATGACGCACGAAGTCTGGTTTTCCACATGAAAGCCGGGATTGCAGACACAGGCCCCGGTATTGCTGTCATATACGCCTGCATTGCTGCAATCCGGAGTCGGTACTGCCGTCATAGACGAAGCAGGTGATGGGGTCGGTGATGGAGTCGGGGTCGGGGCTGGTGCTGCAGTTTCCATAGCAGGCACTGTCTGTTCGCTTTGTTCCGGCGGAGCAGTCCAGTCAGATGCCGGGTCTTCTGAGAAGGTTTCTTCATTCAGCGGATTGATCTGAATCAGACCATCCGGGACCCCGATCACAGCCGGAATGGAAGCTAACGGCTTCGGCCGATCATCTTCAGTAATCCATGCATGTGTACGGAAATAGGAAAATAATGCCTCGAGTCCTTTCGAGGACAGATGCAGGCCATCGGAAACGGTATATCCGTCTTTGGCAAATCCGGTTGAAGAATCCACCAGGGCCTCTGAAGAATTCACGAACTTCCAGCCGTTTTTCTGACACATTTCTGCGATAGCTTTGTTATACGCATCGATCTGCTTCATCGATACATTCGGATACTGATTGACTCTTCCGATCGGCGGAATGGAATTGATGAGAAGATCCGCACTGGGATAGGCATTCTCGATTGCCTTGATCTGAGCCGTATACCTGGTGATGAAATCTGCAGCATCAGTGCTGGTTCCAGAGAGATTATTGGTTCCGAACGTGATGATCACACGCTCTGGCTGAAGAATCTTCACTGCCTGCGGCATCGTATACCTGCCAGTCGAAAAGTCCATGCATGGCAATGTGGAAATCGCGTCGATCCCCATGCCGACGACTCCGATCGTATTATTCAGATTCGTGAAGGTGTTTCCATGAGAATCCGGAACTTTCAGAAATCTTGCAGTATTGGAATCCCCGAGAAACAGCGTGCTGTCTAGATAGCTCTTTCCTGCATCTTCGGTTTCCGGAAGAACGGTTCCTTCAAACTCGCTCTCCCGGATCGTCTCTGAGGATGGTTGTGAAGAAGATGCCGGCGAGTCAGAAGCGTGCAAAGACTCCTGCACAGTTCTGTGCCTGAGGTTCCGCACCGAAATGAGAATCAGAAAAATGACTATGATGATAGTCAGAATCGCCAGAATCAATCCGGCTGGTTTCAGCTGATATTTCTTTCCATGAACACGGAATTCAATTGGTTTCATAATCCTTCCATTGAGGAGAATCGTTCCGCCGCATCCCGGAACGCTCCCTGTATCACAAGTTCCATGCGCTCGCCGAGTTCTGCAGGGTCTTCTTTCATCCCTTTTCCGATCCAGTCGAGCATCAGGCCGACAAACGCATACTTATAGAAATCCGAAATAAAGTCCTGATCTGCTTCCGAGATCTTCAGACCTGCCGATACTTCTCTGACTACTGCTGCCAGAAGCGCTTTCGTCCTTGCCAGAAGATAGCTGGTAAGCTGTTCCCGGTTGCGGCTGTGATAGGTACTCATCACAAAGTCCTGATTCTCCATCACATAATGGAAAATGTCCTGCAGCCCATTCTGCCAGGTCGTATAAGTCTTCTGATCACCAAGAACAGAAGCAGCTTCACTGTCGAAGATATATTCCACCAGATCATTGATATCCCGGAAGTGATAATAGAACGTCTGACGATTGACTCCGCACCGGAGGCAGAGCTCGCTGACCGTGATCCGATCCAGCGGCATGCGTGATGCCAGTTCCTTCAGCGTATGCGCTAATGCTTTCTTCGTTACATCAGACATTCCGGTTTCCTCTTGCATTCCTATTTTACCGGTTTCCGGAAGATTAGGAAACCGAAGCAGGAGAGTAATCCGGTTTACTTTCCTGACCAACATGAATATGATATTGAACAAGGACGGACGTCCGGAATCAGATGGGGTACAGCAATGGCAGCAGAAAACACAGAAGAACAGAATAACCGGAGCGACGAAGCGCTTGCCACAATCGGGGAAGCATATTACCGCGGTCTCGGGGTGAAAGTGAATTACAATGAGGCGTTCCGCTACTATAAGAAAGCGGCAGAAATGGGAAACATTCCTGCCCTTCGCCGGATGGGTTCGTGCTATGAGCTCGGCCGCGGCGTGAAGAAGAACCTGGCAGAAGCACTCTCCTGCTATGAAGATGCCAGTGCCAAGGGCGATGTCACTGCCACATTCAAGGTCGGCGACTTCTACTGGAATGGCGTCCGGCACCTTCTTCAGAAAGATGTGCAGAAAGCTGCTGACTACTATAATGAAGCCTTCCAGCTTCTGCAGGAAGCCAATGATGTCTGGAACGCACCGGATGTCTATCTGCGGATCGCAGACTGTCTCTACCATGGCATCGGCACAGATGTGGATTACCGGAACGCTTATGATTTCTACTGTTCTGCCGCCGATGGATTCATGGATCGGATGGATGCCGGCGACATGGAGTGCGAAGACCTCCTGGACCGGGCAGAAAAAGGCGAAGAACTCTGCCGTAAGAAACTGGGGCTGAAAGAGGACGGTCCTGGAAATATTCAGGCCTGAACTGCATGCCGTACAAGAAGGTACGGCATTTTCTTTCTGCAGTCACAAGGAGTTCCAGAATGGTGCCATGGAAAGAAAAAAGCCTATCTTGATAGGCTTTTTCTAACTATGGCGCAGGAACAGGGATTTGAACCCTGGCACCCTGTTACAGGTCTACAAGCTTTCCAAGCCTGCCCCTTCAACCACTTGGGTATTCCTGCAATGGTCTCATGCTCCTTATCAGGCGCTAAGTTAGTATACCGCAAACCCCCTCAAAGCACAACCGCAAATTTCAGGCCTTTCAGGAAGCTGTTATCCACGCACAAGGAAGGTTTCAGAGGATCAGAGACCATTCCGTCTGCCGCACCGGTTTCTGCCAGTTTTCAGCATTTTTTTCCTGGAAGGATACAGAAGCAATCTGCTTCCCACCTTTCACTTCTGCAGGAAATACTCCATTCTTCCATCACGAAGTCCTGCCTGTAATGCTCACTTTCGCTTTTTCATCGGATGCAGCCTTGAACTTCATGGATTTGGTGCCGCCTCAATTCTGCACTTTCTCTCCGGATCATTCCAGGCTCATGATATTCCGGACTCCGGATTCTTCTTCGCTGTAGGAACAGGAGATCGAGTCGCCGGTTTTCAGAAATGCGGCTTTCGCAGCATTCTCCTCTGAGAGATCCAGCCGGTAGACTGCAGATCCATCGCTGAGAAACAGCACGGTATTGCCGCTGAGCTCAACCTGGTTCAGATCTCTGATGACAAAAGAAACTGTTTTCAGCACCTCTGAAGATGCTCCCCCGACCTGCTTCAGAAGCTGTGCAATGGCACTGCCTGGTTCTTTCTCAGCCTTTGCAGTATAGACCTGCTGATAATCCTGGGCATCCACCATCGCATACATCTTGATCAGACCTGCGCTGTCTTTCAGAGAAAGCAGATATACTGGTTTCCCGCCAGCATTGATCAGCGTGGGGAATGTTGCAGTATATCCATAATTCAGAACTTCTCCTTCTGCACTGGCCATGACCGCTGTTTCCGTCGCACAGCTGACGGAGGTATACTGCGCTTCATGCGTTCTGAGGTCTACCAGCATGAAGCCGAGATTGGATTCATCGCTTGCGGCACTGGTCATGCCAGTATAGAGCCAGATATCTCCGTCTTTCGAGATGTAGTTATAGCCCTCTGAAGTCTGAATGACTCCTTCCTGTCCGAACAGAGAATTCCAGAATCCTTTCTGATATTTCCCATAATCATTCAGTTCTTCATTGATCAGCGATTCCGGGAATACCCGGTCTACCCAGGAGGGAACCTCGGAAAGAGAATAGCGCTCTGAGCTCCCATCAGTCGGATCGTACAGGATCACTCCCGCAGCCTTCTTCATTGCGGTAATGCCGGTATACGTGTAGGTCGTGCAGACATAATACGGATTGCCCTCATCATCAATCTCGAACGTCGGATTGCCGAACAGCACCGTCGGATAGGCAAACCTCAGCCGGCGGTAAAGATTGTCATTGAAATAGGCAGATGGAACATATTTCATCTTCTGGCTGAGCCTCTGAAGCCTTGCATTGCCAGTTGTCGTATTCACCAGAATATAACCCGGAACACCCTGGGAAGCATTCCGGAAATACTTGATCAGGCCGCTGTAGGCAAGCGGCGTCACCCGATAAGTGCCGCCTTCATAGGAAATCTGGCTATATTCTCCGCTCACATCAAACTGCGAAACGAGATCCGTCATCTCCCCCATGACCTTATCCCCGACCAGCTGCGCGCTTTCGCGGTCAATGACCGCAGTCTCAGAAAAATTGAAAGCCGGAATTTCTGAGAAACTGACGGTTTCGGCGGAAATCCGCTGCGAATAATCACGCGACCGGAATAGCGGCGAACACAATAGATCAATGAAGGCCCAGCAGACCGCAAATACAGCCATTGCAATTAATCCAGGCATTGCAATGAAAAAACGCTTCAGATCAGAATAATCGGATTCGTTCTTCAGATTCTTTTTCCCAGGATGACCTGGATTCTTTGTTCTGATCACCGGTCCTTTCCGGAACAGGATGATCCCGGTGAAAACCATCAGCCAGCAGAATAGCCAGAACTGGAACGAATGGATATTGATCGGAGGATGAAGAAAATAAAACCAGCCGATGCAGTCAAGAGCAAGCAGAATTCCTGAGAGGATCCGATTCCGCTGATCTGCATAGAGGCCATAGATGATTAACGCAGCTGCAGCCACTGCCATTCCCATAACTGTTCTCCTGTTCTGCTTTCATATTAACCTGGAAACATCAGATTGTCCTGAACTCATGGTAAAATCCCTGTAAAGCCAAAATGGTCTTGACAGAATAGGGAGGAGTTTCCATGGGCAAAGACGCGAAAATCATTCTCTGGAAAATATGGGCGTTTCTCTCCCTTCTTACTGCAGGATTCAGTTTCTTCTTTGCTGTGATCGGCATCCTTTCCTTTCTGAAACACCCTCAGCCTGGAGATCTTCCGGCAATTATCTTATTGGCAGCAGCAGGGTCCATCTTTTTCTGGACCTTTCAGAGGACCAGAAAAAGTCTGAGCAGATTGCAGAGCAGACAGGACTGAAGGATCAGGATTCCGGCAGTTCAGCAGCCTCCGGAATCTCTCCTTCATAGGTCTCTGAATACGAAAGCGTCACGGGCGAACCAGGACCGACATGATTATAAAGCCAGACCAGGTCATTGAGGGCAAGCCGGATGCAGCCAAGCGAAGCAGGCGTTCCGAGCTTCTGATATTCTTCCGTTTCCAGAGTATCTCTGCTCATGGAATAATAAGGAACGCAATGAAACAGAATGGCATCATAAATCGTGATGTAAGCAGGCGTATACACTCCCCCATACAGACTATGCCATCCTGCGCCCCGATCCGTTCCGAGCGTCACCGTCTTCTCATCCGAGTATCCGGACCAGCTCCCATAGCAGCTCCGGTCTTTTCCAGGAGAGCATAATAACGCCTTGATAAGAACACCATCCTGGTCATAGACTGCCGTTACCCCCTGATTCATGTATACCACGACCTTCATCACCGCATCCGATCCGACGCAGCCAAGGGCAGTTCCATCCGCATGAGGATCGCTCCCGTATAGCGGATCAGTAGGATCCCAATCCCCATCGACGGAAGGAAGCGGTGTCTTTTCCGGAACAGCAGTTTCAGCAGGAGTCGCAGCGGGAGTAATAGAAGGCTCAGGAACAGATTCCTCCGGGGCATGCGCAGAGCAGGCACCCAGAAGCGCGGCACATAAGCAGGTGATGCAGATGTTACGAATATGCATATGGTTATCCTCAGCAAAAGCCGACCTCATTCTACCAGGAAGAAGAGCTCAGAAAAAGCAAAAAGATCCGGAAGTCCTAAGACCTCCGGATCCGATGAATGAAAGATTATTTCGCGTAATCTGCAGCGCTCTGACCGGCAATTCTGCCGAATACCACGAAGTCTGCAACTGCGTTTCCGCCCAGACGGTTTGCCCCATGCACTCCGCCTAATCTTCTTTCTCTACTTCTGCAGAAGAATCGATCTTCAGTCCGCCCATCGTATGATGAACCCCAGGCTGAACCAGAATTGCATACATCGTGCCTTCCAGCTGATGGTTGAACGAGGTTCTGCCGAAGTCCGGATCATTCTCATCTGCGACACACTGATTCCAGTCTTCAATCGTCTTGCTCAGCGCATCTGCGTCTACTCCCATTGTCGCTGCCAGATCCGCTGCCGTATCTCCCTGCACGGTCCATCCCTTGGACACGTAGCCCTGGATCACTGCCGAATCATCATACATCGACTGGTCGACGATCAGCCATGCCTGCCCATCGGTCTGCTCATTCTCCGCTGCACTGACCTTGTCTCTTGTGCCCACTTCATCCGTGAACCGCTGGCCTTCCTTGTTCACCAGAATCGCGCCATCTCCGCGCAGTCCTTCCGTGATCAGGTTTGCACTGCCATCATCAGCGACATGTACCGTCGGATGAAGCTGGATCTGATCCATATCCACGGTTGCTGCTCCGACATCCTCTGCCGTTGCCATCACGATGCCCTGGCCCTGTGCTCCCGGTGCGTTGGTCGTGATATATCCATCCAGGGAAGGATTCTGCTCTGCTACCATTGCATTGTTTGCTCCGAAGCCTCCGGTTGCCAGCACCACTGCCTTCGCATTGACCGTCAGCGTCGAACCATCCTTCTGCTCTGCCTGAACCCCGACTGCCTTTCCGTCAGACATCAGAATCTTATTCGCTGTTGTGCTGTAGTGAACCGTGATCCCTCTGTCTTCCACATTCTGCGTCAGAATCGGAACCAGATATGCTCCGACTGCGACCGTCTTGCCTTCGTCATTGACCGGACGGTGAATCCGCTTCACGCTTGCACCGCCGAACTGAGCAACATTATGCAGCGATGCACCGATCGTATCCAGCCAGTCAATCGCATCCGCGCTGTTCTCGCACAGCGTCTTTACCAGTTCCGGATCATTGATTCCCTTGCCGCCGATCATCGTATCCAGCTCAAACAGCTCGGTCGAATCGAAGTATCCATCCGGTGCTGCCTGATATGCATCCCACTGCTCCTGAACCGTCTTGGCAAGTGCAGTGATCGTCTCATTATCTGCATAGTTCTCGGCTGCCGTCTTCAATGTCTTCTCGACTCCGGCTGCTTCATCAAACTCATTGTCATCCTGGTACACCGTCTTTGCCGCATTCATGCCGCCGGTCGAACGCACGGAGTTGCCCCCGCCCATCGCCTGGCTTTCCAGAATGATGACCGACTTCCCTGCATCGGCTGCAGTGATTGCCGCAACCATGCCTGCTCCGCCTGCGCCTACCACGACGACATCTGCTTCTTCCGTCACATCTCCGGCTGCGGTTGCAGCAGATACTGCCGTCTTGTAATCATCCGGATTCAGTCCCGCTGAAGTCAATGCTGCAGCCGCTGGTTACCGTAGCACCGGATACCGTATCTACTCCGATACTGCCGGAATCCTTGATCTCCTTCGCCATCGCTTCCATCGCGGTGTCACCGATGCCTGGCGTCTCATCTTTGCCTTCAATCGCAACATCCGTGATCTTCGAATCAGTCAGCGTCAGCGTGACCTTGACATCTCCGCCTTTTCCCTGTGCAGTTCCTTCGAACGTTCCTTGACATCTCCGCCTTTTCCCTGTGCAGTTCCTTCGAACGTTCCGGAAACGCCCGAGGCTGCAGACTGTTCCTTTCCGGAAGAGCTGCATCCTGCCAGGGATACAGCCATAGCCATGGTCGAAACAAGTGCAATCAGTTTCTTCATTTCTTCCTCCCTCATCAAGGCATTTCTGCCTTAACAGGAAAATTATAATGATTTCACAAGCTCATAACAAATGTATTTTTTATATATGATGCATATCAATTTATTATAATTGTTCTATGATCACCTACGACTATTACCGGATCTTCTACTATGTCGCGTCTTCCGGCAGCTTCACGAATGCGGCAAAACTTCTGAATAACAGTCAGCCGAATATCACCCGCTGCATTTCCAATCTGGAATCTCAGGTCGGCTGCCGGCTATTCATTCGTACCCGCGGCGGAGTTGTGCTGACTTCGGCAGGAAAAGAGCTTTACCGCCATGTCTCTGCAGCCGTTGCACAGCTCAATGCCGGTGAGGCTGCAGTAAGCGCTGAGATCGGGCTGAAATCAGGAATGGTCTCCATCACTGCAACCGATGCCGGCATGCGGATGATCCTTCTTCCTGCAATCTCTGAATTCCGGAAGAACTATCCGAATGTCCGTTTCCGCATCACTTCGATGAATACCCCTCCGGCCATCGAGCAGGTTGAAAACGGAATGGCAGACTTTGCGATCGTATCAGATCCCCTGTCGCTTCCGAAATCATGCCATATGACGGTGTTATCCGAAATGAAAGAAGGACTCTACGGAAGCCCGGAAATCAGAAAAGCTGCAGAAGAAGTATCTCTGCTGCAGCTCATGAATCAGTTTCCTCTGATCACGATGAACACCGGATCCAGTACCAGGGAATTCTATGAATTATTCTTTCTGAAACACCATATCCCATTCCGCCCGGCCATGGAAGCATCGAGTCTCGAACAGATCTCTGCAGCAATTGCGGCCGGCTTAGGAATCGGCTTTCTGCCTGAGAAGCTTGCCGAAGAAGCAGGATACCCGAGCACTCTGGAGAAACTTCCGATCCGGGAAACCCTGCCGCGCAGAAAAATCAATCTGATCGAATCCGGATCCAGGATTCTTTCTCCGGCAGCGCTTGCCGTTATTTCGCTGCTGAAGAATCGGTGATCCAGCTTTCGTCAGAAGGATTGTTTCTGAAAGCAAGCAGCGCATCGACCTGGTCTCTGCGGATCCGGCTTTCTTCCACCGCAGTTTCCAGCAGCGTGTCATAGTCCGAAGCACTGTAATTCACGAGATGATGTTCCTGCAGGCGATCTGCAGCTTTCTTCATGCCATAGGTGAAGATTGATACGATGCCGAGCACTTCGCATCCTGCTTTCCGAAGGACTTCCGCAACTTCCACGCATGATCCCGCTGTTGAGATCAGATCCTCGATGACAACCACTTTCGTGCCTGGTTCGCACTTTCCTTCAATCTGGCTGCCGCGGCCATGGTCCTTCGCGCTGGAGCGCACATATCCCATCGGAAGACAGAGGATATCCGCAGTGATTGCTGCATGTGCGATGCCGGCAGTGCTGGTTCCCATCAGCTGCTGGCATTGCGGAAAGTGCGTTCTGACCAGCTCTGCTAATGCATGTTCCACATCATTGCGTACGCTGACATCAGAGAGCGTCAGACGATTATCGCAATAGATCGGCGACTTGATTCCGGACGCCCAGGTAAATGGTTCCTCAGGCCTCAGAAATACTGCGCCGATTCTCAGAAGATCGGAAGCAATTTCCTGTTTCATGCATGTTCTCCTTCCATGAATTCCTGCATTGCCCGGCGATAAGCAGCCACCGGATCTGCAGCATTCGTGATCGATCTTCCGACCACGATGTACGTGCTGCCAAGCTTCCTTGCCATCGCCGGAGTCGTGACCCGCTTCTGATCTCCTTTTGCGTCTTCCGCAAACCGGATGCCCGGGGTTACGGTCAGGAAGTCTTCGCCGCAGCTCTGATGGACAGCCTCAGACTCCAGCGGTGAGCAGACTACCCCGTCACAGCCTGACTGTTCTGCAAGCTGAGCATAATGCAGAACCGTGTCCTGCATCGGATGCGGAATCCAGAGTTCTTCCTGCATGGTCTGCTCGCTGGTGGAAGTAAGCTGAGTCACGGCCAGCAGCAATGCTCTGCTGCCTGCTTCATCCAGTGCTCTTCGTGCCGCCTTCATCATCTCTGAAGTTCCGGAGGCATGGACATTGACCATGTCGACATCCAGTTCTGCAAGTTTCTTCATTGCGTGATAGACCGTGTTCGGAATATCATGCAGCTTGAGATCCAGGAAGATCTTATGGCCGCGCCTGCGGATTTCACGTACCATTTCCGGCCCGTTTCCGTAGAACAGTTCCATTCCCACCTTCACATAGGGCTTTTCTTCCTGGAACAGATCCAGGAAATCCATTGTTTTCTGCTTGCTGTCAAAGTCACAGGCAATGATTACTTCTCCGTGTTTCATGAATCAGAATTCCTCCCTTAGTGTTCTGCTGCCAGAGTTCCCGCTTCTTCTGAAGCACTTTCCTTCAGATAGACTTCTTCATTCAGCAATCCTTCCTTCTTTGCAACTGCCATTGCACAGGCACTGTCTCCGACTACATTCAGCGAAGTCACAAGCATTTCAATCGGACGGTTGATTGCAAGAATCAGCGCATATGCTGCAAGGGCAGCCTCACCGGTAAACCCGATTCCGGAAAGAATTGTGAACAGGATGACAGCGCCGGCTCCAGGCGCTGCCGGAGTTCCTACGGAAGCAATGATTGCGAGCACTCCGATGAGAAGAACGGATGAGAACGGCATGCGATAGCCAGCACATCCAGCAATGAAGATTGCTGCAACCACCTGCATCAGCGCAGTCCCATCCATATTGATGGTCATGCCAAGCGGCAGCACAAAGCTGGATATTTCCTTGTCAATGCCAAGTTCCTGCTCTGCAGTCCTCAGATTCAGCGGCAGAGTTGCAGCACTGGAGGAAGTGGAGAATCCGAAGAGGGCAACCTTTGTCATCTTGCGGAAAAACGGCCTCGGATCAAGTCCGGTGGTCAGCTTCACAAAGAGCGGATAGCCAATCAGCAGCACGAAGAGCAGCAGCACGGTCGTCAGAATCACGTAGGCAAGGGCAGGTTTCAGATAAGTGATGCCATAGGATGCACAGGTTCTGGTCAGCAGGCAGAAGATCGCAAGCGGACCGAATTGCGTCACGACATAGTTCAGAAATACCGTGATGATATCGCTGATCTCCTGGCAGATCTTCGTCAGCACGCTGACCTTGTCGCCAAGCTTATTGATGCTCAGGCCGACAGCAGCTGCGGTAACGACAACCGCCAGCACCCCGCCGTTATTGCTCAATGCAGAAACAAGATTATTCGGAACCGCGTTGAGAATGATCATCAGCGGATTCCTTGCTGCGGCACTTGGATCAGCTGTCAGATCCACTGCTGTATTCGCGAATGTCCCCGCTTGGTAAGCAGTCATTCCTGCCGCCGCGGCAATGGCAATTGCAATCACCGTCGTCAGAAAGAAATATCCGATCGTACGGGAAGATAATCTCCCGAGTTTCTTTCCGTCCGAGATCCGGACCATCGCAAGGACGATACTGGTAAATACCATCGGAACGATCACCAGCTGCAATGCCCTTACAAAGAGCTGTCCGATGATATAGAAGATGCCTATGGCTTTTTCATTTCCGGATGCAGAAATATCTGCAAACAGAAGATTGCTGATGAAGTTCCATGTCTCCGGATTTCCCGATGCATTCAGATGCTCTCGAAGCGCAATCACGCCTAGTCCGGCGATGATGGCCGCAATCATAGCAAACAGCATTCTCTTGGTAAGGCTACGTGGTTTCTTCTGCATATCCTATCTCCCTTTCGTGAAAAAAGCCTCCAGGCAGATGCCATGGAGGGGTCAGTTCATATGCAGTTCCGCTTCTGCATTTCTGCAGAAAACGCCCGGAGCAGCTATCATCGCCTTCATGGTATCTCGTACCATATTAAAGCCTGCTTTTTCCTTGGAGAATTATAGACACGCTCCCGCATGAGGTCAACAGAAATCTTCACAACAATTCCGAAGAAAACAGCAGCCGCCAGGATAACCCGGCGGCTGCTTCAGAATGAAATAGAAGAAAGAAGATTACTGATTCTGTTCTGCCCAGAAAGACTTAGCGATCTGCGAGCAGACTTTTGCGTTGTTGTAAACCAGATGGATGTTGGAATCCAGAGAATCGCCGCCGGTGATGGAAGCGACCTTCGCAAGCAGGAACGGCGTGCATTCCTTGCCCTTGATTCCCTTTTCATCCATTTCCTTGATTGCTTCATCAATTGCTGCATTGATGACCTTATCATCCATTGCATATTCTTCCGGAATCGGGTTGGTCACCAGCATGCCGCCCTTGAGACCGAGATCATGCTGGACACGGAATGCCTTTGCGCACTCCTCCGGAGTATCAAGTTCATAATCAACCTTCAGTCCGGAATGGCGGGAATAGAATGCAGGCAGCTCCTTGGTGCCGTAGCCGATGACCGGAACCCCATGGGTTTCCAGATATTCCAGAGTCAGGCCGAGGTCAAGAATTGCCTTTGCCCCAGCGCATACCACCATGACCGGGGTATTTGCGAGTTCTTCCAGGTCAGCAGAGATATCAAAGGTCTGCTGTGCACCGCGATGAACACCGCCGATGCCGCCGGTAGCGAAGAACTTGATGCCAGCCATATTGGCAATCATCATGGTCGTCGTGACTGTTGTTGCGCCATCCTGGCCTTCTGCGCAGAGAACAGCAAGGTCGCGGCGGGATGCCTTTGCGATCTTGGTGCCCTTCTTGCCGAAGTATTCAATTTCTTCCGGAGTAAGACCAGCCTTCAGACGGCCGCCGATGATTGCGATCGTTGCCGGAACCGCGCCATTGTCGCGGATGATCTTTTCCACATTCAGGGCTGTCTCCACGTTCTGCGGATAAGGCATGCCATGAGAGATAATAGTAGATTCCAGAGCTACGACCGGCTTCCCGGCTTTGACAGCTTCAGCTACTTCAGGGTTCACATCGAGATATTTGTTCAGCATTTCCATATTCCTCCTTATGAATTTCTATTGCTGAGTGTTCAGAAGTTTTTCCTTGACGGATTCCACGGACATGTCCGGATTGATGGTCTCTTCACCTTCCACTGCGATTGCGGCGGCAGCACTTGCCCAGGCAGCCGCATCGATGAGGTTGGTTCCCTCCAGATAAGCCCATGCAAGCGCAGCCATGAAAGCATCTCCCGCACCGGTCGCATTCTTCATCTCTGCCTTGCAGCAAGGATAGGTCAGCATCTCATGATGATCTGCCGCGAAGACTCCATCCGTTCCAAGCGAGATGAATACGCGGTGAAGACCAGTAGCCAGCAGAACCTCAGCAGCTTTCTTCAGATCCTCTTCGTTATGGATCTTTACTCCGCTGAGATGCTCTGCTTCAATCCGATTCGGCTTCAGAGTATTCAGTTTCCCGAGATAAGGCTTCAGCTTATCCGCTTTGGCAACCGAAACCGGATCTGCAAAGATCGGCGCAGTGACATGTTCTGAGATGTATCTGATGGATTCTTCCGGAATATTCGTATCAATGATGACGATCTGCGCATTATTCAGAATCGTCAGGTTATGGCTCAGATAGCGCGGCGTGATCTCTTCGCAGATCGCCATATCATTCACTGCAAGAGCCATGTCGCCGTCAGGGCCATTCAGGAAGATGTAAGTAGAAGTTCTTCCTCCCGGAATCTTGCTTGCATGACTGATATCAATCCCGAGATTCGCACAGCTTGCTTCAATGCGCTGCGCATAGCCATCATCTCCGAACGCTGTCAGAAACCGTACATCCACTCCTAGCAGAGAAAGATTATGTGCAATATTTCTGCCTACTCCGCCAAGACTCGTATGAGCCTTGCCCGGATTGGAATCCTTTGCAACCAGCGGGCCAAACGACTGTCCGCCGATATCGATGTTCACTCCGCCAACCACACACACATAAGACCCGGAGCGAAGTACATATCCCTTGCCTGCAATATACCCTTTCTTCATCAGATTGGAGATATGCACCGCAACTGCACTCCTGGAAATTCCTGCTTTTTTCGCAAGCTCTTCCTGGGAGATCATCGGATTTTCTTCAATCCACTGAAGAATCTGTCGTTCTCTCTGTGTCATCGGTTCTCCTTAACTTTTGCTTATTTTACAACTATTGTTTACTAATGCAAGTATAACCGCAAGCGCTTTCAAGTCAACACGCATTCTCTGTTTTCTCAGCCCGAAGCAGACGTATTTCCTACCTCAGGAAAAAAACAGGCATTCCGATGAAACATGGAAACCTGTTCATTTTCAGAAACCATAGCTGCATAAACACGTGATCAGTGAGCAGATACCGAGAATGGATGCAAGGACCAGCATCAGGCGATGAAACTGACGATCCGTGATCCGGAATTTGCGGCCGTCCAGCTTCTCAAACAGCAGATAGACCATGAAGATGCTGAGCACCGTCATGACGATACTCAGCAAGTGGATCCTCGTCAATTCTTTCATCATCTCTGCTGCTGACACATTCAGAGTATAGCATGGCAGAAATAAAGAACAACCGGCATTATGCCGCCGTACGAGCTGGGCGCAGTCTTCTCCTGCGCAGCAGAGAAGTATTCCGGGCAGCCGCCGGGTTCATGCCGGGGATCTGTCCGAATACAGTCAGAATCAGATAGAAGCATCCGCTGCCAAGCAGAATCGAAGCCCATGCCGGAATTCCGAATGTGGAAGGCAGGATTCCAGCAATCACCGATACCGCAGCTGTTGTCAGCGCATACGGAAGCTGAGTCTTCACATGATCGAAATTCTCACAGCCAGCCCCTTGTGAAGAAAGAATCGTGCAGTCCGTGATCGGCGAGCAATGATCTCCGAAGATGCAGCCAGTCAGAGAACAGCCAATGCATAATGGCAGATAGCTTGCTGAGAGTGCTGGATTCTGAGCTACCATCGATGCCGCAATCGGAACTGCCATCGGCAGCGCGATGAACATGCAGCCGAAAGAACCGACCGAAAAAGATACCGCGCAGCAGGCAAGGAACAGGAAGGATGGAACAAGCTGCCATGGCATATTGCCGGAAATCACCCCAACTGCATAATAAACCGTGCCCAGATCTTTCACTACCCCGGACAGTGCCCATGCGATCGTCAGGATCAATGCAGTCGGAAGAATCTGAGCACAGCCAGCCGTGAATGCCTCAAATGCTTCCTTCAGTGTGAACGCATGGCTCTGGATCCCCATGATCACTGCAGCAGCTGTGCCGAGCATGGTTGCCTCGAAAACCAGGAATACCGTATCCGCCTGGCCGAATGCAATCGAGAGGTTCTGAAGCGTAAACGAGGCATTCTCCGCAAGAAGACCAGCTTCTACCGCATTGGCCTTTCCAGTCACATAGAACATGATCAGCGCATAGACAAACAGGACGACCAGCGGAACCACTGCATTGCGGACTTTTCCTTCCGCTTTCCTCCTGGTTTCCTGCTGCTTCTGCTCAGCTTCGAAGATTTCAGAATCCCTGCGAAGCGGCTGGCCGTTTCTGGCACGCGTCTCTGCTTCCAGCATCGGGCCGAACTCTCTTCCGGTCAAGGAAGACTCCAGGATGAAGATCAGGCAGAAAATGCAGTAGAAGCAGAACGGAATCGCCTGCAGAAACAGCTGATATCCGGATAGATTCAGTTCTGCATTTGCAAGCCCTTGGTTGATCACGGAAACTTCTACAGCAACCCAGCTCGAAATGATTGCAATCCCGGAAACCGGAGCAGCCGTAGAATCCACAATATAGGCAAGCTTCTCGCGCGAAACATTCAGCTTATCGGTGATCGGCTTCATGACCGGGCCCACAATCAGCGAATTGGCATAATCATCGAAGAAAACAATGACACCAAGCAGCTCTCCAACCAGATTTGCCTTGCGGGCGCTGTTCACCTGACGGACCATCTTCTCTGCCATCTGTTCAAAGCCGCCGCTTCTGCGGATCACTTCCACCATCCCGCCGATTGCAAGACATGAGATCAGTACCGCTGCATTATTATGGTCTGCAATGGTGTTCACAATTCTCATGCAGGTCTCATCAAGAATCAGATACGGAGCTTCCCCCTTCAGGCACATCCACATCATGACTCCGCAGAGAAGACCTGCAGACAAGGAAAGAATCACATTCTGAAAACAGAAAGCAAGCAGAATCGTGACGGCTGCAGGAATGAGAGAAGCCCCGCCAAGGGCTTTGCCGATAGCAGCTGCAGAAGAAACATCAGCCATTTCAGAAACAGAGAACGAAGCAGAAATACCAGCAATGACAAGAACTGCACATACGGCTGCCGCTGCAGCCTTCCTGAGACGAACCGGGTGAGAATCCATACTGTGATCAAGCGCTCCTTACTGCGCAATATGTCACCATTCTTCTGACTTTTACTGTCGAACCGGCAAGGCATTGCCTTCCGGTTTCCCTATTCGATCAGGAGCATGCTTCCATGTCTGCGGCTATCACAAACACATTGATAACAATAGCACCTTGCAGTTCTACTTCAAGATGAATCTTTTTTGAATTTTTCGCCTGGATGAATCTGTGTCCGTTCCTTCAGATAGCCGGAATTCATGCCTTAATTCCGTTTTCTATCATAAGGACATCACCCGAAACATTAATGAAATGACAGAATCAAGAAAAATAGAGTACCTTCTGAAAAAGCTGTCTGAGAAAAACAAAAGCCGCTAAGATATGCGGCTGTTCTGATTCATGGAGCACCTGACGGGAATCGGACCCGCGTCTCAACCTTGGGAAGGTCGCATTCTACCATTGAACTACAGATGCATGCTCCTGGTGCCCCTTCATATTACCTCACCAGAGGATTTTTCTCAACAAGCTGATACAATGTCCGGTATGGAAATCACACTTGAACAGGCTCTTCTTCTGACCAGATGGTTTCAGAAAA
>OMXA01000057.1 GCA_900314905.1 uncultured Erysipelotrichaceae bacterium
CTTGTGATTGCAGGCGTATTGCTGTTTCTGATGAAAGGCGCATCTGTGGAATATATAGATGCAGCAGGCATCCTGCATGAGAACTTCTGGATGATCGGGGTCGGCTGGCTGCTGATCTTTGCAGGAATTGTGACGCTGACGGTCAATATGATCCGCAATCTGCACAGCAGAAAGAAGAAGCATTGAGTGAATCGGAAGAAGTGA
This sequence comes from uncultured Erysipelotrichaceae bacterium, assembly GCA_900314905.1. Taxonomy (GTDB): domain Bacteria; phylum Bacillota_I; class Bacilli_A; order Erysipelotrichales; family Erysipelotrichaceae; genus Bulleidia. The sequence goes on from OMXA01000057.1 coordinate 205, forward strand.
TCAGAAAACTGCTCCCTTTTTCTCAATGAAGCTGCTGAGATCCAGCAATTCATAATGAACCGCTAAAAACCCGATTCGGATTCTGAATCGGGCTTTTCTTCTTATGGCTGGGGTGGCGAGGTTCGAACTCGCGCATGAGGGAGTCAAAGTCCCTTGCCTTACCTCTTGGCTACACCCCAATTGCCTTGCTTATTTTACAACAAGACCGGGCAGGATGTCAGCCGTTCAGGCCAAGCTTCAGGAATGCATGTGCAAGACCATCTTCATCAATGTCCTCCGTGATCCAGTCTGCCGCTTCCTTGGCAGCCATCGCTCCATTCCCCATTGCAATTCCTGTTCCTGCCGCTTTCAGCATCTCTGCATCATTTGCAGAATCTCCGAAAGCGATGGTATCTGCCTGCGGGATGCCATAGTATTCCGCTGCTTTCAGCATGCCGGTTCCTTTATTCACGCCGATCGCCGTAATCTCTCCGCCCATCAGCGAATTTTCTGCCGTCGACAGCATTCCCGCCCAGCTGAACTTTCCTGCCAGTCCCTGCACGAAGGAATCACGGTCGCTGTCTGCGCGGAAAAACACATCGACCATATAGATCTGCTGACCATGATAAGCTTTCTCATAAAGATTCGGAAGCTTCGGAAATTCTCCTTTCCGGCCGATCTTCTTCCATTGCATGGCAAGTTCCGCAAACCATTCCCGATAGAATGCAAGCCCCCCGGAATTCGTAAAGTTCTCTTGCAGACCATGCATGGAAAGATTTGCTCTGCACGTTTCTGCCAGCTCCATCAGAACGGCAGCACTTCCATCTTCCAGAGGATGCCGGAAGATGACGTTTCCTTCCGCCTCTGCATATGCTCCATCACAGCACACCTGGCCGCTGATGTATTCAAGCCTCCGGAATTCTCCGGTCTGCAATGGCGATCGTCCGGAACAGAGAAACAGGATATGGCCCTGCTCTGCAGCTTTTCTGCAAGCTTCTGAAGCAGAACGAGGAATACTCCAGGTCCGATGGGAGTACAGGGTGCTGTCAATATCGAGAAATATCATCTTCCGATTCATAATCTGCTCCAGAGATCCATGATCGGTGTCATGATGCAATGAGGGATAAACTTCGCAAAGAAGCGATCCGCGGTCGTCACGATGCCTGGCGTCCATACCCAGAGATTCATTTTCGCGGCGATGATCGACTGTCTGACCACGGACCTGGACGCTGTCTTCAGCGGCTGATGACGGTAGTATTCTGCGTGCTGTTCCGGATCTGCAGTCTTCATGAACTCCGTATCTTTTACCCAGTACGGGCAGATGCAGGTTACATGAATCCCTGTCCCGATCAGTTCATAGTGCAGAGCTTTCGTGTAGCTTTCCAGGAAAGCCTTGGAAGCACCATAGACTGCAAACGAAGGCATCGGCTGAAATGCCGCAATGCTGGAAATCTCAATCACATGCGATCCCTTCTTCAGATACGGAAGGGAGATGTCCGTCACATCAACTGCCGCCTGGCAGTTCAGCTGAATCATGCGATCCTGATCCCGCCTGGAAAGATCTCTGATCCGCCCGATCTTTCCAAGTCCGGCAGCAGCTGCCAGCCAGGTGATCAACGGCTGTTCTTCTTTCAGCATCGCCTCCAGCTTCTGAATAGAGCCCTCCTCTGTCAGATCCATGGCAAGTGCCCTCACCGGCTTCGTGCATTGATCTGAGAGCTCTTTCAGCCGCTCTTCTCTTCGGGCAATCACCCAGAATTCCTCGATATCCTTTTCCTGATCCAGCTGCAGTACAAACTCTCTGCCAAGACCGCTGGAAGCCCCGGTAATCAGTGCAATACGCTTTGTCATACCGAATAGAATAGCACCAGAAACACAAAATATGCAGGAATGCACCTCATCTGTCCCTATAGCAATCCCGCAGAAGCAAGTCGATCCTCCTTGTGATTACCGGTTTACCCACATGACCCATATTCTGGAGGTATCTCTTCTGATTCACCAAACTCTGAAGCAGAAGATTTCTCTATGCTTGCATGCATGCTTTTCTGACCGCACCTGCCGGGCAGATCGACATGCAGCTGCCGCAGTGCAGACAGCGGCTCTGATCAATAACCGCGGGTGTTCGGGACCGATCTATGCAGGACTGCGGGCACGCAGAAAGACATTTCCCGCATCCATCACATCTTCCGCTAATGGTATATCCACCGGTTTCATGGGCTGTTTTACCAATAATAAAGTAACAAATTCGTCCTTATCAATTTCAAGACTCAGATCCGGAATGATGATCGTATCCCCATAAAGTGATCCAGCACTTCCTGTAATGTTCCATCCCGAATTCCTCTCAGGTATCAATTTCTGCATTCTCCAGACCGTCCATCATCTGTCTCTCCCTTCCGGAATCACCCGCTTTCTGATCAGAAAAGACAGGCAGGAGACTGCTGCCCAGCGAAAGAAATCCCCGCAGGCAAAGCTTGCAGGGATTCGTTTCTATATTAAGAATGATCGGTTTGAGGAAATTGTTCTCTTTTCAGGCAAGCTGAGATTCTGCAAAGTCAGTTCAGTGATAGAATCGGAACTCTGAATCATCCAGTTCCTCTTCATCAAAGCCCATTTCCTTATATTTCTTTTCCGCTTCTCTGGCTGATTTCTTATTATCAGCCGCCAGATATGCTGCCCGGATTGTCTTCAGCAGATCGCCCGCATACTGATCATCCTCCGGAATCGGATCTTTCATGAACTGATCGGCGGTACGTTTGGCATCCATCTTCTGATTTCTTCTCATCAGAAGATCCAGAATCGTCTGCTGAACCAGGCAGTTCATGCGATTCTTCTTCCATTCTTCCAGCAGCTGATCTGCTTTTTCAGCCTGATCCAGTTCATCATTCAGCAGGATCTTTGCTCGCATGAGCCGATCCTGGTCCTCCGGATCATTGATCTCTGCGATCTGTTCAAACCGCTTCAGGAATTCCATCCCCTCTGATTCTCTGTTCTCCTGTGAGAACGCGTCGAGCAATCCGAAGATCACTTCATCGAAGAAAACGCCCTTGCGCTGCAGCTGCTCGCATAGCTCTTCATAATCCATCTGCTCTTCCCGGATATAATCTTCCAGTTCCTGAAAGAACTCTTCCTGATGAGCCTCATAGTATGCAATCGCTTCCTGATCCTTCCTCTGAATCAGAAGATGTTCCATGGTCATAGCCAGTTCAGAGAGACCGCTGAAATCCATCTGTTCCAGAAGCTGACGCAGCTCGGCATCATCATAATTCATCAGCTCATCGATCGCGGCCGGAAGATCGCTGAACGGGTTCATCTTTTCCAGAGAATGATCCCATCGTGCATTCTGCTGTTCCAAGCTCAGAAACCCGAGACAGACCAGCAGCTTGCTCTGCTCTTCTGAGAAGCCTCGATCCTGGAAATTCTTCAGAACTTTCTCAGTTCCAGGAACCGGATGATCTTCCAGTTCCCCGAAAATGGAATCCTTCAAGGTCAGAACCATATGATTGACCAGGCTCCTGCCCATTGTATCAGTTAATCCGAAGTCATCTGCATCACCAGGTTCATGCTCCGCGGCGTCTTCCAGAAGCGCCAGTGTTTCTTCCGGAACATCAAGTTTCTCTGCAGAAGCGCGAAGACTTTCTGCAAGGTCAGGCTCCTCTTCCAGAACATCTGACTGCTCTGTGATGATCCGATTCAGCAGTTTCTCTGCCCGTCTGCGAGTTTTTTCGGTATTGATTGAGCTCAGATCATCAATCAGAACGGTCATCAGATCAAGTCCATCTTCCGCAAAAGGAACCCTGACCAGAATGCCTTCTGCTTCCTTCTTCCTGCCCGCCCTCATCAAAGCATCTCCTTCGGAAAACAGCAGATCTGCCCGATCGTCCTGATCTAGAAGTTCCTTCCCTCCGAACTCCTCAAGAACCATACGGGAGAATTCCGCAAGCTCCTGGAAATGCTCCGTGAACTGCAGATCATCGCGCAGGCAATCGATCACATCCCAGGCCTGTTCCAGTTCATATTCCCCTTCGTCTTCCTCTTCTGGTCCTGCCAGTTCAGAAAGCGTCTGAACTGCCAGAAACCGATCCTCTTCCGAAAGCGCAAGATATCTGCTTGCCCCTTCATCCGGGCTGCTGCCATCAGAATCTGAAGTCAGGTAATAAGTCAGAAACCTTCCGACCGGCTCATCGTCCCAATCCTCCGCCTCGGGATCCATGAAGCTCTCCTCAAGCCGCTCTTTCAGTTCCTGAACAGAATAATTCCCATTTGCGATCCGGCGTAGATCATTCCGATACATCCGCATCGGCTCTACCGAATCATCAGCGAGGCATGCCTTCATCGCATCCAGAAGGAACGTAACCAGGATCCGATAAGCATCCTCTGCAGAAAACTTCATCTGGATCAGTTTCTGAAAAGCAGGGATCATTTCTCTCGGATCACGGTTTTTGATCTGGGTTTTCACTGAAGAAAGAAGCTCCCGAAAAAGGGTATCAGAAATAGGTTTGTTCATGGTCAGATCTCCTCTCTTCCTGCTCTCAGCCATCAGCAGGCAGTCAGCCTCTTACAGAATTTTACCATGGCTGAATGTCTCTGCCTACTCCTTCGATCCCCTGGATTCTGGAGTATAATAACTCCCGGAGGACATTCAGCTTCATGCCCAAATTCAGTGAAATGATCCGCCTGCATAACGGCATTGAAATGCCGAGCCTGGCGTTTGATACTTACGGACTGACTGCCTTGACTGCACATGATGCGGTTCTGCATCATCTGCAATCCGGCGGTAGGCATATCGATACTTCTGCCGACTTCGGCGTCGAAAAGCAGATCGCTTCCGCTATTGCCGACAGCAGAATTCCGAGAAATGAACTTTTTCTGACCGATGAGATCCCCGGCGGCGAGACAAGCCACGACGCTGCCGTACGGGCCGTCGAAGTCAGCCTGAAACGCCTGGCCAGCGACTATGTAGATCTCTTGCTCATGGAATGGTGCGGCGGAACCTCAAAAGACGATCCAGAAAATGCCAGGGCAGATACTGCATGGTCTGCTCTGGAAACCGTATACAAGAATGGCAGTGCCCATTCCATCGGCATTCTGGACTTTCATCCATGGCAGATCGAATATCTGCTGCAGCGCACGGAGATCGCTCCGATGGTCAGCCTGGTTCCGATTTATCCCGGTTATCCAAGCACCGCGAGCGTGCAGGCGAATAAGGAACATAACTTCTGCACAGTTGCCTATCTCCCGAGAAAGATCCGCCAGGTGCTGGATTCCAATGAGATCCGTATCTTCGCCGAGAAATATCATACAGATCCGCTTGATATCGTGACCCAGTATGTGCGCCAGAAAGCAGACGCACTGACCATCACGGTCCCGTTCAATGAAGTAAAGGAAGAAACCTTCCGTTTCACGGAAACGGAACTCAAGTTTCTCGATGTCATGAAAGACTACGGAATATGAGCCATCCTTGCGGATGGCTTTTCTTCAGAATCTTAACCAGAACAAAAGCTGCATTTCTGCAGCTTCTAGATCCGATGAATTCTTGAAGGATCATATCGATCCTGCTGCGGATGCCCTTCTGCCGGGTAGCCTGCCGGAATGAGGCAGAACGGCTCCAGCTCCAAAGAGATTCCGCAGGCCTTGCGCACTGCTTCCATCCACTCTCTGTCCGGAGCGACCGCCATCATGACCGCCCCGAGTCCGAGGTCATCTGCTTCCAGCAGAATATTCTCCGTGCAGATAGATAGATCAATCTCCGCAAGCGAAGGAGCGATCAGCCCATTCTTCCGATAGCAGGGGACAATCACCAGCGGTGCCCCCTTTGCAGCTCTGGCATATGGCGTGCTTTCTGCCAGCTTCGAAATCGTCTCCCTGTCCGTAACAACATAGAACTCCCAAGGCTGCTGATTGCAGGCACTGGGCGCCTGCATCGCAGCTTTCAGAAGCAGCTCAATCTTTTCTTCCTCAACTGGTTTTTCCTGATACTTCCGGATACTTACACGATGGAAAATACTGTTCATATGATTTCTCCGTTCTGATTTCATCTTAGCAGAAACAGATTACCCTGCCAGCGATTATGCAAGCTTCATCTGACTGCGGGCTCGCTTTTCTTCTGCAATGACTTTCACCGCATTGAGATAAGCAAGCCGGCAGGTCGGAAGGATATAGAGATCTGCAGCAATCCATGCCGCAGGATCTGCAAAGCATACCGCAGTATAGCCATACTTCGGAACAAGGATTCCGCTGACCAGAGTCCGGGCAATCATCTCAAACACTCCGGAAAGAATAGCCCTCTTAGACCATCCAAGTCCCTGGGTGCTGTAGCGGAACACATTCAGAAAACCAAGCACGACAAAGAACTTGGAAATCGTCTGCAGATACTGTGCACCAGCCGCAATCACAGCTTCATTATCAGATGAGACGAAGATCGAAACGAAATCCGGAGCAAACAGCTGCAGCAGAATGCCGCTTGCAATTCCCCATACCGTAGCGGCAGCAGCTCCGACTGCGAATCCCTGGCGGATCCGTTTTGCATCCCCATAGCCGTAATTCTGCGAAGCAAAGGTGCATACCGCAGTTGCAAGTGCATCATATGGGCACTGCATCAGACTGTTGATCTTCGTCCCAGCCGCAAACCCGGAAACATAAACTGTTCCGAGACTGTTATTCGCTGTCTGCATCACCATGCAGCCGATCGCAGTAATGGAATACTGCAATCCCATCGGGATTCCCATATTCAGCATCTTCGCAGCATGGAACTGATCCAGCTTCCGTTCCTCTTTCCGGATATGCAGAACCTCATATTTCTTCAAGATCACGAACAGGCAGAGAACCCCGGAAAGACCCTGCGAGAAAATCGTCGCAAACGCAGCCCCGCCGACGCCCCACTTCAATACCAGAATGCAGAAGAAATCCAGGAAGATATTCAGAATGGAGCTGAATGCCAGATGTCATAGTTAAATGAAAATGTCCCACACGTGATCAAATGAAAATGTCCCATTGATTTCATGTCTCTTCCGGACTAATGCATTCATCTGGAGGTGATC
>OMXA01000027.1 GCA_900314905.1 uncultured Erysipelotrichaceae bacterium
AGAAGCAGGAGAATTCTTAATCATCCGCTTCGGTTTCTTTTCCTTCGGCACTTCATGAATGATCGTTTTCTCTTCGCCTTCTTCAGTGATGAAGGTATAGGCAAAACGATGGCAGATGATTTCTTCCGTATAATATTCCGCTCTCTGGTAATGAGAAATGCGGATTACCTCAGGCGCAATCTCCTTCATCTTATGACCATCCACTTCAGTTGATTCATGGTAAAGATTGGTTCTTTTCTTTACAGGAAGCTCCTTCAGATGATCTTTACGAGACTTCTTCTGTTTTGTCTTTTTTTGTTTCCGTTTTCTGCTATGACTCGGAAACCTCATCCGAAGAGTGATCCGCAACAAATTCATTGACGTTTCTGGCTTTCTGTTAAGAAAAACTTATCTTGATCAGAGAGATTGCATTCTATAATAAATAACATGAAAAATGTAATGATCATCGGCGCCTCGGTCGCAGATTTAGCGGCCTATGTCAGGGCGCTTCCGAAAGGAAATGAAGACATGCAGGCAGAAAGGACCTGGCTGAGGCCGGGCGGAGAGGGATTGTGTGCCGCAGCTGCGTTTCAGTCTCTCAGCATGCCTTATACTCTGATCTCATCTTGCGGGGAAGGGCAGTATGCCGACTTTATCAGAGATGCAATGAAATCGAGAGGGATCCAGGCACCGATTCCGGTTTCCGGCATCAGCGGGTGCACGTATACGATGATTGATCCGGACGGGAATACCGGCATGATGATGGTTCCCGGCTCCGAATACAGCTTTCAGGCTTCCTGGCTGAACGGAATGGATGCGTCTCAGTTTTCCTGGCTTTATGTGAGCGGAGATCTCTTTGCCCATGAAGGCAAGGACGAACTTATGAAATCGCTTCGGGACTGGAAGGGAAAGATCTTCTTCCGTCCCGGGGAGCAGGGCGTGATGATTGATCTTCTGCTGATGAAAGAACTGTATGAACTTCATCCGTTCATTCATCTGTCTGAAGCAGAAGCCTGGACCCTGGCCAGAGGACAGGGGGACAGCCTGATAGCGATTGTGCAGTCTGTGACGAAAGAAACAGGCAGTCCGGTGGCTGTCTGCCTGCACAATGGCGGCTGCCTGTACGCAGAGGGACGGTCCTGTCTCTCGATTCCTGCTCCGAAAACGATGAAAAACCTGGATCTTTCCGGCAGTGCCGCTGCTCATGCGGCTTCCTTTCTGGCTGCCCTCTGTGCGGGCATGAATCCTCGTTCCGCCGGCTCATTTGCGGATCTGTATGCGGCCGAAATCAGAGGGTGTCAGGAAAATGTCCTGCCTCTGGAAAACATTAACGCAATGCGCCGGAAAATGGCAGAAATGATTCTTGGAAAAGAGGTTGCTGATCCCGAATGAGCAGAGGACTGACTCAGAAGGATGCAGACCGGCTTGCCGCAGAAGGAAAGCTGAACAAGTCTCCGGAACGGATGACGAGAACGTATTCTCAGATTGTCCGCGGCAATGTCTTTACGCTGTTCAACCTGATCAATACGATTCTTCTGATTCTGGTGCTGATCACCGGACAGATTTCAAATGCGCTGTTTTATCTCACGATCTGCGCAAATATGATCATTGGAACCCTGCAGGAATTCAAAGCCAAGCAGGTCATGGACAAGATGTCGCTGCTGGTTGCGGCAAAGATCGAAGTCTGCAGGGATCAGAAATGGATCACACTCCGTTCCGATCAGCTTGTTCCAGGCGATGCGATCCGTTTGAAAAACGGCATGCAGATACCGGCAGATGCCGTGGTGGAAGAGGGCTACCTGGAAGTCAATGAGAGCATGCTCACGGGCGAATCGAAGGCTCTGATCCGCAAGCATGGCGATCTGCTCTATGCCGGCACGACCATCACTTCCGGTTCGGCAGAATGCACGGTGATCCATACTGGCAGAGATAATGCGAGCGAAAGGATCATGAAAGACGCCCGCAAGTATAAGCCGGCCCGATCCATGCTCCAGGAAGAACTGCAGAAGATTCTGAAAGTGATTACGGCGATCATCGGGCCGGTAGGCATTGCCCTCTATCTGACACAGTATTTCGGACTTGGTCTTTCGTGGTCTGATGCCATTCTGAAAACGGTATCCGCTTTGGTCGGCATGATTCCGGAAGGACTTGTCGTACTGACCAGCGTTGCGCTTGCAGTCAGCACGATCCGGCTCAGCAGAAATCATGTGCTGGTCCAGGATCTCTATGCCATCGAATCTCTTGCCCGAATCGATGTGCTCTGCCTGGACAAGACAGGAACCCTTACCCAGGGAACCATGAAGGTGCAGGAGGTCATTCCGCTGGAAGATGCCGACCTGAATCATATCAATTCCATCATGGGCAGCTATGTCCGGGTATTCTCAGAAGGGAATGCCACCGACCGGGCTCTTCATGATCGCTTTGCAGAGAACCGTCTTTATGCAGAGAAGGATGTACTTCCGTTCTCCTCTGACCGCAAATATGCAGGGCTTGTATTTGCAGGGGAAGGGAGCTTCTATCTCGGTGCAGCAAGCTTCCTGTTTCCGCATGGCCTTCCTTCGATTGAGAAGCACCTTCAGAAGTATGCATCAGAGGGATGCCGGGTTGTCCTGCTTGCTCATTCTGCTGAGGAAACGATTTCCAGAGATGCACTGCCGTCAGATCTGGAACCGATCGCGATGATCGCGATCCGGGATGTTCTTCGGCCGAATGCAGAAAAGATCATCCGTTATTTCCGCGATCAGGGCGTCAGCCTGAAGGTGATTTCCGGAGATGATCCGAGAACGGTTTCCGCCCTTGCGGAAAGTGCGGGAATCGAACGGGCTGACCGCTATGCGGACATGAGTCAGAACCGCCACCGGAATATGAGCGGGTTGACCGACTTCACGGTATTCGGCAGAGTGCTTCCGGAACAGAAGAAAGCAATGGTGAAAGCACTTCAGGAGCAGGGACATACCGTCGCGATGATCGGCGATGGCGTCAACGACGTTCCTGCTCTGAAGACGGCAGACGTGGGCATTGCGATGGCAGCAGGTTCTTCGGCCGCCAAAGACAGCGCCAACATTGTTCTTCTGACCAGCGATTTCGGAGTCATGCCCGACATTGTCCAGGAAGGCCGCAGGGTGATCAATAATATCAGCCGGGCAAGTTCCATGTATCTGGTCAAAACCGGATTTTCTGTCTTGCTTGCGGTGCTTTATACGATCATCGGCCATCAGGCTTATCCATTCCTGCCGATCCATCTCTCGCTGATCAGCACGTTCGGCGTCGGCATTCCGACGTTTATCCTGCAGATGGAACCATCCTTTGAGCGGGTAAAAGGAAGCTTTCTTTCCAAAGCATTCCGCAATGCCTTTCCTTCTTCCATCACGGTTTTCCTGTCTGCAGTTCTGGTTTCTCTGCTTTCCGGAGTATTCCGCATGAAAGAAGACAGGGCAGATATGATCTTCGTGCTGCTGACCTGCTTCACGTATCTCTATACGCTGTATAAAGTCTACTTTCCTCCGACCAGGCTCAGAATCGGCGTGATCTGGACGATGGGAGCGATGATTCTTGCCAGCCTGCTGATGTTCCAGGATTTTCTTCAGGTGCGGGCAGCCTGGATTGATCTCCTGATCGTCGTTCCCGGAGCAATTCTGGTTCCGGTACTGACCGCAGCGATCAGCAGGGCTTATGACTGGATTTCTGCAAAGCTGAAGCTGCTGAAGAGCAAAAGATGAATCGGATTCTGCTAGCTTCCCGGATCAGAAGAACCATGCACCGATCCAGAGGAAGAAAAACCGGCATCCGCTATCTGTTTCTGGACTTTGACGGGGTCGTCAATGTGATGCCGGAACCGGACACTGAGGAATTCCGCAAGGCTGCCGCGGCCGGTCAGTATGAATTCTTCCGGCCTGAGATTGCAGAGCGAGTCGGAAAACTCTGCCTGGACTATGATCTTTCAATCGTGATTGCTTCCTCCTGGCGCTTCCTCGGAGCGGATGCATGCATGCAGAAGCTCTATGATGCAGGCATGAACCGCTCGGTGAAGACTGCCGGAACAACGCAGGCAGAAGATGGACCACGAGAACTTGAAATTGCCGGTTATCTGCTGGAGCATCCTGATTATGAAGCATTTCTGATCCTCGATGATCTGCCGATGACTGTCCTGAAGCCATGGTCCATACAGGCAGCCAGTGAAACCGGCTATACGGAAGCAGATGATCGAAAGGCCAGAAAGATGCTTGCAGATATGCTTGGCACCAGGCATTAGCTCCTATCAGGAACACAGCCTCTGAAGAACTCCTCAGAGGCTGATCCTGCAGGAGCTTTTTTCTGATGCATGCTTCCGGGATGCCTGAGAAAAAGAGTCCCGGAACAAGAAAAAACGGCTTTTCAGCCGTTCTTCAATGGTGCGGACAACAGAATTCGAATCTGCACGAGTTTCCCCACTGACCCCTGAAATCAGCGCGTCTACCAGTTCCGCCATGTCCGCATTGCGTTATTTATATTACAACAAGAAAAAGAAAAGTCCAGTACTTTTTTCACCCAAGTTTCTGAGATCATCTGAAAAGGATCATCTGCAGGCAGACAGCACGGCTCTGGCGCGGTACAATAGCGGCAGAAAACGAGGGAAAATCATCTATGCAGCGCAGTTGCGGTGTTCTTTATCCGATTTCATCTCTGCCTTCTCCTTATGGAATCGGCAGTTTTTCAGAGGAAGCCAGAGAGTTCATCAGGTTTCTGAAGCAGGCAGGACAGAGTTTCTGGCAGATTCTTCCGATCGGTCCGACCGGGTTCGGAGATTCTCCATATGCTTCCGTTTCCGCATTTGCAATCAACCCGTATTTCATTGACCTGAATCAGTTGAAAGCAGAAGGACTGCTTTCGGAAGAAGAACTGCAGGAACGATTCTGGGGCAGCGATCCGGAATCTGCGGATTACGGGGCGCTGTATCAGAATCGCTATCTGGTTCTGAAGATTGCTGCAGACCGTTTCTTTGAGCGGGGATCTGATCAGCAGGAAGCCTATGAAGCGTTCTGCAGAAAAGAGCAGTACTGGCTGGAAGACTATGCCTTGTTCATGGCGATCAAGCAGCTGGAACAGGGAAAGAGCTGGCAGGAGTGGGAAACGGAATACAAGTGCAGGAACAGGCACGCACTGGAACGCGTGAAAGAAGAGCAGAAGGAACTGATTTCTCTGATCTGTTTCCAGCAGTTTGAAGCTGAAAAGATGTGGAACAGCCTGCATGCATATGCAAGCGAGCAGGGGATCGGGATCATCGGCGATATGCCGTTCTATGTTTCCCTGGACAGTGCCGATGCCTGGGCACACCCGGAAGTCTTCTCCATGAAGAAAGACAGGACTCCGATTGCGGTGGCAGGCTGTGCTCCGGATGCGTTCAGCAGCACCGGACAGCTGTGGGGCAATCCGGTTTATGACTGGAAGAAACCGGAACATGCAATGAACTGGTGGATGCTGAGGATGAAGCGCAGCATGGAGTTCTATGATGTGACGCGGATTGATCACTTTCATGGATTCTCAGAGTATTATGCAGTTCCTTATGGCGAAAAGACCGCAGAACACGGGAACCTTGAGAAGGGGCCTGGCATGGCATTCTTCCATCAGCTGAAGAAAGCATGTCCTGACATCCGTCTGATTGCGGAAGATCTCGGCAATGTCACAGCCGAGAATGCAAAGCTTCTGGAAGAAAGCGGCATTCCGGGCATGAAGATCCTGGAGTATGCATTCACCTCCTGGAACAGCATCTATCTGCCCTATCGCTATGATCACAATTGCGTGGTTTATACCGGAACCCATGATAATCCGCCAGTACGGGCATGGATCGAAGAACTGAATGACGGCTCGCGGGATTTCCTGCGCAGATATCTGAACTCAATGAATTCCGATTATGGCCAGCTGACCTGGGATCTGATCCGTGAAGCATACCGGAGCACGGCGGATCTCTGCATCATCCCGATTCAGGATTATCTGGTCAAGGGCAGAGAAGCTCAGATGAATGTGCCCGGGACTTCCGGAAACAGCTGGAAGTGGCGGGTGCTGCCTGGTTTTCTGTCGGAAGATCTGGCGCACAGCATGCATGAGCTCGCCGCGCTCTATGGCAGGCTGGGATCCTCAGAGAATTAAAGAAAATTGCCATGGAATGCGGAAAAAGCGTGTTTTTTGAGGGCAAATAAGGTAAGATATTCATTGGTTGCGGAGGAGATAGTATGGATTGGAAAGCAATGCTGCCTGGTTTTGATGAGAAGTATGCGAAGGTGAAGATTCGCCCGCATAAGAAGTTCGGCGGAAAGGTTTATGAAGTCCTGTACGGGGCCGTCGACGAAGCTCAGAATCCGGTGATGGCAAGTGAGGAAAAAGAGGACGGACACGGAAGATGGTACGGCATCGAATGCGATGGTACCTTCACGATGTTCTCCTGGAAACATCCGGCATGCGAGGGCGGAGCTCTGGAATACGGAACAGAGTTCAAGGAAGATGCGCTCGATCAGCTGGAGAATGGAATTGATGCAAAGCAGGAACTGTGCCGTGAAGCGGAAGCAGCTGTTAGCAGCAATGATGCAGATGCAGAGGCAAAGCTGGCTGATCTGAAGGCAAAGTATGAAGCTATGCATGACTTCGGCACTCCGAAGGAAAAGGAAAGCAATGAGCGCTTTGCAAGAGCCTGCGAGCAGTTCGGAGTCAGAGCCGAAGCTGCCAAGGCAAATGCAGCGGAAAAGCAGAAGCTGGTTGAAAAGGCTGCAGAGCTCAAGGAATCCAGCAAGTGGAAAGACACGCAGCAGGCATTCCGCGATCTGCAGGATTCGTGGGAGCAGATCGGTTCTGCAGGTGCAGAGGATGATGAGCTCTGGAAGGCATTCAGCTCTGCTCGCAGAGAATTCAATGATCGCCGCAGAGCATACTTTGACAATCTTGATACAGTCAGAGCCGAAGCAAAGCAGAAGAAGGAAGCTCTGATTGAGGAGGCTAAGAAAGTAGCTTCCAATGTCACGAGCTATAAGGCTGCTGCCGATCAGATGAATCAGCTGATGGACAGCTGGAAGGCTGCCGGATCTGCTGGCCATGATACGGATGAGGAGCTCTGGAAGGGCTTCAATGATGCCCGTCAGGTGTTCTATGATGCCCGCCGCAAGTTCTTTGATGAGCGGGAAGCTGCCCGCAAGGCAAGTGTCGCTGCCAAGAAGAGCCTGATTGCGGAAGCGAAGGAACTGACTTCCAAGGGAGATTTCTCCAAAGAGATCACCGAGCGCATGAAGCAGCTGGACAAGGAATGGAAAGCTGCCGGCTACTGCGGCAAGGATGAGGGAGACAAGCTCTGGAACGAATTCAAGACCGCTAAGGAAGCGTTCTGGGATGGCAAGCATTCTGACAGCCAGAAGCGTTTCCAGGATGCCCTTGCCCGCAAGGAAGCCAAGATCGAAGAAACCCGCAGCGAGATCAACAGCCTGCAGGTAAAGTCCTTCGAGACGGAAGATTATGATCGCATTCACAGTCTGGAACGCCAGATTGAAGCAAAGAAAGCTCTGATGGAAAACCTGAAGCAGGATGTCGAGGAACTGAAGAAGAAGATCGAACCTGCTGACGAAACCAGCGACAGCGAAGAAAACTGAATTTCCAATCCGAACCGATAGCGAAAGCCGCAGAAACCCTGCGGCTTTCTTGATAGAGGAGCTGATATGAACGAATATTTCCGAGAAATTGCACATACGATGAAATACGGCAATGCCCTTAAGGCTGAAAGGATCCGCAACGAGCTTCAGACGCCTATCCCTGTCTGCAGAGAGCGGAATTCCATTCTGGAACAGGCAGTATCTGAGCACTGGTCTGCAGTGCGCACGGACCAGGTTCTGAAGGAAAACGGGCTGGAGCTGCTGAACATGGAGCAGGATGAAGAGGCTCTGATCCGGACAGCACTGGAAGAAGAATGGAGCAGCGATCAGCTGGAGGCGTGGAGAAAGAAGCTTGGAGAGCCTTCGGATCTTCTGCTGAAGACCAGCAGTGTTCTCGCCATTCCCGCAGAAGGAGCAATGCTGAATTTCCTGTACAAGGCAGAAGCAGAGGTCGAAGCTGATGGGAAGACGTGGTTTCTGAAGGAGATGGTGATTCCGAATGCCATCCCGGTCTTTTCAGCTAGTTCCGTCTATGAAGGAGCAGAACCAGGCCGGACTCCGGAACAATGCTGGCACGCGCTGATGGAAACGCTGGATTCCCCATTTGCGGAAGCATTCCTGCTGATGGACCAGCGGATGGATGAGAAGGCATCGGAAGCACTGAATGCGGTCTATGATACCAGAGGCTTCGGAACGAGATACGGCTTTCGCTATCAGAAGGACGGCAGCCTGTGCGGCTATGCCGAGCAGTATCGCATCGAGGGCGATCAGCGCCTGTATCTGCAGGTCATCGATGATCATGGAACCATGCGGTATGAACTCTCGCATGTCACTAGATTCCTGGGCTTTGAACTCGGGGATTCCTATCGCCTATACTGCAATGAAGAGATGCCGGAAGCCGAGCAGTCAGAAATCTCTCCAGAGGCATATGCGGAGATGCGCTGCTTTGCCTTCCGGAAGCTTGCCCATGAACTGTTTCTTGAAGCAGGCAGAAAGCAGATGGACCTTCTGATTCCGGAAGAATCCGTTTCGGAAATCGAGGTCATGCATGTACGCATCGGTGTGCGGAGAAACGAAGAGGGGGTCAGGCATGCGGCGGAAGCAGAGTTCAGGGAAGATGGGATGACCCTGTTTGCCGCCGTGGAGGATCTGAAGGACGGATCAACGATCTGGACCGTTCAGGGCGACAGTGCTTATGATGAGATCTTCCATGGTGCTCCCGAAGAAGCATATGACCGGATCCTGGAATGGAACCAGACGCATGAAGAATCCAGAATATCACGGTATGCAGATCTCTTTGCATTGCTGGAGAATACTGCCAGAAAGGTATTCCGGAGCCAGCAGGATTTCCTGGACTGGAAGCCAGGAGAGGAAGACCCTTACGGAATCATGGAGGCAGAAACGCAAAGCTGAATCGTCATTTTTCCGTTTATATTGGAAGCAGCGGCATCAGATAGAATATGCCAATCATGATGCCGATCAGCGAGGGCTGCAATGGCTGGATGGAAGTGCTGAGGAATGCGAGAAGCCGTTTGTCGAAGGCAGGCGGTCTGCCCTTGGCACAACTCAGGGAAAAGGCATCTCTGCCACTTACTTCGCCAATCGGTCCGGGCCGATGCAGAGACAGAAAGAGTGCCAGCCGATCATCGATCGCATGTTTGCGGCAATGAAGCAGCAGAATATTCCGATCGGTGAGATCGATACGTGTCCAGGTCTTCCGGATCAAGGAGATCATGGCATAGAAAAAGCAGCAGAGGCGCTGCTTGACTTTGTGATTCACGGAAGAGAAGAGAGCTGATCTCTTCTTTTCTGTTTCAGGAATTCAGATAATTCCCGCTGAACAGAGAACGGATCATCTCGGCCAGGAATTCTCTGCTTGCGCTTGCTCCGCTGCTCAGGTAGCAGGAGGTGATGGAAGAAAGACCCCCGGCAACGAAGCAGGCAAAATAGCTGCGTTCACTTGGCCTGAGCTGTTCCATGAAATCAGGACAGTTCATGAAATCCTGGTACTGCATCTCTTCCAGAACGCCGAGCAGATGATTCTGATAGAGCAGCTGCAGCAGTTCCCGATTGTCGAGAATATAGGTGCTGTAATGCTCTGACAGCGAGATCAGCGCATTTCCGGAATGATCCGGCTGGTCGCAGTCATAGCAGCACTTCCGCTCCAGTTCATAGCGGATGACATTTTCCTTGGTCTGGAAGAGAGAATAGAACGTCTGCCGGCTGACCCCTGCTTCATTGCAGATGGAGGAGATCGAGATTTCTTCAAACGGAGTGTGTTTCAGCAGTTTCAGGAATGCATCTCCGATCAGTTTCTGGTTTTCCAGAGCAGTCGTATTAGATCCGCAGTACATGTCTTTCCTCCCTGTTTCAGATTTCTTATACTATTATGCTTGACAACTGTCAATGTCGGAATCATAATACGGATACAAACTTGACAGATGTCAAGCGATGGGTCGAAGGCAGTTCTGCTTATTTTTTTACCTTCGATTTAGCACTCAGAACGATAGAGTGCTTGAACAAGGAGGATATGACTATGACAGTATTACCTGTAATCAATTCGGCAGTGCTTCCGGATTCGCTGATGTTTCTGCCTGCGGATTACTATAAACAGATGACCGGCGCAGATCCTGCCGTCAATGATCGGGTCATCTTCCTGCTGGTCAGGGATGGCGAACAGATGCCATGGAAAGAAGACAGCTTCTATCCGATCGGTGTGACCGGTGAGATCCGCGAAGTCAATCCGGGCGGATATCTGACCATCCAGAGCGGCCAGCGGGTATCGATTGAAGCGGTTGAGATTCATGCCGATCATACGCTGAGTGTCAATGCGACAAGAATGGCAGATATCGATGACCTTGAGGAAGCTGAGGAACAGAAGCACCTGGAAGGCATCAAGAATCTCGTCCGCCAGTATATGTCGAAATTCCAGTGGGGCAGGCTTGCGGAACCGTTCATCGATGTCTGGCACCATGTCAGCGAAGTGCTGGCAACCATGAGCTACTGGATGAAGCTGACCGGAGAGCAGCGCTTCCAGCTGCTGCAGATGGACAGCCGGAAAGAGCGCATGGACAAGATGGAATCCATGCTGTATGAGTACCTCGAAATGGCAAATGTCTCTGCCGAGGCCAATACCGCAACGGAAGAGGACTACCAGAAGTCCTATCGGGAAGCGGCGATCCGCAAGCAGATTGATTATCTGCAGAATGAGCTCGATGAGATGCACCCGGAGAATGTCAGCGATGCTCAGCGTTTCGAGAAGAAGATCCGCGAGAGCGATATGAATGAGGAAGCCCGCCGCGAAGCCGAGAAGATGCTGAATCGCATGAAGCAGGAGGGCAAGAACAGTCCGGAATACGGAACCCTGTATGATTACCTGGACTTCGTGACTTCTCTGTCCTGGAAGGCTCCGGAAGCAGAGAGCATCAATCTGAAGAAGGCAGAGAAAATCCTGGATGATCAGCACTACGGACTGGATAAGGTCAAGAAACGGATCATCCAGCAGATTGCGGTCATGAACCTGAAGCATACTCAGTCCGGCTCGATTCTGCTGTTTGTCGGTGCCCCTGGTACCGGCAAGACGAGTATTGCCAGCTCCATTGCCAAAGCCCTGGATCGTCCGTATGTGAGAGTTGCCCTGGGCGGCGTCAGGGATGAGGCAGATATCCGCGGTCATCGCAGAACCTATATCGGCGCAATGCCTGGCAGAATCATGGACGGGATTTCGAAAGCGGGTGCTTCCAATCCGGTCATGGTGCTGGATGAGGTGGACAAGCTCGGAGCTTCCTATAATGGCGATCCTGCTTCCGCTCTGCTGGAAGTGCTGGACCCGGAGCAGAATAAGAACTTCACGGATCATTACATGAATGTGCCGTATGATCTCAGCAACGTGATGTTCATCTGCACGGCAAATTCAACGGATACGATTCCGGAGCCTCTGCTGAACCGGATGGAGGTCATCCCGTTCAGCGGATATACCCCGAATGAGAAGTTCGAGATTGCAAGAAGACATCTGCTTCCCAAATCCCTGGAGCTGTCGGGACTGACGAAGAATCGGCTTTCGATCACAGACGAAGCGATGAAGACCATCATCAGCGACTATACGATGGAAGCCGGCGTCCGCGGTCTCAAGAAGCGGCTGGATACGATCGCCAGAGTCAGCGCCGTGAAGGTGGCAGAGAATCCGGAAGAGACACTCCGGGTTACCAAGCGGAATCTCAGCGATTTCCTGGACCAGAAGCCGATCCATCACGAGACCGTGCTGGAGGAGAAGAAGCCTGGCATTGTGACAGGTCTTGCCTGGACTGCAGCCGGAGGAGAAATTCTCTATATTGAAACGCTATTCACGAAAGGAAGCGGCAAAGTTATCGTGACTGGCCAGCTTGGCGATGTCATGAAGGAATCCGTGCAGATTGCAATCTCCCTCGTGAAGTCGATGTTCCCGGACAAGGCCGAACTGTTCGAGAAAAATGACCTGCATATTCATGTTCCGGAAGGAGCAGTCAAGAAGGACGGACCTTCAGCAGGGATCACCCTGACCACCGCGATTGCTTCGCTGGTGATGAATCGCTCGGTGCCGGCGGCAATTGCGATGACGGGCGAAGTATCGCTGAGAGGTCATGTGATGCCGATCGGCGGTCTGCCGGAGAAGCTGATGGCGGCCCAGCGGTCCGGAGTCAAGCATGTATTCATTCCGGAAGAGAATGTCGAGGACCTGAAAGAAGTTCCGCAGGAAGTGAAGGACAAGCTGGAAATCACTCCGGTAAAGGAGGTCAGGGAAGTGCTGCAGAAAACCGGAGTTCTTCCTCCTGCCGCATCCCTCCGCCATCCTGATTCCGTCAAAAGTGAATTAGCTGCATAAGAAACAGGAAGATAGTCTGTTCAGAAGATCAGTTTCTGCTACAATGTTCCCTGTCTATTAGAAGACGGAGGCTGAAAACAGATGAAGGAATTCTCACCGATCCGGGAAGGAAAAGTCCGCGAAATCTATGATACCGGCGATCAGCTGGTCATGGTTGCGACCGATCG
Source organism: uncultured Erysipelotrichaceae bacterium (assembly GCA_900314905.1). Taxonomy (GTDB): domain Bacteria; phylum Bacillota_I; class Bacilli_A; order Erysipelotrichales; family Erysipelotrichaceae; genus Bulleidia. The sequence goes on from OMXA01000027.1 coordinate 12,618, forward strand.
CATCTCCGCATTTGACGTCATTCTGAAGAACCCGATTCCTGATAAGGGAAAGGTGCTTACTCAGATGTCGAAGTTCTGGTTTGACTTCACGAAGGATACCGCGCCGAACCATATGATCAGCACCGATGTGGAAGATATGCCGGAGTATTTCCGGAATGATTCCTTCCGGGGCAGATCCATGCTGTGCAGGAAGCTTGAGATGATTCCGATTGAGTGCATCGTCCGCGGCTATCTTACCGGCAGCGGCTGGAATTCCTATCAGAAGAACAGAACTGTCTGCGGGATCCGTCTTCCTGAAGGGCTTAAGGAGTGCGCTCAGCTTCCGGAGCCCATTTACACGCCGAGCACGAAAGCAGAGCTTGGCGATCATGACGAGAATATCAGCTTCGAACAGTCCGTCACGGTGCTGGAGAAGCGTTTTCCCGGCCATGGCAGAGACTATGCGGAACAGATCCGTGATCTGACGATCGCTCTTTATCAGAAGTGCGCAGCGTATGCTAAAAGCCGCGGCATCCTGATCGCCGATACGAAGTTTGAATTCGGCCTGGATGAAGCAGGCAGGGTCGTGCTTGGTGATGAGATGCTGACTCCGGACAGCTCCCGCTTCTGGCCGGAAGAAGGCTATGAGCCAGGCCGCAGCCAGCCATCCTTTGACAAGCAGTTTGTCCGGGACTGGCTGAAGGCAAATCCGGACAATGACGGATCGCTTCCGGAAGAAGTGATTGAAAAGACGATTGGCAAATACCGTGAGGCTTATTTCCTGCTGACAGGAAGAGAGCTGAACGCCTGACCCGGTTTCTCATGGAGCGGCGGGATTCATTCTCACCGCTTTCATGTTTTTTCCGGGCATTCTGCGGGACAGATTCCGGAAACTGCAGTAACATTGCCATCTGAAAAGGAGGAGACATGACACAGAACATCTGGAATATCCTTGCAGATTCCTTCATGAAGATCCTGATTCCGGGTCTGACCATGACGATTCCGCTGACCCTTCTGGCATTTGGCGGAGCCCTTGTCATCGCGGTCATTACTGCCCTGATTCAGTATGCAAAAATACCGATCCTGAAAGATCTTGCCAGAGTCTATATCTGGATCATCCGCGGCACGCCGCTGCTGGTTCAGCTTTATGTCGTATTCTTCGGCCTGCCATCCGTCGGAGTGCGCGTCCAGGCATTCCCGGCAGCAGTCTTCGTATTTGCGATCAATGAAGGTGCATATTGCGCTGAAACGATGCGGGCAGCGATTGAGTCTGTTCCTAGAGGACAGCTGGAAGCAGGATACTGTTCCGGGCTTTCCTTCGTTCAGGTCATGTGGCACATCGTGCTGCCGCAGGCTTTCCGGACGGCCTTCCCGCCGCTGTTCAATTCCCTGATCGGCATGGTCAAGGATACCTCGCTGGCCAGCAATATCACCGTGGCAGAAATGTTCTTCGCTGCTCAGCGCATTGCCGGCAGGACTTATCAGTTCATGGCGATCTATCTTGAGCTTGCCTTGATCTATCTGATGTTCTCAACCGTGCTCAGCCGCATTCAGGCATGGGGTGAAAAGAAGCTTGCCAGCTATGGAGGAGTCCGGAAATGAGCGTGATGGAAGTAAAGGACATTCGCAAGACGTTTGCCGGCAGCGAGATCCTGCATGGAATTTCCGTCAAGGTAGAACGGGGCGATGTCGTTGCGATTCTCGGTCCTTCCGGATCCGGAAAGACGACGCTGCTCCGCTGCATGAATTTCCTGGAAACTCCAGACAGCGGCACGATGATCTTCCATGATCAGTCTTATGATCTTGCGCATATGCCGCATAAAGACGTTGCAAAGATCCGCATGCATACGGGTTTTGTGTTTCAGAACTACAACCTGTTTGCCAACCGGACTGCCTTGCAGAACGTGACCGAAGGTCTCATCGTCGCCAGGAAGATGCCGAAAGAGAAAGCCGAGGAGATCGGCATGAATCTGCTGAAGAAAGTCGGAATGGACAGCCGTGCAGATCATTATCCCTCTCAGCTATCCGGAGGCCAGCAGCAGCGGGTCGCAATTGCCAGAGCCCTTGCCACGGATCCGGAGATCATCTTCTTCGATGAACCGACCAGCGCCCTTGATCCGGAACTGATCGGAGAAGTGCTCAATGTCATGCGGCAGCTCGCCGAAGAGGGCATGACGATGATAGTCGTCACGCATGAAATCGGCTTTGCCCGCCATGTAGCAAACCGCGTCATTTTCATGGATGGCGGCAATATTGTGGAACAGAATACCGCTGCAGAGTTCTTTCAGAATCCGCAGCAGGAACGTACAAAGGAGTTTATCCGTGCGGAAACGAACCGTGATGGATTAGGAGGAAAAAAACATGAAAAAACAGCTTAGCATCATCTCGGCAGCAGCTCTTCTGCTGGCCGGATGCGGATCATCTGCAGCCGCAGCATCGCCTGCAGGATCAGCTTCATCTGCGTCTTCTTCTGAGAAGGATCATCTTGCCCGCATCAAGGAAAGCGGAAAGCTGGTCATCGGTCTGGAAGGGGACTGGCAGCCATTCAGCTATCATGACGATTCCGATCAGCTCGTCGGCTTCGATGTCGATGTCGCTGCCGGCATTGCCGATTACCTTGGCGTGAAGCCTTCCTATACCGAAGAGAAGTGGTCCGGTCTTTTCACGGGGTTATCCTCCGGTGTCTATGACATCGTCGCAAATGGAGTCGATGTGACCGACGAGCGCAAGGAGACGTATGATTTCAGCGACCCGTATGCATATGATCATACCGTTCTGGTTGTTCGGGCAGATAACGAGGACATCAAGAGCTTCGATGATCTCAAGGGCAGAACCACTGCCAACTCCATCGGTTCCACCTATATGGAAATCGGCGAATCCTATGGTGCAGAGGTCAGCGGCGTCGAATCGCTTGCTGCATGCATGTCCATGGTTGCCAATGGCCAGGTAGATGCGACCATCAATGCTGAGACTTCCGTCCAGGACTATCTGAAGACGACCGGAGACACGAGTCTGAAGATCGTCGCAAGAAGCGATGATGCAACGGAATATGCGATTCCGCTTGTCAAGGGGGATGACAATGCAACCCTGCTTGCTGCAATCAATGAGGCAATTGCTCATATGAGAGAAGATGGGGATCTTTCCAAAGCCTCCGAAACCTACTTCGGTGCAGATCTGACTTCGGCAGACTGAGGATTCCTTCAAGGCACAGAAAACCTGTGCCTTTTTTTCTGCCTGCTCCATAAGAAAAGCACCGGTTATCACCGGTGCCTGAATGGAAATGCTCAGTCTGCAAAGAAGCGTTCCACGAGATCTCTGGAGTATTCGGCAACTTCTTCCATATCGCCGAAGCTCATGATCTCGCCGGCATAGTAGGTATTGTTCTCGCCCTGCATGCCTTCAACCTTCTCGTACCAGCCAGCCTGATAATCCTCAGTGAAGATGTGCGGGAAGTAGTAGTTCTCGCATTCGAGGATGACCTTCTCGGAAGGATTGTTCATCGTCTTCAGGTCTTCGAGAACCTGATTCTTCGTGGCCTCATAATCCAGTACTTTCCGGCCCTTATGATTGCGCAGCGTATATGTCGTGATCGGCTGATTCTTGTCATCCGTCTTCCATCTCTTGTAGTAGACCATCAGATGGCCGAGCCGGTCCGGCTGCATGTTCTCGAAGATATAGTACGAAGTATCCGGGATATTCTCCGGCTTCATTTCCACTGCCATCGAATCATAGCGCTCGTAATCGATCTTGCTGAAGAGCTCCTTTTCCGATGCGCTTGCATCGGCATATTCTGCAAAGAACGGCAGCGGGGTCGTGACGATCAGCTTGTCGAACTCCTGAGGCTTCTCTTCTCCGGCTGTGACGTAGACCTTGCCATCATGGCGTTCCACTTTCGTGACTTCCTGATTCAGAAGGGCAGGGTGCTTCAGCTTGTCATTCAGATGTTCCCAGATCGACTGCGTTCCGTCTTTCCAAGTCCAGAGTCTCAGATACATGAAGTCCATCATCGTATCGAAATCGAGATACTTCAGCACATAGGCAGCAGGAATCTCATCGAAGTAGCCATAGCCGAATGAAGTATACGGACCGATCCAGAGATCCTTGACTCCCTCAACGCCATTGATGCGGCAGAACTCATCAAACGGCAGCATCAGATCCTTGAGATTCGGATTCTCGCCGCTGACCTTCGGATGCTCCTTGGTTGCTGCATAGCCATCATAGCGGCCAAGGCTGATGCCGCGGTGTCCGTTGATATCATAGCCGACGTACTTCGTCTGCAGCAGCTTGCAGAGCTTCTTGACGTGATTCTTCATTTTCAGAAGACGCGGCAGATTCAGCACATTCTTCGTGGAGAACGGATCGATGACCTTGCCATCCTTATTCTTGTACTGACGTACCAGAGCCGGTCCGTCAACTCCGTATCCCGTGAAATCCATGACCTCCTGCACCGCAAAATAAGTCGGGCAGCCCATGATTGCGCCCATCTCATACGCACGTCCGTCTTTGTACTTCGGCGAATAGCATTTGCCGCCTACGCGATTGTTCTTCTCGAATATCGTGTAGTTCTCGTAGCCTTTCTTCTCGAGATACATTGCCGCAGAAAGGCCCGCAGGTCCTCCTCCCAGAATCGCGATTCTTGTGTTCCTGTCCATAACTGACCCCTTTCTTATTATTTTGTGATTTTCCTTCACAACCTGAATCATCATATCACAGCTTGTCCGGATTGGAAACGAAAAAATTCACAATGGTTTCCGAGCGAAGAAGCGGGCAGTCAGTTCCTTCGAATATTCAGCCGTTTCCTCCATGTTTCCGAAACTCATGACTTCGCCTGCATACCACGTATTCCTTTCTCCCTGCAGGCGTTCCGTTCTTTCATACCAGCCATCGGCATAGTCTTCGGGAGAAAGATGAGGAAAGTAGTACCAGCTGGACTGATTCAGCACCTGCCGGATGCGGAAGCCGCATCGTCTGAGGTCCTCCTTCACCAGCGCTGAAGAATCTTCATACGGCATCAGAGGATCGTCCTTGTGGCTGCGCAGCGAATAGGTCACGATCGGCTGCTCGGGATCCTTTGACCATCGGCTGTAGGCAACCATCAGGCGGCCCAGACGGGCGGGATTCAGGTTTTCCAGGAAGCAGCTGGAGCGATCTGCAGGCGGATCAATCAGAATGGCCATCGTATCGTACGCTTCCGTACGGATTCTTGAGAACAGTGCCTGTTCTTCTGAACTGACATCGGCATACCTGCAGAACTGATCCAGCGGACTAGTGACAATCAGCGCATCGAATGGCTCTGTCTTTCCATTCCAGGAAACCCGTACGATTCCATCCTGACGGACAATTTCCGTGACCTCTGCATTGCAGATGGCAGGATGCTTCAGCCTCCGGTTCACGCCCATCCAGATACTCTGCGTCCCGTCTTTCCAGGTCAGAAGATCATTGCGCATGAAGCTCATCATCGTATCGAAATCCAGATACTTCAGCACATAAGCAGCCGGAATCTCGTCAAAGTAGCCATAGCCGAAGCCGGTGAACGGCTCTGCCCATACCTTCTGGATCAGGGGTACCTCATGTTTCGTGCACCAGTCAGAAAAAGACAGCGAAAGATCGCACAGCGCTTCATTCTTTCCGGAAATCCAGGTCTCTGGATTTTCCGGGAGAAATCCTTCATAGGTTCCTGAAAGAATGCCGCGGTGGCTGCAGGTGTTATAGCCCCTGTACTGTTTCATCAGCAGAGATCCGAGTTTTCTCAGCTGTTTTCTCAGATCGGCAAGCTCCGTTTCGTCTTCCGGGTGGAACGGCTCATAGATCGTCCCGTCCATTCTGCGGAAATCGCGTTCCATCTTCGGACCGTCTGCCGCGATGCCTGCAAATGCCATGCATTCCTTCACCGCATGATAGGAGGGGACTCCCATGATCGCACCCATCTCATAGTGCTTTCCATGATGCTTTAAGGAGCAGCACTTCCCGCCGACCCGATCGCTCTTCTCGAGAAGCGTGACATGTTCATAGCCCTCCTTCTGCAGAAACATTGCCATCGAGAGACCGCTCGGTCCGCCGCCGAGAATGCAGATGCGCTGTCCGGGATTGTATGCCATAAATAACCTCCTGCCCTTTACAGTTCCTGCCGATAATTATAGAATTCACAAGTATGAGAAGCAATGAATGCTTCCGGGCATCAGATTTCAGGGACCTGCTGGACCATAGCCGCAAGGCTTACGGAACACTTCCCGCGCTGAAATCCGGAACTGAACTCTATTCCTATGAAGAGCTGATCCAGGCCATTGATGCGGAAGAGGAGCGGCTGAAGAGAGAATCGGCTTCCTGCATCGCGATCGATCAGCCGGAAACTGTTTCCGGAATCATCAGTCTCTTTGCGTCGGTTCTTGCCGGCAAGCGCACGGCTCTGCTTGATTCCCATCTATCCGAAGAACGGAAGAAGCGGGCGCTGGACATTGTGCATGCGGAATATATTCTTCCGGGAAAGATCCGCACGGAAGCAGAACCGGTGCCTGGGGAAGCCGGGAAGCTGCTGTTCTTTTCCAGCGGAACAAGTGCTTCTGAGAAAGCAGTCGTGCTGAGCCAGAAGGCACTTTGTTCCAGTGCCTGGAACGGACAGTGCATGCTTGCCTGCGGACATGGAGATACGGTCGGTTCTCTGCTGCCGCTTTCGCATGTGTTCGGCTTTGTGTGCACGCTGCTATGGCCGCTTGCCTACGGGGCTTGCGTGGGACTTGGCAGGGGATACCGGCATCTGATCGATGATGCATCTTTTTATCAGGTGACGATTCTGCCGGCAGTGCCGACATTGCTCGGCTTTCTGGAAGCCCATGGAGCCCTGAATCCGGAGCTGAAGACGATTCTGGTCGGGGCGGGACCGGCAGAACCATCTGTGCTGAAGAAAGTCAGCCAGAGTGGGATATTGGTAAGCTTCGGATACGGACTGACGGAAACTGCATCTGGTCTTGCCATCTCGGCAGGGAAAGAGGATCCCTTTGCGATGGACCTCTGTCCGGATACCAGGGTCAGAATCGGAACAGATCATACGGTCTATGTGTCTACGCCATGCATGATGGATGGCTACTATGAGCAGCCGGAAGAAACTGCGGCGGTTCTGAAAGACGGGGAACTGGATACCGGCGATCTCGGATATCTGGATGAAGCTCACTGCCTTCACCTTTCCGGAAGAAAGAATGAGGTGCTCGTGCTTGCAAATGGCACGAAAGTGTTCTGCCCGGAATGGGAAGCGGAATTGGCGAAGCTGATGCAGGGCGAAGCGGCCATTGCGCTTCAGGATGGAAAGCTGATCCTGCATGTGCATACCGCACTTGGAGATGAAGAAGTAAGAGCAGCCGCAGACACATTCAATGAACAGCAGCCTGCGGGAAGAAAGCTGAGCCTGCTGGTGCGTCATCAGAAACCTCTGCCGCGGACCGCAACCGGCAAGCTGCAGAGATGGAAATTGCATGAAGAGGGGGTAATCATATGACAGACGAGGAAATTCTTGACAAGCTGAGGCAGATCATCCAGGAGAATCTGCCGGAACTGAAGCATCGCGAAATCACGCTGGACACGAAGATCACAAGAGATCTGGGCATTGATTCAATGAGCTTCATCCTGCTGATCTGCAGAATCGAAGCTGCATTCGGGATTGAGATTCCGGATGGAGAATGGGATCATCTTTCCAGCTGCCGCGAAGTCATCGCAAAGATCCGGGAAATGCTGGCTGAGAAAGCCCAGGCATGAGCAGTTCGGAAACCTTCAGGGTATCTGCCGCATCCTGCGACCGGTTTCAGCATCTGTCCATGCATGATCTCTTCCTGCATGTTCAGGAGATTTCGATCAGAGATGTCGAAGAATCGGGGATCACCCGGAAAGAAACCCTTGATTCGGGGCTGCTCTGGATCGTAGCCAGAATATCTGCACGCATGGAACGGCCGATATCCTATGACGAGACCGTCACACTCAGCACCCATGCCGGAAAGAGCAGGCATATGCTGTTTCCGAGACATTGCGAGATCCGCGATGAACAGGGAAATGTTCTCTTCAGAAGCTGTGCAATCTGGGTGCTCATGGATCAGAAAACCAGAAAGACGATTGTGCCGGAGGAGCATGGCATCAGAATTCCGGGAGAAGATCAGCCGGAGGATCTGCCATGGCTGATGAAGGTTCCGCAGGTGATCGGAGAAACAGAGACGATCCTGCATCGGACTTCTTTTTCTGAGCTTGATCTCAATGGCCATGTCAGCAATCTTTCGTATTACCGCTGGATCGAGGATCTCTTTTCTGAGGCAGAACATCGGGATCAGTTCATCTCCTCTCTGAAGATCAGCTACCTTCATGAGATCCTGCTGAACGAGGAAGTTGCTCTGAACATGACTTCCTCAGGAAATCAGGTACGGATCGACGGAGCAGTGCAGAACAGACCAGTATTTGAAGCGTTTCTGGAGCAGAAGCAGATCAGAGAATCCTGAGCGCTCAGCAGTTCATGCAGAACTCAGAACACTGAAGGGGTTCTGCTTTTTTCGTCTTTCTCTCCTGAAACATACAATCTATGAAACGGATCAGTTCCGTTTCTTTTTCCGTTTTTCCGCTATAGTCGGAAACAGGATGAGATTAGTTGCAGAAGCAGGGCTGAGAAGCCTTGGCATTGAGGAAGTGCTGACTGCAGAGGCAGAACACGTATTCGCTTCTGCCGAGCTTCCGATGGAACTTCAGGTAATGGAAGAGGTGATATTCCGCCATGCAGCAGAAGGGATTCCCTCCTTTCCGGAGACTTCAGAAAGACTGTATGGAGAGCGGAACCTTCAGAAGCTCTGCGGAAATGAACCGGTTTCAGCCCTGGAACAGTCAAGGAATGCCCTGAAGAAGGGACAGAGACCAAGGAATACCTTTGATGGGATCCTGACTATGAATCTTCTGGAAACGGGAGTTCCGTTCTTAGCACTGAATGAGAAGAAGATCGAACCTCCGCTGGTGCTGACCAGGCGAAATGAAAAGATGATCCTGAAGGATTATTCCGGGATTCTTGCTGAAAACGGAAGATTGATCCGGAGATCGGATGAAGTGAAGGAAGGGGTATCAGAAGTATTTCTGATCGCACTTGGAAATCCGTATCTGCCGATCATGGAGCAGGAAGAAGCGCTGCATCATCTGGAGGCGGATCTCCGGATGGCAATGCCGTATCTTTCGCTTGCGATTCATCATGAACCGGTTCAGCCGGAACCTTCGCAATGCTTCTGTATGCCAGAGCGTCTATGGCGGCCAGATGGGAGGAGAATCCGTGAGGAAGAACGAATTCAGAACAGCCGGATCGTATGATGAACTGACCGGGCTGTTCCACAGAGAGCGATTCATCGAGGAAGTAAGGCGTCGGCTCATCCTGAATGAAGAAAGTCCGTTTGTTCTTGCAGTATCTGATATCCGCAGCTTCAAGCTGGTGAATGATACGTGCGGAAGAGATACCGGGGATCGGGTGCTCATCAGGATCGCAGAGATGCTGCGGAAAGAAGCACCTGCCAAAGTATGCTATGCACGACTTGAGGCAGATCATTTTGCCTGTCTTCTTCCGATGGAACAGCTGGATGTCGGCAGGATCGATGAGCTTCTGAGATCATTCCGGGTCGGAAGCAGGGAAAGCGATCCGCCGCTGTTTCTGCATGTCGGTCTTTATGAGATCACTGATCCGTCTGTTCCGGTGCCGGTCATGATTGACCGGGCAAGGCTTGCCATTGCCTCCATCCGCAATGAATATGAAACCAGGATCGCCTGGTATGATGAAAAGATCCGGTCCGGCATCCTGTTTGAGCAGAAGCTGTTAAGGGCTTTGCCAGATGCCCTGAAGCGTCATGAGATTCAGCCGTATCTGCAGCCGCAGGTTGATGCAGAAGGAAAAGTTATCGGCGCAGAAGCTCTTGCCCGCTGGATCAGTCCGGAAATGGGGTTTCTTTCTCCGGGGCAGTTCATTCCGATTCTGGAGCGCAGCGGCGCGATTGCCCAGGTGGACCGGAATATGTGGGAGGAAGCCTGCGTGATCCTGAAACGATGGAAAGAACGGGGGAGGGAAGATCTTTACCTGTCCGTGAATCTTTCTATGAAGGATTTCTGCTTTCTGGATCTTCCGGAAGTATTTCAGAGTCTGACAGATCGATATGGCATCTCAAGGGACCGATTGCGGCTGGAGATTACGGAGACGGTATTCATGCAGGAACCAGGATCGCGGATGGAAGTGCTGGAGAGGCTGAGGCAGGCAGGCTTTCTGCTGGAGATGGATGATTTCGGAAGCGGCTATTCTTCGCTCAGTCTGCTCAAGGATATGCCGGTGGATATTCTGAAAATCGACATGGTATTTCTGGATGGAACGAAATCTCCGGAACGGGCACGAAGAATTCTGAAATGCGTCATCTCTCTTTCGGATGCGCTCGGCATGGGATCCCTCACGGAAGGGGTAGAGACAGTGGAACAGCTGAAGATGCTGAAAGAGATGGGCTGCCGGATGTTCCAGGGATTCTATTTCGACAGGCCAATGAAGGTCTCTGAGTTCGAAACAAGGTATCTATTAACGAAAAAAGAAGCTTTCTGAATCCGGGGATTCTCCTGGTTCAGAAGGCTTCTTCGCTTCTGGTTCAGTTCAGTGCCGCAATGATATCTGAAGCATATTTTCCAAAGGTCAGCTCCCAGCCGTTATTCGCATCGGACGGAGAATCATCCCCCATCTGATCGCCGACCACCATGGCCGCACAAAGCAGTAAAGCTGTGTACTGTCTGAATTTCATTGAACGTTTCCTCCCGGTTTGCACGTATTGCAGCCTCTTTCTCTGCTGCCTTCAAGAATTGCGTTCTGCGGAATTCTGAGGTCTGCTCGGAAACTCTGAACCGGGATTAATGAATTCTTAAAGACCTGCCTGCTTTTTTCTTAATCGTGTTCTTTCTACAATGAAATCAGAACAAGGGGAGAAGAACAGTATGAGCACAGTTCTGATTGTGGATGATGAAAAGGATATCGTTTCGGCACTCAGAATCTATCTTTCCGGCCAGGATTATGATCTGCTGGAAGCTTATGACGGAAAACAGGCAATTGTGCAGATGAAAAACCATCATGTCGATCTCGTGCTGATGGACATCATGATGCCGGAGATGGACGGCCTTTCCGCAGTTGCCAGAATCCGCGAGACTTCCAATGTGCCAATCATTCTATTGACCGCAAAGAGCGAGGATTCCGATAAGGTGCTCGGCCTCGATGTCGGTGCAGATGACTATATCACCAAGCCCTTCAGTCCGGCGGAGGTAATTGCCCGGGTGAAGAGCGCCTTGCGCAGATATCAGCGGCTGGGCGGAACAGCGATGCAGAACGATGTGCTGGAGATCGGACCGATTGCGCTCGATGATGCATGCAAGCGGGTGAGTGTCGATGGCGAAGAGGTCGCGCTGACCCCGATGGAATTCAGCATTCTGCGTTTATTGATGCAGAATCCGGGCAGAGTATTCACTTCGGAAGAAATCTACCGGAATGTCTGGAAAGAAGAACCGCTCGGGGCAGAAGGCGTGGTGGCAGTGCATATCCGCCATCTGCGGGAGAAACTTGAGATCGATCCCGGAAAGCCGAGATATCTGAAAGTCGTCTGGGGCCAGGGGTACAAGATGGAGGAGAGTGGAAGATGAAGAAGGCAATCGAGAATCCGATTCTGAAAGTGCTGGGAGTGGTTCTGATCGCAGCCCTGATGGCAGCGGAAGTGGTTCTGGAACAGGCCAGGCAGCGGCGCAGCTTCTATTCTCTGGATACTCCGAATCCGGCGGCTTCTTATTTCGAGACGGATTCCTGCCGCTGGAACATGTTGGATGAAGCAGTGTCTGTGGCA
>OMXA01000073.1 GCA_900314905.1 uncultured Erysipelotrichaceae bacterium
GACAGCTATGATTCAGCTGTCTTCCGTCTTGATCAATGCATGTGACCCTCAGAAACCCGAACTGTCAGAAAACTGTCCTTGACAACGGGGCCACTTTAGAGACAGTCCTTTTTCCCGTTTACATGCTTCGGGGTGATCTTCTGAATCATGTTCTTTTTCATTCCTATTGCATTACAATGAAGACAGAAGCATCTTCCGGAGGAACTCATGAAAACCAGATTATCCAGAAGCACATGGGCAACCATCATTCTTTTCGGCTTCATCGGCCAGATTGCGTGGTCTGTGGAGAACATGGAATTCAATGTCTTTCTGTTCAATGAGATCGGCGGAAGCACGCACGACATTGCTGACATGGTCGCGTGGTCTGCAATTGTTTCGACCGTCACGACTCTGATCATGGGGATTCTAAGTGATAAGGCAGGACACCGCAAACGGTTTCTATGCTGGGGATATGTGATCTGGGGGCTCATGACTATTGCCTTTGCGGCAATCTCAAGAGAACATACAGCCGCATTATGGCCATCTCTTTCAGCAGCGGAAGTGCTGAGCCGGACCGTCTTCTTCGTGATCCTGCTCGACTGCATTATGTCCTTCTTCGGTTCTGCTGCAAATGATGCAAGCTTCAATGCATGGGTTACGGAATCTACCGATGAAACCAACCGTGCTTCCGTAGAAGGCGTTCTGAACGTATTTCCGATGCTGGCAATGCTGGTTGTAGCAGGCGGCTCAGGAATTCTCACTGAGTCGATCGGATGGCCGGGATTCTTCCTGGCAGTCGGAGGAATTGTCACGCTCTGCGGTCTTCTCGGCCTGAAGTTCGTGAAAGATTCGAAGACCATTTCTTCAGAAGAGCCCCTCTCCTTCCTGGAAAGCGTCTGCTATGGCTTCCGTCCATCCGTGATCCGGAAAAATCCGAAGTTCTACCTCACACTTGCCGCAATGTGCATATTCAATATCTCCGTGCAGGTCTTCATGCCATACCTGCTGATCTACCTGCAGTACACGCTCGGCTTTGATACCATCACATATTCCATGGTCATGGCGATCGTCATCATCCTTGCATCGGTCATGTCCGTTCTCATCGGCAAGATCACTGATCAGAAGGGAAAGGATAAAATCTTCCGGACTGCAATCTTTCTGTATGCAGGAGGACTCCTGCTGGCTTCTCTGATGAGAGAGCCTGTTCTGTTCGTGATCGCCGGAACCGTCATGATGACCGGATACGCTGCCGTATCAGTCGTATTCATGAGTGCAGTAAGAGACTTCACGCCGATTGACCATGTCGGCATGTTCCAGGGCATCCGGCTGCTGGCTTATGTGCTGCTGCCGATGCTGATCGGGCCTTATATCGGGACCTTCCTCATCGACTATTCGGATGCCGGAACCTATCTCAATTCCTATGGAGAGCTGGTTCGTCTCCCAGTGCCTGCATTATTTACTGCCTCTGCTCTGATCAGTCTTCTGATCCTGATCCCTGCCCGGAAGCTATTCAGTCAGAAATCCGCTTCCTGACTGAGTCGTCTGCCAGAACCATGAATGGGAGAAAATGGCATGATCCCTCTCAATCTCACCGGAGACGGAATATTTTCCTCCATGACTGAATGCATGCATGTCTGCCCGCTCTTTGTCTGAATCACTCAGCGATCAGCCTTCTGCCGAAGCTGTTCATTCATCTCCCGGATCCGCTTCCTGGTTGAAAAATAGATACTCAGCCAGATCACCAGATAAGCAATGAAGAAGATTCCGAAATACCTGAGGGCGCCAGCAGTATCATGCGGAATCCAGTACATCAGCCAGCCGATCGGAAAGGTAGCCAGCGAGCAGAGAATCAGATGAATCAGCGTCTGCTTTGTCAGACTCCAGTTCATCTCCCATACCAGCGAAGCACCGCCCCAGACAGCCCCATACAGCAATGAGGCCAGCGTCTGCGCAGCGACCGCAGACATTTCACTTTGCATCAAAGTCTCAAGCATCGGTACCACAGGATAATAGATTCCATCCCCTACCATAAGCGAAATCAGAACCGTAATCAGGCAGCTGATCGCCACCCCGATCAATGCGCCGATCAGAGAACGTGAAATCACATTTCTTTTCATATTCTTCCTCTCCTTCTCTATATTCCGAGCATATCTTTGATTCTTCGCACGCAGCGCCGCGATACATACGTAGAACCGCCATCCTTCAGCTTGACCCGAATCGTTCCGGCAAGACTCAGATCAAAACCGACCGCTGCTTTCAGACGAAGAATCTCATTATTCGAAATCCGCACAAACTCCTGAGGCGGAAGAACTGCCTCCAGTTCATACAGCCGCTTCCGTACCGTATATCTGCCATTTTCCGTGCAGGCAATCACCTTGCCTGCTTCTGCATAGAAGCGTTCAACCTCCTTCAGATCCAGGAAAACTGCTTCGCTTCCCGAAAAGCCTGCCAGTGTCATTGCCATCGGAGCACTCAGCTTCTTCACTGCCTCATCGACTTCCGGGCTCATACGATCCGCATAGATCACAGCATGCGGTTCTCTGTAGCTTCCGTCGATCTTCACTTCGACTTTCATGATCTTTTCCTCTTTCCACCATCAACATATTAGACAATATGTAAAAGCCCTCCATTAACTTGTGTGTTCGAGGATCATCCCGCATACTTGTTATTGGCTTAAAAAAGAGATGGGGGAAGTTGCCTCAT
>OMXA01000048.1 GCA_900314905.1 uncultured Erysipelotrichaceae bacterium
AGACAGCTATGATTCAGCTGTCTTCCGTCTTGATCAATGCATGTGACCCTCAGAAACCCGAACTGTCAGAAAACTGTCCTTGACAACGGGGCCACTTTACACAGGACGCTTCTTCTGAATATTATCTTTTTTGTTTGTGGGGGGAAAAGATAATGTGTTTGATTCATGCATTTCAGATCGCGGCTTGTCGTCCGCCTGCCTCAGAGCTCCTTTCCTTGAACACTGATAACTTACTCGATCAATCTGAACATACCGGGGCAGTTATGTGAACTTTCCGTGAACAACCGTGAACATCTCTTTCACCATCTGCGTCTTTTTTCCGTACCAATTCTCATGGGTGTCCAGTCCCCTGAGCCTTCTTTTTCTGCTTTTCGGAGATAATGAAATCCGAGAGAACCAGAATATGATGGAAATACGTACTGCCGTTCCAGGCGACCTTGCGGACATCCGCATCCTGGAAAGAAGATGCGGCATTCAGGATCGGCATGGTCAGCTTCCGGCAAGGATGTCTGAACATCCGGAACAGTTTCTGCTGATGCGGATCGAAGGAAAACTGATCGGCTGTGCCGAAGGGGTTCCGATGATCCCTGGCGGAAAGATCTACGGACAATGGCACAGGATTCAGCAGATCATGGTTGACCCGAGCTGGCAGAAGCTTGGAGCAGAAGGAGTGCTGATCAAGGAAGTCATTGAGCAGGCCAGGCGCTGCCGGTATGAAGGAGTGTATCTGACCTGCAGTCCGGAACGCTGCCCGTTCTATGCAGAATACGGCTTTGTGAGAGCCGGGGAAGCAGAGAAAGAAATCCGGATGCGGATCGCCTGGCAATGAAGAAACAGCGGGATTGCGGTACACTGTTCTGTATAGGAGAACATTATTTATGCTGAAAACCGAATCCCGCCGGGAAATCCGGCAGAAACTTGCCGCATGGCTGCCTGATCAGTCGCTGTTTGTCTCGCATAGCGGCGACGAGATGGAATCCAGCCGTGACGAGGTATTTCCCTTTGAAGTCAGCCGGAACTTCTTCTACCTGACCGGCATCAGCAGCCCGGATGCTGTCTATGTGATGCTGAAACGGAACCATACGGTCCGTGAGCTGCTGTTCGTGCACATTCCGACGCCGATGGAACAGCGCTGGATGAACCGTCATTTCGATGCCGAAGCAGTGAAGAAAGACACCGGCATCAGCGGGCTGTATCCGCGGGAATCATTCGACGAGATGCTGAGCCGGCTGATGTTCAGGGGAGATGTGGAATCTCTTTTCGTCGATGTCTCCCGCTATGATGCGACCAGACCGCTGAATACAGCCCAGATGATGGCCGGAAAGCTGATTCAGGAATATCCGTATCTCTCCATGCATAATGCATTTCCGTTCATCGCTTCCCTCAGGACGATCAAGTATCCGGAAGAAATCGAAGATCATCGTCGGGCCGTGGAAATCACGGAGCTGGGCGTGAAGAACATGCTTGCCCATATGAAACCCGGGATGAAGGAATACGAGATCGAAGCGTATTATGACTTTGTCCTGCGCAGCCATGGCGTGAAGGTACCTGCTTTTACGACGATTGCTGCTGCCGGAGCCAATGCGAATCATATGCATTACATGGACAACAATGCCGTCACGAAAGACGGAGATCTGATTCTGTTCGATCTCGGCGCCCGCTGGAACTATTACTGCGCAGATGTCAGCCGGACCTATCCGGTGAACGGAGTATTCACCGAGCGGCAGAAACAGCTGTATCATGCCGTGCTGCTCGGCCTCAAGGCTGCCGAAGATGCTTCGAAGCCAGGTGCAGTCAAAGATGATCTGCAGAATCTTTCCCGCCATGTGATGGCAGAAGAGCTGATCCGCATCGGCAAGATTTCCCGTGAAGAAGAAATCGCAAAGTATTACATGCATGGCAGCGGCCATACCATCGGCCTTGATACTCATGATGCCGGCGACTATGATCTGCTGCTTGTTCCGAATATGATGTTCACGCTCGAGCCTGGTCTCTATTTTGATGATGAAGGCATGGGCATCCGCATCGAGGATACGCTGCTGGTGACTGAAAACGGAGTGGAGATTCTCTCGGCAGGCATTCCGAAGGAAATCGATGAGATTGAAGCCTATATGAGGGAACACCATGATTGAAACCCGCACAGACAAGCAGAATTCGGCATGTCCTTTCTGCCATGAGACGCATGAAATCACGCTGTACACGCAGGTGAATGTGATGAGCGATCCGGACCTGAAGGAACAGGCCATCACCGGGAAGCTGTTTGAAACAGAATGCCCGCATTGCGGCAGGGTGCAGTATATGACCTATGACTGTCTCTACACCGATCCTCTGAAGAAGGAACTGATCCTGCTTGGCAGCACTGAAAAATCAATGGCGGAGTTTGTCTCCTATCTCCGCACGCTCATGGATCAGCAGACACCGGAATATGAGTTTCTGAGAGCGGTCGAAGCACCGGAGCAGCTTGCTGAAAAAGTACTGGAGAAAGAATACGATGCGGATGACCGCATCGTTGAACTCGCCAAGCTGGCAGTGGTGCGCGACCTGAAGAAGGAGGAACCGGACAGGAAAGTGCTCGGGCTGATCTACAACCTTGCCCGGGATGATTGCGGCCGGGAAGCCGAAGGCTTCATGGTTGTGGACGGCCATCATATCGCTTCCGATTTTGTCCCGCTGAAGCAGAATGCAATCTCTCTGCTGGAAGATCGGTATCGGTCTTTACTGAACAACCCGGAAACCGATCCGGTCATCGATCGGAAATGGGCGGCCAGGTTCCTGGAAACCCACCCCCAGGCCCCGCTTCCGGAAGAGCCGGTAATGGATAGATCCTGAAGGAGAATCGGATGAAAACAGAAGTCATTCAGTATGCCTGCCACCAGTGCGGGAAAATTCACGAAATGCCAGCGATCCGCATCGCTGACGAGACGATGGAGAAAGAAGTCCTGCATGCAGAGATCTTCCGGACCATCTGTCCATCCTGCCATGGTGAGAATGCGATTTATTATCCGATGGCTTATGCCGATCATGCCCGCCGCTTCCTGATTCAGCTGATCGATCCTTCAGAGGAGTGTGAAGATCCCATTTCAGAATTCCTGGACGAGTATGACCCTGAGGAAAAGGAAGAGATTCTGAACCATTATGAGCTGCGCACGGTGGTAAGCTCCAATCAGCTGGCAGAAAAGATTCTGATCTTCGAACATGGACGGGATGACCGGGTTCTGGAGCTCTGCAAGGTGATCCTTAAAGGAACGCTGGCAAGCCAGTATCCGGATCTGAAGATCCGGAATCTGTTCTATACGTTCCGGGCAGCACAGAAAGAAGACCAGTTCTCAATCGAGACCGATGATGGCTTCGGCCAGGCAGTCCAGCTTCCGGAGGATCTCTATGAAGGCATCCTTTCCGATGCGATTCCGAAACTGCCTGAGAAGCTGCGCCATACCAGAGAAGTCGATGAAGATTGGGCATTTGCGGCAATGGGCTATCATCCTTATGCAAAGCCGCTGAAATCTTAAGCAAGCATTAAGAAGAGCAGTCTGTCTTTTCTGCTAGAATCAGAAGCAGAAGAGGGGAGGAATCCTCATGAAGAAAATAATGATTGCAAGCATGATGCTGGTGCTCAGCCTGACCTTGGCGGGATGCTCTGGAAAGAAGGACAGCCCTGCAGTCTCTGTGCCGCCTTCAGAAAAACCGACGGCGGTTCCGGTCCAGACTGCGACTCCGGAACCTTCTCCTTCTCCCTCTGCATCTGCAGAACCGGCTTCAACGCCGTCTGCATCTCCGGCTCCTGCGGCTTCTGATGCCACAGGGTCTTCTGAAGCGGCTGCGATCGGAACCTTCAGAGTCACCGTCGGGAATCTGAATATCCGCTCCGGTCCTTCTGTTTCTGAAACGTCACTTGGCAAGGCGACGGAAGGGAAAACCTATTCCGTCTATGCTCTGAAAGAAGCAGGCGGCTATACCTGGTACAGGATCAATAGCGGCCAGTGGATTGCCGATGGCGGCGGCTGGGGCGTCTATCAGCCAGGTTCGATCCGCACTGTTGAAGACCTCACCGGCAGCATTGCAAAGCAGGTATCCGGAGCAGGCGGATATGTGACCATCGGATCTTCCACCATTCACATCCGCAGTTCCCATTCCATTTCTGCCGGAATCATCGGCAAAGCTTCTCCTGGTCAGAATTATCCAGTCTATGAAGTCTATCATGAGGATCCTTCTTATGACTGGATCCGCATCGCAGATGGCCAGTGGATCGCCACGGATAAAGCCTGGACCTGGGTGAAGTCGACGGAATACGGCAAGTCTGCTTCCAATGCGGCTTCCGGAACGATTTCCGTTCATGAGCACATCCGGATCCGTTCCGATCACTCTGCTTCTGCGACCATTCTCGGAAAGGCTTCACCTGGAGATACTTACCCGGTCTATGAGGTGTATCATGAGGATCCGTCCTATGACTGGATCCGCATCGCAGATGGCAGATGGATCGCCACGGATAAAGCCTGGACCTGGGTGAGCGAAAATCGCTGATCCTGCAGGAGTTCTCTGCTACAATTGAGCCATGACCCAAGTGAAGACCTTTCCTTTTACCTGTCCCAGATGCGGACATGCGGAGCTGCTCCCGGAGTATTCTTCCATCAATGCAGAAGAATCTCCTGAACTGAAAGAGCGGATTCTGGATGGCAGTCTCTTTTCGTTTACGTGCAGTCATTGCGGGTACTCGGCCCTGATCCGCTATGAATGCGTCTATGCAGATCAGAAGCATCAGCTTCTGATCCATCTTCCGGAAGATCCGGATCATCCCGATCTTTCCAGAGAACAGGATTACCCAGGCTGGCGGATCCGGCGGGTCAATGATCCGAATGAGCTGATGGAGAAGATCCTGATCTTTGAAGAAGGGCTCGATGACCGGGCAGTTGAACTGGAAAAGCATCTGCTGGAAGAAGCGATTCAGAACGAACAGCCAGATCGGAAAATCCAGGCAATGTACTTCATGCCTGCCGAAGACGGCTATCACTTTGCCGTCCTGAGCGAGGAAGGCTTTTCGGGCTCTGTTCCCATGGATCATAGGACATATCAGCAGATTGAAGAGGAAGTTCTGCCGGAGCTTTCTGAGCGCATGAAAGCATCTCCGATCATCAATTCGGCCTGGGCTGCATTTGCGATCGGCTCCGGTCCAGAAGAACGAGGAGAATGAGAATGTACCGGGTAATCACGATTTATCAGCTGAACGAAGGAGCTGATCTTGCCGATGCAATGGAATGCATCCGGCGTCAGATTTCAGAGTGCATGTCGGTTCCTCACTATGAAATCGGGGCGGATCCGGATACCGATCGGATCTCTCTGATCGCGGATTACGAAACTGCTGCGGATGCCATGAGCTGGGAAAGCAGCAGACAGAAACGCAGTGTTTCCTTTGAACTGAATGAACCCGGGGAAACTTCGATTCGCTACTACCGCGAAGCCTGAACTGCAGCAGCTTCAATGCAGAGCAGATCCGGATGGGTCTCACCTTGTCCGCAGAGCACCTGCGAGACGAAGAAGTCAGGACCGATGTCCCATCCGTCTTCATGGCATTCTTTTTTCAGCTGAATTGCTTCCTCAGGGCTGAACAGCTCGGAAGAAGAATGGCGGACCAGCCTGCGCAGATAGATTCCTGAAGCCAGCGGAATGCAGGCTTTTTCATGTTTCCGGGGCTGGCGCCAGTAAACGGTGCCGAGATCCTGGAAGACAGGCTCTTTCAGATGGAGCCGGACGACAGGCAGACCGGAGGAAGAGCCCTGCACGGTTCCGGGAACATAGAAGGAAGCAGGACGTTCTGAAAACTCCTGCAGCTTTTCTTTTTTCAGAAGGGGAAACAGCTCCTGCAGCCGCTTTGCATTCTCCAGCCTCTCTGCTGCCCATTCTGCTTCTTCCTGCAATTGCGCGATGCCCTGATCCAGCTCGGTTTCTGCCTGCAGGAGATCCTGGTTCCGGAACATCTTCGCAATCGTATCAAGAGCGACGCCCATGCTGCTGTATTGCCGGGCGAGGATGATCTGATGGATCTCATGAACCCCGTATTCCCGGTAGTGATTGCCGGGATTGCGGGCCGGGAGAAGGATCCCTTTCTTCTCGTAGAACCGGATCATATCCCGGGAAACTCCAGTCGCCCTGCTTGCTTCGAGAATATTCATCGTACCCCCTTGACCTTGGAACAGTTCCAACGTTTACAGTATAAACGTGAATCAGCTCACAAGGGAGGAAAAGATGAGAAAATCTCTGATCACTTTGCTTTCGGCAGGAATGGCAGTATCTCTGGCTGGATGCAGTTCTTCATCCGCAGGAGCGTCTGCTTCTGCCAGTGCTTCGTCGCTTTATACCGCAGGCACCTACACCGCCAGTGCCAGCGGCCACAGCAGCGACGTCAGTGTCACTGCGGAATTTTCCGCAGATGCCATCAAGTCTGTGACGATTGACGCATCCGGCGAAACTGAGTCCATCGGCGGGGCTGCAGTCAAAGATCTGCAGGATGAAATCATGTCCGCACAGTCTGCAGACATCGATGCAGTTTCCGGTGCTACGGAGACTTCCAATGCCGTCAAAGCTGCCATGGCAGATGTCATTGCGCAGGCAGAAGGAAAAGACACCGCAGCTGCCGCAAAAACCAGCCTCAAAGACGGCACCTACACAGAAAGCGTCACAGGCTTCGGGGTCACCGGCATGATGACTGGCGATGTCACGATCGCTGACCAGAAGATCACGGACATCAAGATCACCAGCGAAACCGATTCTGCAACCGGACAGTGGTTCTCAATTGCGGAGAACCTGCTGATCCCGCGTATCCTCGATGCGCAGTCTCTGGACGTGGATTCCATCACCGGTGCTACGACTTCTTCCGGTGCCATCAAGAATCTTGTCGCTGCGGCGATCAATGATGCCGGCGGAAAAGATAGCGAATGGCGCACACCGGTCGAGAAGAAGACAGATACGGTCGTCAAGGACGGATATGATGTCATCGTGGTCGGTCTAGGCGGATCCGGCCTCATGGCTTATGCGGCAGCTGCCAAGGCAGGCGCTTCGGTCTTCGGCATCGAAGCTGCGGGCGAGATCGGCGGAAATTCTGCTTCCGTCTACGGACCGATGGCTCTGAATTCGAAAAACCTTGCTGAGAAATACAATAATGGCGAAGACTACATCGATGAAGACGATGTCTATCAGACCTGGCTGGAATATGTCGGCACGGATGAAAAGGCAGACGTCATCAAGGAAGCGGTCTACCAGAGCGGACCTGCCCTGGACTACTACATGGACAATTTCGATTACAGCTTCGATGGTCTGAACGGTCTGCTCGGAAGCTTCGTGCGCCCGGACTGGGATAAGGAGTGGACTGTCTATACTGCCGATGAGAACAATACGAAGTGGTATGCATTCGGACCGGATCATACATATCAGTTCCGCAATGCGCTTGAAAAAGCAAAGGCCATGAACGAGAAGAATGATTACATGACCGAGCTTACTGCTAAAGAACTGATCACGGATGACAGCGGAAATGTCACCGGTGTCCGGGCAGAGTACTATGATGGAACTACTTATGAGATCTACGGAAAGACCGTGATTCTCGCGACCGGCGGCTTCCTGGGGAATGATGACATGCTGAAGGAAGTATACGGCAGCACGGTTCATGCGATCGGCGATACCGTGAACAAGGGGACCGGCATCCAGATGGGCCAGAGTGTCGGCGGCGCGACGTATGCCCTTGGAACACTGCCGATGATTCATGTCTCTCAGGTCCCGAATATCATCCGCGATGATACGCTGACTGCAGACCAGAAGGCAATTCTCTCGGCAATTGCGACGACTTCCGATGCAAAGGAGATCGATGAAACCGGTGCAATCCTCGGAACCACCGATGAATCCGGCACTACCAACAGCGAGCTGACGGTCGGGATCGCATATGCGCCTGGCTTCCATTACTACAATGCCTACACGGAAGAAGATCTTCAGAAGATGAAGACGGAAGGACTGTCGGAAACCACTGCCGCAGTATCGATCTTCGGTCTGAACCAGGGCGGAACCGTCCCGGCAGCAGGAACTCCGATTGAAGACCTCGATACGATTGTCAATGCTGCCATTGCTACGAATAACGCATGGTCGGGAACTCCGGCTGAACTGGCTGAAAAGCTCGGCATGGACGCAGATAAGCTCACCGCATCTCTGGGCGATGCAGATCAGACCTATTATCTGTTTGAGTGTGCCGGCTATTCCTACGGCACGGTCGGCGGCCTGGATGTCGATGTGAATATGAATGTCCTGAAGGAAGATGGGACTGCAATCACGAATCTGTTTGCGGTCGGTCAGGACAGCGAAGGCGTCTGCAACAAAGAGGGTCAGGCATATTCCCCCTGGGGCGGACAGGCACAGTCCTGGACGTTCGTCTCCGGCAAGATCGCCGGTGAGGCAGCCGCTTCCTTAGCGGAAGGATCTGCTGACTGAATCATTTCCTGAAAGAGGCATGCAGCCTGAAGTGCTGCGTGCTTTTTTTTTCCGGCATGAAAGAAAAGAGGCTGATCACAGCCTCAGTTTCATGAAATCAGTTGTCAGCAGGGGGATTCTGCTTATTCGTAGCTTTTGCGCTGGATTGCCTGCATCTTGCGGTATTTCAGCGGACTCATTCCGGTCATGCCGGCAAAGCGGGTACTGAAGGCACTCACATCCCGGAACCCGAGTTCTGAAGCGATCTGCGCAATCGATTCATCCGTCATTTCCAGAAGTTCCTTGGCTTTTCTGATGCGGCAGCTGAGCAGATAATTATACGGAGTGGTTCCATTGACATAGCGGAACATCTTGACGAAATATGACTGTGACATGCCGGAAAGCTTCAGCAGGTCATCCATATCCAGATTTTCCGTGTAATGCTCGCGGATATATGCTGCGGTCAGTTCCATCTGCTCCCGGTTGCTTTCGCCGAGCTGGTGAATCTGGCTCACTGCCATCGAAGTCAGAATCCGATCCGTCGCAAGGCTTGCGTTCAGGATTGTCTCAGTGGATCGCTTTTCCATGCTTGCCGCAATATTGCGGAAGGATTCCTCCCAGAGCAATTCGGGAAGATCACAGACCATTGCTTTTGAGGTGTTCTGAAGAATCTGCGATAATCCTGCGATTCCGTTTCCGGTGATCATGATCCACTGCACATGCCAGGGATGCTCGAACGAAGAGATTGTGATCGGCTGACTCATATCCATCATGACGGCCTGGTTCTTCTTCAGCATAAATTCCAGGGAATCCTGCCGGACTCTGCCAGCCCCGCTTAGCGAATACAGCACGACCCAGCAGCTGCGCCGGAAAGACTGCAGGACAAAGTCTTTTCCTGCATGAAAATCTGCAGCTTTGAAAACGGAAAAGGAAAGAGACTGCGATAGCTCTTCCGGAGTGCATCGCAGGATGCGGCTGCCTTCCGGAAGACCAGTGTTTGATTCAGCCATGGATAAACCCCCTAGGTTATGGAAACCTCACATTTATTATTTTAAGCGAAAAATGACCGCGGGTATTGCAGAAAATGCAAGATTTCTGAAGAACATGCTGAAACCGCGGTGTTCATCCGCTTCAGCTTGTCATAAAATGAAAAAAGATCTGAGAAATCAGACTTCTCCGGGAGGAAAAAACGCATGAAATATCGGAACTCTGTCAGGATTCTCCTTGCGGCGATGCTCGTGCTTTCCGGCTGCAGCGCCCCTGCCTCGGCCAGGAGTTCAGCTTTATCCCCAGCATCCTCACAAGAAACTTCCGTTTCCCGGGAAGAAGAAATTCTATCCTCCATGAGCCTGAGGGAAAAGCTGGAACAGATGCTCATCATTGATATCAGAAACTGGAATGGCATTGAGTTCAGGAAGATGAATGACGAAGCCGCTGCCCTGTTTCAGGACTTTCACTTCGGCGGCGTGATTCTGTTTGCGGAGAATTACAGCGATGCCCCGGGGACCGCAGAGCTGATTCTTTCGATGCAGCAGCGAAATCAGGAATCCGGTGGCTTCGGCATGTTCATCGGCATCGATCAGGAAGGGGGAATTGTTTCACGGCTGAAAGACGGTACCTCAATGCCAGGCAATATGGCTCTTGCTGCTTCCGGCAGTCCGGACAGCGCCCGGCAGGCTGCAGAAGTGATCGGGGAAGAACTGGCTGCCCTGGGCATCAATACGGACTTCGCTCCGGATGCGGATGTCAATTCCAACCCGGCCAATCCGGTCATCGGCGTCCGCTCCTTCAGCGAAGATCCGGAAACCGCCGGGGCTTATGCCCTTGCTTATCAGAAGGGTCTGAATCAGAACAATATCATTGCCTGCTGGAAGCATTTTCCGGGTCATGGCGATACTTCTCAGGATTCCCATACCGGTCTTCCTTCCGTTGACAAGTCTTCTGACGAACTTGAAAAGACAGAACTGGTTCCGTTCAGGATGGGAACTGCTGCCGGCATGGAGATGCTGATGAGCGCACATATCCAGTTCCCCCAAGTAGAAACTGAAACTGCCATCAGCCGTAAAAACGGCAGTGAAATCAAGCTTCCGGCGACGCTTTCACATGCCATTCTGACGGATTATCTGAGAGGAACGATGGGGTATGAAGGCGTCCTTACGACCGACAGCCTGCAGATGGATGCGATCACGCAGAACTTCACGCAGGAAGATGCTGCCCGGCTTGCCATCCAGGCAGGGGACGATATTCTGCTGATGCCAATTGCAATGAACGGGAAGGATTCCATCGATCAGATGAATCGCTATCTGGATGCGCTGGAAGCGATGGTGAACGATGGAACGATATCCGAAGAGAGGATCAATGAATCCGTACTTCGCATTCTGAGGCTGAAAAATACCCACGGGATCCTCGATCAGGATTACAGCAGCATCGATGCAGAACGGCAGAAAGAACATGCCGCGGAAATCGTGGGCAGCGAAGCTCATCATGCGGTCGAACGGAATCTTGCTGACCAGGCCGTCACGATCCTGGCCGGAAGAGAATCGCTTCCTTTCGATCCGAATGGAAAGAAAATCGTCTTTGCCGGGGCAGAGCAGACGGAAACCAATGCCCTGGAATACGGATGGTACCGGCTGAAAGAAGAAGGATATGCATCAGGAGATGCTCTCTTCCTCAGTTATGACTTCGGAAGAAACCTCACTGCTTTGAAACAGGCCGTATCGGATGCAGACCTCGTGGTAATCACAAGCTGGTATGACAATATCACTCAGCTTGATCCGAAGGAGTCTGTGATGATTCCATCGGTTCAGGAAATCACCGAGCTTGCAGAGGAGAAAGGAATACCATGCGCAGTGATTTCTGCAGGTGCTCCTTATGACTGCTCCAGCTATCCGGCTGCGTCAGTACTGCTTGCGGTATATAACCCGACTGGGGTTTCATCCCTGAAGGAAGACCATAAGCCAGCAGGATTATACGGGCCTAATATTCCGGCAGCCATCGATGTCCTGTTTGGTGCTGCCAAGGGAAACGGAACTCTTCCAGTAACAATTCCTGAACGTGAAGGCTCGCAGTTCTCCGATACCATTGCATATGAGCGGGGAGCAGGCGACATAGAGTGAAAAAATTCACAGAAAACATTCTGCAAAGCTGCTTGCAATTCCTCCGGAGGTCTGATACTATAGGTAAGCACTGAATTTGATGTGCACATGCGCCGATAGCTCAACTGGATAGAGCATTTGACTACGAATCAAAAGGTTGCGGGTTCGACTCCTGTTCGGCGCACCATTATCGGGATGTAGCACAGCTTGGTAGTGCACTTGATTTGGGATCAAGGGGTCACAGGTTCAAATCCTGCCATCCCGACCATATGCTATGGCGAGGTAGCTCAGTTGGCTAGAGCAATCGGTTCATACCCGGAAGATCGTGAGTTCGAGTCTCACCCTCGCTACCATTCCTGAGTCAGGTTTCAATCGATTGGAACCTTAGCTCAATCGGTTAGAGCTGTCGGCCCATAACCGACTGGTTGCAGGTTCGAGTCCTGCAGGTTCCACTGGACTGGAGGAATACCCAAGCGGTTGAAGGGACCGGTCTTGAAAACCGGCAGGTCATGCAAGTGGCGCCTGGGTTCGAATCCCAGTTCCTCCGCCATCGATTCTGTTGCATCTTGATTCAAGGTTTATTTCACATCGCGAGGTAGAGCAGCCTGGTAGCTCGTCGGGCCCATAACCCGGAGGTCGTTGGTTCAAATCCTTCCCTCGCAACCATCGGTCCTGTAGCTCAGTCGGTAGAGCACGGCACTGAAAATGCCGGTGTCGGCAGTTCAATTCTGCCTGGGACCACCATCAGAAAACCTCTGAAATACCGCATAAACAAGCGAGAATCAGAGGTTTTTTATTTGCATTGTGTTGTGAGGATTGTACAAGTTTGCGAGTGTTTATACATGTTTCTATAGCCAAATTGTGGCCTATTATGGTCATATAAAAGCACATGAAAAAGCGGCTGGCTATTTGCCTTCCGCTTTTCTGATGGTCTCTTCCATCGCTGCCCTGATTACTTCAGACTGCGAGACACCGAGCTTCTTGCAGGCTTCTTTGAACTCTGTGACAAATTCATTGCGATATCTCGCTCTGACTTCAGACATGTTTTCTTTGATCCATTGGTTCTGATACTTAACTTGATCAAAGTTCCCGGATGCTTTCTTAGGCATGCTAATTCTCCTTTCTGTTTCTGATTACTCTGATGCAGATGGCTACTACGTTTCCGACAATGATAGCAATGATAATGAATAATGTGTTTTTGCTCATGATTTTAGAGTGTGCTAGAATACGAATGTAAGGAAGGGAGCGCTGGGCTCCCATCCTGATCAATCAACCAGCTTCAGTATGAAGTATGTGATGATTGATGCGAGATGCGATGATCTGTTCAATTATGGTGGTGGCCATTTTCTGCAGATCTTTTTTCGTATCTTTGCACACTCTGATCACCTCCCTTCCTTACAATGATATTATAACATAATACGTGCATAATGCAATAGATTTCCGCATATTTATGCGGTTTTTTGCGCTTTCTTGAATCTCGTCCAAATTGTCCAAATTGGTTCTGCTATATTGATATCGTGAAGAACGGCGGTCAGAAAGATGGCTGCCGTTTTTCGTGAGACCGGGGCCTCCTTTTTCTTAATTGCCAAAATGCCGCTGGCTGGCATCTGTTCATATTCCCGGTCTCTTTTTGGAGTTAACGACTATGGACGACATCGACAGAGATCATGACCTATCTCACATGACACGAGCTCAATACCTGGAAGAGATCAGACATATCCAGCAGCTCGCTACATGTCCGTGTACAGAGTGCGAGAGCCGGTGCTGGTCCACGGATGAGATAACTGACTGCGAGCTATACCGCCGATGGTGGGACAAGCAGAACGGGATCAGAAGATGAGCGAATCAATGAAATACGCCGGGAGATGTATCCAGACATTGCGGAAGCAAGGAATGCCAGGAGAAGAGAACTGTATGCTCAAAAACATGATAAAGAATTGATTGAGAGTTTGCAGTTTAACTACAATGGAGATGCTAGTTTTATCGTAAGCACTAAAGATTTCCCCACTATATAACCATTGAGTTAATCGATATCGTTATTACAAGAGGTAATAGCGATGCGATCAAAATATAAAAAGTTC
>OMXA01000008.1 GCA_900314905.1 uncultured Erysipelotrichaceae bacterium
CATGTGCATCATGTAGACGCCGCGGCCCTGGGTGAAGGAACGCAGGTCAGTGATGTAGCCGAACATTTCTGCCAGCGGTACGAATGCCTTGACCTTGATTGCATTGCCGGTTTCTTCCTGCTCACGGATCTGGCCGCGGCGCTTGGTGATATCGCCCATGACCGCACCGAGATATTCGGGCGGAGCAGTGATATCCACTGCCATGATCGGCTCGAGGATCGTCGGATCGCAATGCTTTGCAGCTTCCTTCAGAGCAAGAGATGCTGCAATCTTGTATGCCTGTTCAGAAGAGTCGACTTCGTGGTAGCTTCCATCGAAGAGCTGTGCCTTGATGTCAACAACCGGATAGCCTGCAACCAGACCGTTATTCAGAGCTTCTTCAAGTCCCTGCTGGGTCGGCTTGATGAATTCCTTCGGAACGGAGCCGCCGACTGTCACATCTTCGAACTCGAAGCCCTTGCCCGGATTCGGGATGAAGCGGATCCAGACGTCACCATACTGACCATGACCGCCGGACTGACGGATGAAGCGGCCTTCGACTTCTGCCTGCTTCTTGATGGTTTCACGGTAGGCAACCTGCGGTGCGCCGGCAGTAGCTTCGACCTTGAACTCACGTCTCATACGGTCGAGGATGATATCGAGCTGAAGTTCGCCGACACCAGCAATGATCGTCTGGCCGGTTTCTTCATCGGTATAGGTCTTGAAGGTCGGGTCTTCTTCTGCAAGCTTCTGCAGAGCGGAGTCCATCTTCTGTGCATCTGCCTTGGTCTTCGGCTCTACGGACATCTGGATGACCGGCTCCGGGAATACCATGGATTCCAGAACAATCGGTGCATTCTCATCGCAGAGCGTATCACCGGTGGTGGTGTACTTCAGACCGACCGCGCCGGCAATGTCACCAGTGTAGACATCGGTGATATCAGCACGATGGTTTGCATGCATGCGAACCAGACGGCCGAAGCGCTCTTTCTTGTTCTTGCTGGAATTGAGAACATAGGAGCCTGCAGATGCGTGACCGGAATAAACGCGGAAGTAGGTCAGACGGCCGACGAACGGATCGGCTGCGATCTTGAATGCCAGGGAAGAGAACGGCTGATCATCACTCGGATGACGCGCTTCTTCCTTGCCATCTTCCGTATGTCCCTTGATGGAAGGAACATCGGTCGGAGCCGGCAGATAGTCAACAACCGCATCGAGCAGCAGCTGAACGCCCTTGTTCTTATATGCGGAACCGCAGAGAACCGGGAAGAATTCAGAAGTCAGGACGCCCTTGCGGATTGCCCGCTTCACTTCTTCGATCGTCGGCTCTTCGCCTTCGAGGACCTTCATCATGACGTCATCGTCATAGTCCGCGATGGCTTCCAGCATCGCCTGGTGCATTTCCTTTGCCTTGTCTACGAATTCCGGCTGGATTTCTTCCGTGTGGATATCCGTTCCGAGGTCGTTCTCGTACATTTCCTGCTTCATGGTGACGAGATCGATGATGCCGCGGAAGGTTGATTCGCTTCCTACCGGCATCTGAATTGCGGCTGCCTTTGCACCAAGGCGGTTGCCGATGGATGCGACGGACATATCGAAGTCAGCACCGGTTGCGTCCATCTTATTGGAGAAGACGATGCGCGGAACCTTGTATTCGGTTGCCTGTCTCCAGACGGTTTCCGTCTGCGGCTCAACGCCGGCTTTGGAGTCCAGGACGGTGACAGCACCATCCAGTACGCGGAGGGAACGCTCTACTTCAGCAGTGAAGTCGACATGCCCTGGGGTATCGATGATATTGATCTGGCAGTCTCTCCAGTGGCAGGTGGTAGCAGCAGAAGTGATTGTAATACCACGTTCCTGCTCCTGAGCCATCCAGTCCATCTGGGAAGCGCCGTCGTGTGTCTCACCGATCTTGTGAATTTTTCCAGTGTAATACAGAATACGCTCAGTCGTTGTGGTCTTGCCTGCATCGATATGAGCCATGATTCCGATGTTGCGGATTTTTTCAATCGGGAACTCTCTCGGCATAAATCATTCCTTTCCTTTTTGGTTCTGCTCAGATTACCAGCGATAGTGAGCGAAGGCTTTGTTCGCTTCTGCCATCTTATGGGTATCTTCCTTCTTCTTCACGGAAGCACCGGTTCCATTTGCGGCATCCATGATCTCTGCTGCCAGACGTTCTTCCATGGTTGGCTCATGACGGAGTCTTGCATAGTTGACGATCCAGCGCAGACCCAGAGTGAGCTTGCGCTCTGCAGATACTTCTACCGGGACCTGGTAGTTGGCACCGCCGACCCGGCGGACCTTGAGTTCCAGCATCGGCATGACGTTGCCGAGTGCCTTTTCAAATACTTCCATCGGATTCTGCTTGGTCTTCTCTTCAATGATATTGAATGCATTGTAGAGAATATTCTGAGCAGTTCCGCGCTTGCCGTCGATCATGATCTTGTTGATCAGTTTTGTGACGAGCTTGGAGTTATAGATCGGATCCGGAAGTACATCACGCTTTGCTACATAACCTTTTCTTGGCATCTTCTTTTCTCCTCTCTATTACTTGGAAGCCTTCGGCTTCTTTGCTCCATACAGGGAACGGCCCTGGTTGCGTCCGTCAACGCCTGCGCAGTCGAGCGTGCCTCTGATGATGTGATAACGAACACCCGGGAGGTCCTTGACACGGCCGCCGCGGATCATAACGACAGAGTGTTCCTGCAGGTTATGTCCGACACCCGGAATATAAGCAGTGACTTCCATGCCGTTGGAAAGACGGACACGGGCATATTTGCGAAGTGCGGAGTTCGGCTTCTTCGGCGTCATCGTGCCGACACGCGTGCAGACTCCTCTCTTCTGCGGGCTGTTCAGTTTCGTCGGGGCACTCTGCAGAGAGTTGAAACCTCTGTTCAATGCCGGTGATTTTGACTTGTAGACTTTATCGGTACGTCCCTTGCGTACCAGCTGGTTAATTGTAGGCATTCCCTACTCCTTTCCTCATATGCACACGTCTCCGTGTGTTTCCTATCTCAGCCTTAATTTAGGCTTTGCGCATGGCAAAGCCTTTTTTCCGCTAAGCACGAAGATCATATATCAATCTGATCCTGCATGTCAATCATTTTTCTGCAGAATCCACGGATCCGGGTGGTCCCTGAGAAATTCCAGCACCGTTCTGCGGTCCGGGATGCCGGTTCTCCCGCCGGGGCGCAGGCTTTTGAGGGCGGCTGCGGCTTGGGCAAAGGCAATGCAGGCTTCCAGGGGCTGATGTTCCAGATAGGCGGTCAGAAACGCGCCATGGAATACATCTCCGCATCCGGTCGTATCAGCCGCACATACCGGGAAGGCAGGGAAATGCACCACGCTCTGATCGACGACCGCATAGCAGCCATCAGCTCCATGGGTCGTGATCACAACCTGGCAGTGTTCTGCATAGAACAGCAGCGCTTTTTCCATGGAAAGACCAGTCGTCATCATCGGATAGCGGGCATTCATGATCAGAATATCTGCCATGCATGCCAGCCGGATGTCTTTCTGATGGTCTTGCTGCATATGACATCCGTCCAGCGAAATCAGCACTCTGGATTGGGCTGCAATTTCTGCAGCAGCGATGGCATTGTCATAGCGGGTGCCGTCCAGATGGATGGCAGCAGAGGAACGGATCGCTGCTCTGCAGGGTTCATTCCAGACAATCGGCGGCAGGGTATTGTTCTGCACGAATTTCGTGCGGCTGCCATCGGGACTGACCATGATCTCCGAGTGAGGACTGGCTCCCTCATAGCACTGCAGACAGGAAGTATCAACTCCTTCCTGTTCCAGTCCCTGCCGGATTTCAGCACCGGCTTCATCGGTGCCGATCGTGGCAATCATTTCAGTATCCATGCCGAGGCGCTTTGCAGCTACGATGGCGGTGGCTGCTGCCCCGCCGCCCTGGGTGATGGTGGAAAGAATATGCGTGCTGCCGTCTTCTTCGGGCCATGCTTCCAGCTGATGGATGCGGTCGAGGCAGGCAGAGCCGATGCCGGTGATCTTCATGAATGATAATGAAGGGAACCTTGCGGTTCCCCTGTCTCCTTTAATTTGCCTTGTAGGTGCACCAGCTGCCATTATCGGCAATGTACTGTTTCTCGCCGATCTGGTACCAGGTGTAGGTGCCGTCATTGCTGGTGCTCAGAACATCATAGGACTTGCCGCTTTCGGCAGTGCCTACTTTTTCTCCTGAGGTGCTTGCAGACGCACGGATATTGAGACCGCTCACATTGACGGTGACTGTTCCGACCACGCTGCTTGTTTCTGCTGATTCGGTCGGTTCTGCTGATGCAGAAGCGGAAGCAGAAGGTTCCGGGGTAGCAGTCGGAGCGGGAGTCTTAGCAGGCACAGCTGTAGGTTCCGCAGTCGCAGCTGCAGGTTCTGCCGATGGCAGGAATGGGAGTTTCCCGAAGGTGCTGTCATAGATGCCCGGAGCGATGAAGTACGTGCCAAGACCAAGCGCGATGACCGCCAGAATGACGATCAGCGCAATGAGCACGCCGCCTGGGATACTGCCGGTTTCTTCGCCATCCTCCTCATCTTCGTCTTCCTCATCGTCGTCTTCATAAGTGGACTTCAGCGTACGAGGTTTTCTGGCTTCCTGCACTGCCTCCGGCTTGCGGCGCGGTGCTTCTTCCTCTTCGTCTTCTTCCTCATCTTCGTCGTCATCTTCATCTTCTTCCATGAAGAGCGATTTCAGAGAGTGTTTCTTTTTCGGTTCTTCTTCCTGTTTCTTCAGACGGCGGCGGGGAACAGTATCTTCCTCTTCCTCTGCCTCGTCTTCTTCGCTTTCCTGTTTCAGGGCTGAAACCGGAGTATTCCTGAGGGGCGGTACACTGCTTTCTGCAGATGCAGGTTCTGGTTTCTTGGGAGCAGGCGCATCCGAGAACAGACTGTAGAGATCGGATGCATCGATTTCCTTGCGGAATTCCGGATCTCCTGCAGAAGGCTGAACGCCGGTTTCTTCGGAATTGAAGTGCGGCATCTCATAGCTTTCCGGAGCAGAGGGTCTGGATGGTGCATTATCTGCTTCCTTCACCGCATTGGCGATCGGGTTCAGCAGATGATTGACAGACTCCTTGCGGACATAGCCATCCAGCCAGGAATCGAAATCTTTCGGATTCTGGAGCGTATTGAAATGAGTGAAAGCATTGGCAAATGCCTGGGTCTCAACAGGTTTATAATCTGCTTCATTTCCGATATAGGATCTGATGGTCTGCTTCACACTGGGATGATACAGTTTCACCAAGGCAGCGATTGCCTTTTCATCCCCCTGCTTTGCCCGCATGACCAGGTTCAACGTTGACTGTTCCATGAGGTTCCTTTCTGAAAAAATTCGCAGAATCATTTTACAACGGGAAGAGAATGTTTGCATTACCGACCGGGCGTTCAGCCATGATGCTTCTTTTCTTCTTCGTTATTTCTTGCCAGCAGATCATGGAGCCTCTGCTTGAATACGGTCGTGCTGTTGTAGCCTTCTTCCTTCAGGATGAAGTTGGATACTGCCGACTCCACCATTGCCCGCATCGAGCGGCCTGGAGAAACCGGAAGCGCCATTGCCGGAATGCTGACGTCCATGATTCTTGTCATATGAGTCTGTTCATCCCCGATCCGGATATATTCCTCGCTGGAATCAAACTTGACCAGGTTGATGACCAGATCAATGGAACTGCGATCATTGAGACTGTTGACGCCGAACATGCGTTCCACATCGATGATGCCGATGCCGCGGATCTCGAGCATGCCCTGAAGAAGTTCCGGCGCATGGCCGAAGAGCTTGTTATGGATCTTCTGCACATCGACGCGGTCATCAGCGACCAGCATATTTCCATCCCGGATCAGTTCCAGCGCAGTTTCGGATTTGCCCATGCCGCTCTCACCGGTGATCAGAACGCCTTTGCCATGAACAATCAGAAGATCTCCGGAGATCGTCGCTTCCGGGGCAAGCTTCTCATCCAGATAGGTGATCAGATCGACCATCATCTGCGAAGTAGCCTGCGAGGTGCGGAAAATCGGGAAGTTGCGGGAAGTTGCAACCTCCTTCAGAACCGGCGGAAGCGGATTATTCCTGGTGATAACGATCATCGGGGTCAGAGCATCCGTGATGTTCTGATATCTTGCCCTCTGGTCTTCTTCGCTGAGATGCTCGATGTATTCAGTTTCCTTGTTGCCGATGATGACAACCCGGCGCGGCTCGGTCGGCTGAAAGTAGCCGGAAAGCTCAAAGCCAGGGCGGTTGACATCCGGAACGACAACCCAGCGATTCAGGGAATCCTGATTTCCGGTGAGCTGTTCCAGCTGAAAGAAATTCACGATATCCTGAATCATTACCTTTTTCAGGTACTGCGGCTGATTCTGATCTGTCATAAGAGTGAGTTCTCCTGAGACGCATTATATCACGCGTCTGTCTCCGGGTGAGAGGCCTCCTGTTTCTTCGTCCATTCCAGAGCTTTCTTCAGATACTGGCCAGTCCAGGATTCTCTGCATTCTGCAACCTGTTCTGGCGTTCCCTGGGTAACGATCGTGCCGCCCTGGTCTCCGCCTTCCGGGCCAAGATCGATGATCCAGTCAGCGCATTTGATGACATCCAGGTTATGCTCGATGACAATCACCGTATTGCCTGTATCTACGATGCGTTCCAGAACCGAAATCAGACGATTGACATCATCGGTATGAAGACCGGTGGTAGGTTCATCGAGAATATAGACGGTCTTGCCGGTCGGCTTCTTCTGCAGCTCGGATGCGAGCTTGACGCGCTGGGCTTCGCCGCCGGACAGGGTTGTGGAAGACTGGCCGAGCTTCAGATAGCCGAGGCCGACGTCGCAGAGAGTCTGAAGCTTGCTGCGGATTTTCGGATGGTTTGCAAACAGAGCGAGGGCTTCTTCTGCCGTCATTTCGAGTACTTCCGAGATGTTCTTGCCCTTGAAGGTACACTGCAGGGTTTCTTCATTGTAGCGCTTGCCGTGGCATACTTCGCATGGGACATAGACATCCGGCATGAAGTTCATTGAAATGACTTTGACCCCATCGCCCTGGCAGGCTTCGCAGCGGCCGCCTTTGACATTGAACGAGAAGCGTCCTTTGTCATAGCCGCGCAGCTTGGCCTCCGGAGTCTGGGCGAAGACATCACGGATATCATCAAATACGCCCGTATAGGTTGCCGGGTTGGAGCGCGGAGTTCTGCCGATTGGGTTCTGGTCGATCTGAACGAGCTTATCAATATTGGAAAGGCCTCTGATTCTGTCATATTTTCCCGGACGTATTTTCGAATATCCGAGGTTCTGCTGAACTGCCTTCATGAAGACTTCATTGACAAGCGTGGATTTGCCGGAGCCGGAGACACCGGTAACCAGGACGAGCTTGCCGAGCGGAAACTTCACATTGATGTGTTTCAGATTGTGTTCTGCTGCGCCATCGATCTCAACAAACTTGCCATTGCCCTTGCGGCGCTCTTTCGGAATGGCGATGCGTTTCTTTCCTGACAGGTACTGTCCGGTAATTGACTGATCACAGTTCAGGATGTCCTGCGGCGTTCCATTGAACATGACATTGCCGCCATGGATGCCAGCTCCCGGCCCGATGTCGACAATCCAGTCTGCACTCATCATCGTTTCTTCATCATGTTCGACGACGATCAGGGAATTGCCGAGATCTCTCATGTTCTTGAGGGTGCGGATCAGCTTGGCATTGTCTCTCTGATGAAGACCGATCGACGGTTCATCCAGCACGTAGAGAACCCCGCTCAGCCGGGATCCGATCTGGGTAGCCAGACGGATTCTCTGGGCTTCGCCGCCGGACAGCGTTCCGGCAAGACGGTCCAGGGTCAGATATTCCAGGCCGACATCCTTGAGGAACTGCAGACGGCTGCGGATTTCCTTGAGAACCATCTCGGCAATCTTCCGCTGGGTTTCGCCCAGTTCGAGATGATCGATCCAGTCGAGGGCACCGACTACTGACATCGCCGTGAATTCCATGATGTTCTTTCCCCCGATTTCAACCGAGAGGGCCTGTTCATTCAGACGCCTGCCGCCGCATTTCGGACAGGGGCTTTCCACCATGAAGGAATGGTACCAGTCTTTTGACATGGAACTGGTCGTCTCCGCATAGCGGCGCTCAATCATGTTCTTGACTCCTTCGATGTAATCATTCCGGGAGTATCTGTTTCCGCCGGCGCTGACAATCGTATAGGAAATCGGACGATCGCTTCCGTACAGGATGACATCCATCTGTTTCTTCGTGAGCTTGCTCAGCGGTTTGTTCAGATCAATCTTATAGGCCTTGCAGAGAGTTGCGAACGTCTGCCATTCGATGTTTTCCGTATCGACGATATTCTTGTAATAGCGGATGCCGCCTTCCCTAATCGACTTGGAAGGATCCGGAATCAGAAGATTCACATCAACTTCTTCCGTAATGCCCAGGCCATGGCACTGATCGCAAGCGCCCAGCGGAGCGTTGAAGGAAAACAGGCGCGGCTCCAGTTTCGGGACCGAGAAGCCGCAGATCTTGCATGCATAATTCTCAGAGAAAAGATTCTCTTTCTCATCTGCCAGCACGACCGCCATGCCATCCGCAAGTTTCACTGCGGTCTCCAGGGAATCACTCAGCCGGCTTCTGGAATCTGCTCTCAGGATGATGCGGTCGATGACAACATCGATATTGTGGCGTTTGTTCTTTTCCAGTTCGATCTCGTCTTCGAGCAGCTTTACTTCACCATCTACCCGTATCCGGATATAGCCTTCTTTCTGCAGATGGGCAAACGTATCCTTGAAGGTGCCTTTCTTATTGCGGATGATCGGAGCCATGACGGTCAGCTTCGTTCCTTCCGGATATTCAAAGAGCTGATTGACCATTTCCGGAACGGTCTGGCCGGTGATCGGAATATGATGCGTCGGGCAGTATGGCACGCCGCAGCGAGCATACAGAAGACGCAGATAATCATAGATCTCGGTGACGGTTCCGACTGTGGATCGAGGGTTGTTGGAGGTTGTCTTCTGATCGATGGAAATAGCCGGAGAAAGGCCTTCAATCAGCTCAACATCCGGCTTTTCCACTCCTCCGAGAAACTGCCTTGCATAAGCAGACAGAGACTCGACATAGCGGCGCTGTCCTTCTGCATAGATCGTATCAAAAGCAAGACTGGTCTTGCCGCTGCCGGATAGTCCGGTCATGACTACCAGCTTGTTGCGCGGAATGTCCAGACTGATATTCTTCAGATTGTTCTCACGGGCCCCGCGGATGATGATTTTATCCTGTTCCATCTGATGCCTCCCTCAGCATCTGCTGATTATAATGACTCTTCCTGCAAAAATCCTGCATGATGCATGCAGGATCTGATTATTCTTTCTTCTTCGCTTCTGAGGAAAGATCTTCGAGCATCGTCCAGGCTTCTCTTGGCGATAAATCGTCCGGATTGACGTCTCTGAGCTTCTTCAGAATGTCTTCTGCGGTCGGATCTTCTTTCTTCATTTCCACGAGCTGATAGCTCTGCTGCACGACCCGTTTCTTGGATTCCAGTTCTTTCTGCAGGCCGCGGGCACGGTCGAGGACCGCATCTGGAAGACCTGCAAGCCGGGCAACATTGATGCCATAGGAACGGTCTGCTGCTCCATCGCGGATTTTATAGAGGAACGTGACTTTGTCATTTTCTTCTTTCACGACGACGTGCACATTGCGCACGACGCCGATGGAATCGGTCAGGGTCGTAAGCTCATGGTAGTGGGTGGAGAATAAGGTCTTGGCATGGATGCATGCCGCGATGTACTCAATCATCGCCTGAGCTAATGCCATGCCATCATAGGTAGAAGTACCGCGGCCGATCTCGTCAAAGAGAATCAGCGAATGGGAGGTCGCTTCCTGGAGAGCGCGGTTGGCTTCCGTCATCTCCACCATGAACGTCGACTGCCCGGAGAGAATATCATCACTTGCGCCGATCCGGGTGAAGATCCGGTCGAATACCGGCATCCGGCAGGATTTTGCAGGAACATAGCAGCCCATCTGCGCCATGATGATGATCAGTGCAGTCTGGCGCATGTACGTGGACTTGCCGCCCATGTTCGGCCCGGTGATGAGCAGGATTGATTCGTCCTTGTTCATTTCCACGCTGTTGGCTACATATTTCGGGTCTTTCATCATCTCATCGAGAATCGGATGTCTGCCGCTTTCGATTTTCAGCTCATCCTCGGTGAATTCCGGTCTGACATAGCCATAGCGGGAAGAAATCTCGGCAAGGGCAGCATAGCAGTCGAGCTCTGCAAGGACCATCGCGAGCTTCTGCAGCTTGGCAAGGGACTTGCGGATTTCCGCAGTCAGTTCTGCAAACAGCTGCTTCTCGATGCGGATGGCATTTTCTTCTGCATGCAGAATCGTGTCTTCTTTTTCTTTGAGCTGCGGAGAAATGAAACGCTCATTGCTGACAAGGGTCTGCTTGCGGACATATCCCCATTCTTCTTTCACCTGAGCAGCTGCTGCCTTGGAGATTTCAATATAGTAGCCGAATACTTTGTTATATCCGATCTTCAGTGTCTTGATCCCGGTGCGTTCCCGTTCTTCTGCTTCCATGCGGCTGATGAATTCCCGGCCATTGCGCTGGATGGTTCTCGCTTCATCAAGCTCCTTGCTGTAGCCATCCCGGAACATGCCTCCCTCGCTGGTCAGAACCGGCGGGTTTTCGACAAAGGCACCATCCAGTTTCCCGGCAAGCTCGCGCAGCGGATCTGCGGATCTGCAGAAGCCGAATTCCGGCGAATCAGCCGACGCAAGGATGTCCGGGACCTGGTTCAGGGTCTTGCTCAGGCGCAGGCAGTCGATCGCATTGGCATTGTTCATCGCGATCCGCGTGATGAGCCGCTGCAGGTCATAGATCTGGCCGAGATGATCCCGCAGATTCTGACGGTTCATGAAATGCTTCTTCAGGTATTCCAGGCGGTCATAGCGCTGTTCTATTTCGGTCTGATTTACCAGTGGTTTCTCGATCCATTTCTTCAGCAGGCGGGATCCCATCGAGGAGCGGCACGCATCCAGGAAGGTCCAGAGTGTCTGGCCTTTGCCCTGGCGGTGCAGCGGTTCAATCAGTTCCAGGTTCTGCTGGGTGCTGAAGTCCATATAAAGGATGCTGTTCTCATCTTCGATCGATACGGTCTGAAGGTGAGCCAGCATATGCTTCTGGGTTGCCTCCAGGTAATTCAGCATCCGTCCGTAAGCGAGCCGGTCCGGGTCACGGGACAGGTTCTCGCACAGCGGGAGATATTCGTTCCTGATCTCCGTTTCATCGCAATAGGAAATCACGATCTGCATTTCCCTCAGCATCCGGATTACCCGATTATCAAAGTCTTTTCTGACAACAATTTCCCGGGCATTATTTTTCAGAAGATTCTGGGCAAGCGCCGAAGGAGTATGGGCAACATTCTCGACGAAATTCTCGCCGGTGCTTGCCTCAGCCATGACAACAGAATACCCGTAGCCATAATCTTCAGCAGATGCCAGATAGACAGACTCCTTCTCGTCGCCGATTTCATCGATGACGGTGCCTGGAGTGATGACGCGGATGACATCCCGCTCCACGAGACCGACTGCTTCTTTCGGGTCCTGCATCTGCTCGACGATTGCGATCTTGTAGCCGCGCTGCACAAGTCTCTGGATATAGGAACCGACCGCATGGTGCGGAACTCCGCACATCGGCACCCGGTCTTTCACACCGGCATTCTTGCCAGTCAGCACCAGATCCAGTTCTCTGCTTGCGGTCTTTGCGTCTTCAAAGAACATCTCATAGAAATCTCCGATCCGGTAGAATACCAGGGCATCCGGGTAATTCTCCTTCACTTTGAGGTATTGCTGCATCATCGGGGTATAGGTTTCTGTTTTTTCTGCCATGTCGTCTTTTCCAGCTTATTGCGTGTTTCATTATATCAGAGCATGGAGAGAAGAAAAAAAGATCCGTGCCTCGCACAGATCTGAGAATTCCGGATATGGTTCAGTCGCTGTAGCCGCCCTGAACAACCTGAATATGATCGCTGTCTTCGTCGCTCTTGACCCCTGCGGTCTGCTTTGTCTCATAGACGATAGAGCCATCATCTGCTTTTTCATCTGAAACAAGCTCAATGCCGACGATATTGCCCTTCAGATATTCATAGTTATTGAAATTGCCGCTCGAAGCAAGTCCGTTCGTGCCGCCGAAGTAGCTCGTTGCAAGGTCGGAGTCGATCACGAATTCCAGAACGCTCCCATTGGAATTCGCAGTCCATCCGTCGCTGGCATCCACTGCCGCCTTGGCATCCACCTTCACAACCGGAATCGTGATGCCCGTATCGAGCTCAAAGTAGTAGCGGGTTCCGATATCTCCGAAGTTGTATCCGAGAGCCACCCCGATAAACCCGTCTTCGTCATACAGCATGCCAGTGGTCTGATCCACCGTCATATGGTTATGGATATACTGGTACTGCGCGCTGTTGACCGCAGTAATGCCGCGGTAGTCTTCATAGGTCTTGATCGAGCTGCTGCTTGCCACTTCAATCGGCGCAGATCTGAATTCCTTATAATAGTTCTGAAGTTTTGCCAGGCTGAAAGAACTGCTGGTAAAACCGGCGGAACTGATATAAATAAGTGCACTTCCAAGCACTCCTGCAATCCGTTTCATCATCTTCATCATCAGTGTTCACGGTTTATTTTACCATCCGAAGATGACCTGTCAATAAAGCACGAGACTAGTTGGATTTCGTACTATTTTTATTTTCTTCTGTTCTTTTCATTTGTTACAAAGGGTACTTAAATACCGGAAACATGCATTCTTCCGGTATTTTTCAGATACGATGACCAAGACCGGAATCCTCTGATCTGCCAGGAGCTCAGATCTCCAGGAAGATTCTGATCTTCTTGTTGCGGTATACTTGTTGCAGAAAGGAACTTCATCATGCTTGATCTCTGTCTGCTGGGATGCGGAGGCACGAAGCCTCTGCCCGGCCGGTGGCTTACTTCTTTATATCTCCGGTACAATGGTCATGGAATTCTGATTGACTGCGGAGAAGGCACTCAGATTGCAATGGCTTCTGCCGGCATCAGCCCGCATGATATCGATCTGATTCTGATCACGCATTTTCATGGCGATCACATTCTCGGACTGCCGGGATTGCTGATGTCGATGGGAATGTCAGGAAGAACTGCCCCGGTTACCATTGCCGGGCCGAAGCGGCTCACGGAAGTCGTGAACAGCTTATGCATCGTAGCTGGTTTTCCGTTTGATCTCTGCGGCATTGAGCTTTCCGGAAATTCTGCTTCGTTTGATTTTGAGCCAGGATCTCCGCTTCATATCCATGCGTTTGCGGTTCATCACAGTGTGCCTTGCTATGGGTATTCTCTGACCCTGGACCGGGCGGGCAGATTTGATGCTGCAAAGGCAGCCGCCTTGCAGATCCCGCTGAAATTCTGGAATATTCTGCAGAAAGGTACGCCAGTTACAGAAGATGGAAAGACATTCACTCCGGACCAGGTCATGGGGAGCGCAAGAAGAGGACTGAAAGTCACTTACTGCACGGATACGACGGTCTGTGATTCAATCGTGCCTGCGGCTCTGGATTCTGATCTCTTCATCTGCGAGGGCATGTATGCAGATCCCGACCGGGCAGAAGCCGCAGAAATCAAGAAGCACATGGTATTCACCCAGGCTGCCAGGCTGGCAGAAGAAGCGGGTGTCAGAAAACTCTGGCTGACCCACTTCAGTCCCGCTGAATCGCACCCGGAAGAGGGGCTGGAGGCTGCCAGAGCAATCTTTCCGGATACGGAGCTCGGGGAGAACGGAAAGAAGATCACGCTGAACTTCAGTGATGACAGCAGTGGAAAATGAAGATCTGAGACTGCAATCCTGATGCGCTGCAGAGAACATAAAAAGAGCCAGATCATACCTGGCTCTTTCTTTTCAGCAGACAGTCAATTACTTGACGTTAGCGAAGTACTTGATGGTACGAACCATCTGAGAAGTATAGGAGTTCTCATTGTCATACCAGGAAACAACCTGTACTTCATAGGTGTTGTCATCGATCTTCAGAACCATGGTCTGCGTAGCATCGAAGATGGAACCATGAGTCTCATCGATGATATCGGAAGAAACGATATCTTCTTCGTTGTAAGCGAAGGAATCAGAAGCAGCAGCCTTCATAGCAGCGTTGATCTTGTCAGCAGTGACATCCTGTCCCTTGACAACTGCGAAGAGCAGAGTGGTGGATCCTGTAGGGGTCGGTACACGCTGAGCAGCGCCGATCAGCTTGCCATCGAGTTCCGGAAGAACCAGACCGATTGCCTTAGCTGCACCGGAGGAAGCCGGTACGATGTTGCATGCTGCAGCGCGGGAACGACGGAGGTTGCCCTTTCTCTGCGGTCCATCAAGAACCATCTGATCGCCGGTGTAAGCGTGAACGGTGCACATAATGCCGGACTGAATCGGATAGGTGTCGTTGAGAGCCTTAGCCATCGGAGCCAGGCAGTTCGTGGTGCAGGAAGCTGCGGAGATGATCTGATCATCAGCAGTCAGAGTATTCTCGTTGACGCTGTATACGATGGTCTTCAGATCCTTTCCTGCAGGAGCGGAGATGACAACCTTCTTAGCACCTGCGTTGATGTGAGCCATGGACTTCTCCTTGGAGGTATAGAAGCCAGTGCACTCGAGAACTACATCGATGTCCAGCTTGCCCCAAGGCAGGTTCGCAGCATCCTTTTCCTTATAAATGGTGATTTCCTTGCCGTCTACTGTAATTGTGCCCTTCTCATCGTCAGCGGAAATCTCATGATCCCACTTGCCGTGAGTTGTGTCATGCTTCAGCAGATAAGCGAGCATGGAAGGTGTGGTCAGATCGTTGATTGCAACAACCTCATAACCTTCGGAGACGAACATCTGTCTGAAAGCAAGACGACCGATACGTCCAAAACCGTTAATCGCAACTCTTACATCTGTCATGTCAGTATTTATGACCTCCTCTATGTTGCATAGAAATTATAAGGTTAAGGCATAGGATAGTCAATTGTGAAAACCTGCATAATCAAAGGGCAATCCAGGCTTTCACCGTCTTTTTCCAGGATAGGGAAGCCCTCTTTCAGGGAGGCATCGCAAGGATCTGCTCACATGGACTCGCTGAGGTTCAGCGGTCTGCGGCTCAGGGCAAATGCGTCCTGAACCGTCTTTACCTCTGCATTGAACAGACGGGAGAAAAGTTCCGGATCATTCAGCCTCGCAAGGGTGGAGGGATAGTCCTTGCGGGCGGCATTCGGAAATAGCGAGGCCAGGTTTTCCGCTTTTGACGTATGCAGATGAACTGAAGAACGTTCCTGCAGGGCTGCATTGAGCACTTTGTTCAGAGCGATCGAATTCAGATAGACGCATTCTTCGACAACTGCTTCCCGGCCGCGGATCAGGATTGCCGCATAGCCCTGGATGACATTTCTGGCATCGTAATAGGCGACGATCTTGCCGCCGCGGGCATTGATTTCCTTCTTGTAGCGCACGAAGTATTCCAGATCTCTTGCATAGAAGCCGTTGAAGCGTCTGATATAGGAACTGTATACTCTCAGCATATCCAGGGGAGATGGTTCATATGCACAGCCGAAGTTCGTGATGCGCTTGACGTCTTCCCGGGTCAGAAGATAATCAGTCCGCCAGGCAACTGGTTCAAAGCCCCACTGACCTGCGTTCTGATTCTGATCAGCAGGCATCAGGGTGATGAGCTCCGTATGCGCGCATGCATCGATGACTGTTTCCATCAGATCATGCATGATGCCCTGGTTCCGGAATTCCGGCAGCGTGCATGCCCGGCTGATCATGCTTTCCTGAAGCACTCTGCCATTGAAGATGACCGCATGCGGAATCCGCATCACGGATCCTGCGACTCTGCCGTTTTCCACATCCGCATAGGCATATTCAGGACGGAACACATTGCGGAAGAAATAGTCCGTGAAGCGCGGGTCTTCCAGCGTGAAGCATTTCTTCCAGCAGTCCCGTATTCCCCCGGTCAGGGTATGGTTTCCTTGTTCAATCATGGTCTGAATCCTCTTTGTGCTCGGAATATTCCGCATCTATGATATCACCCTGCTGCATGCGATCTGCCTGGGAATAGAACAGGTCATCCTGCCATGAGGAAGTATCATGATCTCTCATCATCTTCTTCGCTTCTTCCTCTGCACTTTTCGTCATGCGGCGAGTCTGCATGACGCGGACTATGATCAGCAATGCACCGATCAGCAGAAAAGGCCAGAGATAGCGGACTGCAAGAAATACCAGAAAGACCAGGAGGGCAATATAGAGAATACGATACAGCGTGCTCCGGTTCTGATTCATATCGTTTCTTCTCCCTTCTCTTTTTCGGCCAGTTCATGAAGCTTCACGAAGCGATGCTTCATGCCCGATTTGGATACGACGATTCCGGTCATGGACCGGTATTTCTCAGCCAGCTCGTTCAGAGTGGCTTCGGGGTTGTCCTTGCGCAGAAAGACAATATCGCGGATCTTCGGATCCAGAGAAGCGATTTTTCCTGCTTCTTCGAGAATCCGGATGTCCTCGAGCTGGCTGTTGGCTGCTTTCATGGACTTCACCTCATTG
This sequence comes from uncultured Erysipelotrichaceae bacterium, assembly GCA_900314905.1. Classification (GTDB taxonomy): domain Bacteria; phylum Bacillota_I; class Bacilli_A; order Erysipelotrichales; family Erysipelotrichaceae; genus Bulleidia. Next base: position 16,571 of record OMXA01000008.1, read on the forward strand.
GCGACGTCAACATTGTTGAGCCGCTGCACATTGTTGGCAAAGTCTCTTGAGATGCGCTCGTTCTCGAATTCCAGCAGACATTGTTCCGCGCCGATGCAGCGCAGGAAGTCTGCGATCTTCTCCGCCGCTTTGACATAGACGACGAATTTTCCGCGTCGTTCAACCTGACGTGCATTGATATAAAACCGGGACAGCAGTTCGATCAGAAATTCCGCATGGGCTTCATTTGCCGCTTTGATTTCCAGGTGGTAATTGGTCGTGCCGGGACTGTTGACGCTGCCGTCTGCCATGAATGCACCGGCAAGATAAGCTCGTGCACACGAGTCTTTCTGCACGATTTTCTGCAGAGGCTTATCCAGGAGGCCTCTGGCAGAATAGATCCCGAGGTCTTTCAGAATCTGGGTCACATTGCCGTATACCCGCAGGTTGTAAATCAGATTCTTATTCAGATTCATGCGCCGGCGTACGCCTGGCTCGATGTCAACTTCCCAGCATTCCCTCATCATCCGGAAAATGGCTCTGGAAACAGCGGCATTTTCGGTCGTGACCAGGATGCACATGCCCTGGCTGGAGATGGAGAGCGAGGAAGTCATCTGAATCAGCGCAGAGAGTTCTGCCCGTTCTTCATCGCCGCTGATTCTGCGCAGGGATACTTCCTGCTTTACATCCTGTGTAAATGACATCAGTCTTCTCTCTTTTTATCTTTCAGTGATTCCACTGCTTTCTGTATTTTAACCGGATCATGGCGGATCAGACCATCATCAAATCGGAGCATATGACGCCGGTAGATCTTGTATGGATGCTTGCGGGAACGGATTTTCACGGGGGTGCTCCCCTGTTTCTCATAGCGTTCAATGCTTTCTATCGGCAGATGGTCGCTGGCATATAATACGGCATCTACCGGAGCGCCATGGTCCAGCAGCGCCTGCACATGGTCTTCAAGGCTGTAGCCATCCGTTTCTCCAGGCTGAGTCATCGCATTGCAGCAGTAGACCCGGTTTGCCTTTGTTTCTTTCAGGGCTTCCTGGATTTCCGGAATGATCACATTCGGAAGAATGCTTGTATAGACGGAACCGATGCCATAGAGAATCAGGTCCGCTTTCCGGATTGCCTCAACTGCTTCCGGGGTTGCAGCGACTTTCTTGTCATAGAAAACTTTCCGGATATGGTTGCTCACATCCGGAATATTTGCTTCGCCTTTGACGATGACGCCGTCATCCATGCGTGCATAGAGCGAGATGACTTCCGTCGTAGCAGGAATGATGGTGCCTCTGACATTCAGAACCTTGCCGATCATCTGGATCGCTTCCATGAAGGAACCGCATTGCTGAGTGAGGGCAGTGAGAATCAGGTTCCCGAGATTATGACCCTGGACATCTTCTCCGGTTCCATCCGGATCTTCAAAGCGATAGTCCATGAGATTGGTGAGCAGCGTCTCGGATTCTGCAAGGGCAGTCATGACATTGCGGATATCGCCCATGGCAGGAATATGAAACTGCCGTCTCAGACGGCCGGTGCTTCCTCCATCATCAGCGACGGTGACAATTGCGGTGATATCCGCATTGCGGAGGTTCTTGACTCCGCGGCAGATCGTGGACTGGCCATGGCCGCCCCCGATGATGACAATGCGTTTCTTCTTACTCATTTCCGGTTATCCATTTCTTCTCATCCCGGTGCTGCTTATAGGAATGATAGGTGTTTCTGTAGTGATCATAGAGAAAGTTCGTGATCGCAACGGAGCGATGCTGGCCGCCAGTGCAGCCGATGGCTACCGTGAAATGATTCTTTCCCTCTTTGACATATTCCTTGAAGGAATAGTCCATGAAGGAAAGCAGGCGCTTCAGGAATTCCTTCGTTTCCGGTTTCTCCATGACGTAGTCATAGACGCATGGATCATTTCCGGAATATGGTCGTAACTCCGGCACCCAGAACGGATTCGGCAGGAAGCGGACATCGATCATCAGATCCGCATCCATCGGAACCCCGTATTTGTAGCCGAAGGAAATAAAGGAAATCGAAAACGAAGGCGCTGCTCCTTTGGCGAAATACTGGTTCAGCGTATTCTTCATTTCCTTCTCGGTCAGAAATGAGGTGTCGATCGTGACAAACGAATTATTGATGACCTTGCTGAGCATGGAACGCTCAACGCCGATCGCTTCTTCCAGCGTATTTGCAGTATTGCTCAGCAGCATCGGATGGGTTCTGCGGGTGCTCTTGTAGCGGTGGATCAGCACGGTATCGCTGGCATCCAGAAACAGCACGCGCACCTCGATGCCTTCTCCTTTAATTCCTCTCAGAAATGCCGGGAAGTCTTCTGCCGAGGTCGATAGCGCAATATAGCTGTAGCGGGGATCGGTGCTGTTTTCGATCATATCGACCAGAAGGCTCAGCAGCTGCACAGGAAAATTATCGATGATATGGTAGCCCATATCTTCGAGAATCCGGGTAGCAGTGCTTTTTCCGGCGCCGCTCATGCCGCTGACCAGAATGACTCGTTTCGTCTTTTCCATAACTGTCCTTCGCTCTTCAGAAGTATTCTAGCACAAGCACATTCACCTGACCGGAATAGAAGAAATGCACCCCGCGCAGAGGTGCATCGATTCAGAATGATTCTGTTTCTTCAGACGGCTTCACATTGATCGTGAAGTCAAAGTCTTCCTTCCGCAATTCGCTGAGGTTCTCCCCTGGATGCTGTACCAGCCGCTCGGACTGCTTCAGAATTGCTTTTTCAATCGTATTGCGGGCAAGCCGGCCGTTGCCTGCTTCCGCTGCGTTGATGGACTGCACTTCATTGAAGAAATCCAGCAATGGCTGTTCTGCTTCTTCCGCGATGGTGAATCCTTTGCCCTCTGCCTGGATCTCTGCGATCTTCAGCAGCTCTTCTCCCGTATAGTCCGGGAAATCAATGATGTTCGGAAAGCGGCTGCGCAGACCGCTGTTGGCTTCGAGGAACGAAGACATTTCCTTCTTATAGCCAGCTAAGATCACGATCAGATTCTCCCGATTGTCTTCCATGGCTTTGACAATCGTATCGATTGCTTCCAGGCCGAACGAATCGTCCTTGCCGCGATAGAGTGAATATGCTTCATCGATGAAGAGCACCCCGCCTAAGGCACTGCGGATGACAGACATCGTCTGCGGGGCAGTCTGGCCGACATACTGAGCGACCAGATCCTTGCGGGTCACTTCAACCAGCTGGCCCTGGCTCAGCGCGCCGATTGCTTTCATGTAGCGGCTGATCAGACGGGCAATGGTCGTCTTGCCGGTGCCCGGATTGCCGGTGAAGATCATATGCTTGGAGACTTCCGAGGTCCTGAGGCCCTGCTGTCTGCGCAGTTCCTGAACCTGCAGATGGGCTTGCAGAGAACGGATGTAGTCCTTGATCGGCTCCAGGCCGACAATCGCGTCCAGCTCCTGATTGACGGCAGCGATTTCTTCGCTGCTGGTCTTCGAGCGGGAAAGCTTTACTGCCTTTCCTGAAATCAGCGCAGCAGGCGCATCGTCCTGAATCGTCAGGACCGCACTCCCTGAAGGATAATTGCCGGAAAGAGCTGCTTCGGAAAGAGAGATGTAATAATCCTCAAACAAGCCGAAGATCGCATCTGCCCCGCGGCTCTTATCGTAATGGGCAATCACCCACTCAATGAACGGATCTTCAGCAGTGAGCGTAAGCTTCAGATTCTTCCCTGCCTTCTCAGTCAGATTTTTCAGGCATAGCCCGATGTATTCTCTCGCGTCTGCTTCCGTCATTGCCGTGAAGGATATGATATCCAGCACGTGATAGAGGAAATCGGCGCCGAACGCATCCTGAGCGGCCTTGATTCCGCGCGCAGTCAGGAAGACGAGATATTTTCCCTCTGCCGAGAAAGAATCAATCGCATTCTTCACCAATCCGGTCTGAGTTTCGACAAGAATGCCTTTGTTCAGCACATAGCGCCTGGTCAGGATGCACTTTCCATCTACTGCAAGTGCTCTGACATAGTCGCGGAATTTCGGATATGCACTCTCAAAGTTCTCGAAGCAGATGACAGCGCTCCTCGAAGAGAGACTCTGATACAGATCCTGCAAGAAGATCGGTTCCTGGGCACTGCCGGTATAGAGACTCAGATCCATGGTACGTACTTCATTGCTTTCAATGGCCTGATGATGGTACATGGATTCTGCCATCTGGCGGATCATCGTATGACGGCCGCTGCCTTCCGGTCCGGTGACCAGGATGACATTCTTCGGCTTGCCTGGTTCTTCGCCCATGACATAAGGACGGCGGAAGGCTGCACAGGCAGCGTGCAGGGCATCATCCTGGCCGACGACTGCAGCATCGAGTTCGCGATAGATTTCCGCGAACACTTTTTCGCTGTCGATATTCTTCACCGGCATCCTCGCATTCACTTCTTCCTTGCTCAGATGGTATTCTTCCTGCATGTCTTTCTGCATCTGTTCCATGTCCTTGCTGGTATAGCCAGGTTTCTCAGAGAGACCATTCTGCTTTGAAAGCTCATTGAGTTCCTTCTGCTGGCCATTCAGCACTTTGCACAGCTGAGCAAAAGCATCGTCTGCATATCTCAGCATGTCATTGGTCGTATCAGCCGCACTGTTCAGCATGGACGCCAGGGCAGAAGAAGATCCGGATTCTGTTTTCTGACTGCTTCCTGAAGTCAGGGTAATCGGTTCCTGGCCTGAGGTCTGGCTGTTCTTCCGCTTTTCGAGTATTTCCCGCATCAGCCTGGCTTTCTCTTCGTCTTTTGTCTCCCTGCTCATATCTGCTCCTTAGCTTCCGGTCCGTTCTTTGCGCATTGCCTGCTGGATCTCATCATCTGCAGTCATGCCGTCTTTTCTGAGCATGGCTTCCAGGGTGGACATATCCGCAGACAGGTTGATGGAATCACTCTCGGACATGCTCGGAATCAGATGATCCCGCATTGCCGCATTGATATGACCGATGGTCTTCCTGAGGTTTTCTTCATTTTCCCTGTAGTTCGGGTCGGTCTCTACATGCTGAAGCGTCTTGTACTGGTTCAGGATTTCGACCAGATACGGAAGATACGTCTTGTACAGCTTGTTGAGACGCGGCTTCTGATCCGGGAAGCGTTTCTCAAGATCGCTGAGCTGCTTCAGAAGAGAAGTCGTTTCATACAGAGAATTGGAAACCTCTTCATCCGGAATTGCATCATTCAGATCATTGATCGTTTCCCGGAAGGATTCTGCATCGTCTGGCAAAACCGGCGCCGAGTTCTGTTTCTGCTGCTGAGGCTTCTCTGCCGGCTGTGCGGTTTCCTTCCGTTCGGTGTATTCCGCATCCACGACGTCCGGATTGCGTACTTTCCCGTCTTCTTTTGCCTGGGCAAGAAGACTGTCGAACATCTCGTTGTACAGAGCCGGATATTTCTGCCGGAAGCTGGCAGCTGAGCGGAAGTAATGCCCGTCGCAGTCTGCTTCCAGCGCATCCAGGTTCGTGAAGCGCTCGCTCTTCATCGTCAGCGTGATCGTATGCCCGCCGGAAGTGGAAACCCGGACCGGATTGATGCCATTTCGATATTGTTTCAGAAGCCAGGAATTCACCCATGCCTTCTGGTCGGAAGAGTGGGCAGAGTCCGACATGCCATAGCGGTTAACTGTACTTCTCCTTCTGGAAGCACGGGGATTGGTATATGCATTTGTTTCGCTGCTTTTCACGGATCTGTAGAGCAGAAAACCGACGACGGCCGCAATCGCCAGAAGAAAGAATCCGATCATGGCATCGGAATCGATATCTGCAAAAAAGATGAATAGCAGGAAGAACCACCAGAAATTTCCTGAAGACCTACGTCTCATCGCTGCACCTCGTGAATTTGATTATAGCATAAGGAATAGGAGCTGAATCCCGGCAGATCACATGCTCAGGCACCTGGCTGGGTTCTTTGCGGGATCAAGGATGAGATATAATGAAATCCATGAAGACAATTCTCTGCAGTTCTGATCAGAAAGATCAGATTTATCATGAGCTCGCAAAGAAGAATCATGGCATCGTGACCGATATCCGGCTGGTTTCTCTCTCTGATCTCATGAAGACAGAAGAAGAAGGAAACCGGGCGGCTGCCTTATTCTCTGCTGCGCGCCTGCTTCAGGAACATGCCTCTGAATTTCCGCTGTTCCGGAACATGTTTGCTTACCCTGCCTTCTCAGAGGAGATCGTTTCGTTTGCCCGCCAGCTTGCTTTGTATCAGGTGCCGCTCAGCGATCTGCCCGAGCGCAATCCATCCGAAGCAGAGCTTGCCCGCATTCTTGCGCTGATCATGCGCATGCCTCTGAAAGAAAAAGAACTTGGAAAGAATCGGGAAGCCTATCTGGAACAGATTTCCGAAATCGAGAATCTTGCTCTGTATCCTTCGTTTGAGACGGATTATTTCAGCTATGCGTTCCGCAGAGATCTGAAACAAAGAGGCATATGCCAGATCGAAGAAGAGCAGCCTGCTCCTTCGCTTTCCCTGCGCTATGCCCTCAATGCCCGTCAGGAGCTGGAATCCATTGCCCAGGATATCTGCAGGAAGAATGTACCTTGCACGGTGATCCTGGCTTCCTATCGCACGCAGCTGCCAGTGCTGAGACAGGTATTCATGAGATACGGCATCCCATGGTCTGCCGTGAGAGAGGAAAGTAAGCTTCATATTCCGCAGATCTTTGCGGCAGCGGCGCGCTTTGCCTGGAAGAAAGATGTCCCTTCCCTGCTCGAGGCCTTCCGGATTGACGCTTTCTCTTCGTTCTGCCCGGATGCGCTCTATCCATTTCTGAGACAGACGCTGACAGACACGGAAGCACCGAAGGGCATTGCGGAGCTGCTTGAAAGCAGCCCGCTTGCCAAGGACGCTCCTTATTATGAAAAGATGCAGCAGCAGGCCGAGGAGTATTTCCGACGCATTGAGGAAGATCTGCAGCAGATGAAGCAGGCAGAGAGTCCTCAGGAGATGCTGAAAGCAGCCTATGCAGTCATGAGGAAAAGCCCGTTCCTGAACCGCAGTCCGGAGTTTCAGGCTGCTCGTTCGATTGCAGAGCTTCTGCAGGAAGTGCTGCCGGAAGTAAACAGTGAAGCAGATCTCTCTTTCGTCATTGAACTCATGGAATCCATCCAGGGCTCTGTATCCGGAAAGCCTCAGGATTTCTGCATGGTCACAGACCAGACTCATCCCGTCCGGGTTGCAGAGAACACCTACGTTGCTGGATGTTCCGGTCAGAACTGGCCTGGTTTTCCAGTCTGCAAAGGTCTCTTTGATGAGTCGTATGTCTCCTGCCTGAAGCAGTATCCGACCATGGAGCAGCGGCACGAAGCCTACCGCAGCCAGCTCGAGTGGGTCATGCACAGTGCCAGAGAGAATCTCTTTTTCTCCTGTGCCACCAATGACTATCAGGGCAGAGGCATCGAACTTGCATTTGAGATCGAGAGCATGTTCCCGAAACATAGTGCGGTACGCTGGGACCTCGATGTCCTGAAGCCAGTGCGGCAGGGAAAGCATGAACTGAAGCCAGAGACCGCAGGTGCGCTGTTTGAGAAAGATGGGAAGATTCATGGCTCGATTTCTTCGATTGAGCGCTGGTTTGCCTGCCCGTATTCGTATTTCATCGAAAGCGGGCTGAAGGTCAGACCGCTGCGGCTGATGGACCGCGATGCGGCAGGTACCGGCACGATTCAGCATGCCATCCTGGAACATGCCGTGAAGGAGTACGGCAAGAACTATGCAGGAATCAGAGAGGAAGAAATTGCCCGGATTCTCCATCCGTATTATGCGGCCTTGAAGACTGCCTACCCGCATTCGGAGGAAGAACTCGGATTAAGCGAAGCACGCATGCTGGAGAATCTGCAGCAGTCGCTCTGTTTTCTCAAGGACATGGAGGCAAATACAAGCTATGCGCCCGCGGAAGAAGAACATGCCTTCAAAGATGAAATCATCCCGGGAATAGAGCTGCGCGGGATCATCGACCGCATTGACGCGTGCGGAAATCTGATGCGCATTGTGGACTACAAATCTTCTGATAAATCCCTGAGTGAGAAGAAGGTCAAAGCAGGCATGCAGCTGCAGCTGCTGACCTATCTGATCATTGCTGAAAAACACCGGAATCAGATTCCGGCAGGAGCTTATTATTTCTCGCTGAAGCCTTGTACATATCCGCTGTCTGCCGCAAAGCTTTCCAGAGGAAAGATCACAGAGACCATGATGGATGAAGAGACGATGAAGGCTCAGTTTCTCAATATGCGGAGAATGGCAGGCTGGACGTTTGATGACAGACACCTGATTGAGCTTGATGCATCAGAGACGCATATCATATCCGGAACGAAGACGTTCTATGACTTCCGCCTGTCGAAAGAGTGCATGGAGCAGGTGTATGACTATTTCCGGAAACATCTTCTGGAAGGTGATATCGAGCTGTCTCCCGCCGAGAATGCATGCATGTTCTGCAGATATCGCTGCATCTGCAGATTCCAGGGGGACTTCAGAGTTCCAGTTCCGCTGGTCATGCAGGATACAGAACTGAAGATCGGAAAGGAGAATTGCTGAGATGCCATTTGATGAACAGCAGTCGGAAGCGATTGCCACGACCGGTACCAGTATTCTCGTCTCAGCAAGTGCCGGCGCTGGAAAGACGGGCGTGCTGGTGGCGCGGCTGTTAAAGCGCTGCACGGAAGATCATGTTCCCCTTTCCAGAATTCTTGCCCTGACCTTTACCGCTGCTGCGGCAGCCGAGATGAAGAAGCGGCTTGCAGCAGGTCTTCATGAACGGGCTCAGTCTGAGACAGATCCGGAACAGAATGCCTATCTGAATCAGCAGCTGATCGAGCTTGAGAATGCCAGCATCACGACCATTGACAGCTACTGTCTGAGCATCATCCGGAAGTATTACAGTGTTATCGGTCTTGATCCTGCCACGGCTGCGAATATTCTTTCTGAAGGAATGAAGTCATCGATGGAGCAGGAAGCCTGGACATCGGCATTGAAGGAATATGATCATTCTCACCATGAAGAGCTGCTGGCGATGCTGAAGGCGTTCAGTACCCGCAGCGAAGATTATGAAGAACTGCATGGCATAGTGAATACGCTGTGCACACATGCGGATTCCAGCATTGATCCCGAGGCGTGGTTTCATTCAGCAGCGGATTCTTATGCCCCGGTCACGAAGTTTCAGGACTTTCCTGAGGAGATTCTTGCGTTCTTCTTTGATCAGTGGAAGCAGTATTGTCTCTCGATTCAGGAGGACCTGAATGTCATGAGTCAGACCGCAATGGATTCCGAGAAAGTGAAACCGGAACTTATTGATGAAAAGCGCAATGCGCTGGAAGCCTGCATGCAGGAACTGGAAGAGCGCAATTACAGCGGATTCTGTCTCAGGCTGGATGAACTTGCGACAAGGAAGACGACGGCTGACAGGAAAGCAGAGAGATATACAGAGGCGCGGGAACATATGGAAGCGACGCTCAAGGAGATGATTTCTCTGCGCTATGATGAGAAGACATTCATTCAGGATGCCGGCGAGCTGAATCCGATCTGTCATAGTCTCTCTGAGCTGGCGGAGCTCTCTCATCGGAAGTTTGCAGAGATCAAGAGAGATCATGCGTGCATGGATTTCTCCGATATGGAGAGATTTGCCCTGAATATTATGGAAGCGAATGATGGTGCGGCAGCTTCCGTGATCCGGGATTCCCTGGATGAGATCATGATTGATGAATTCCAGGATACCAGTGAGCTGCAGAATCTGATTCTTGAGAAGATTGCAAAGCCGGATAATGACTTCCGGGTCGGCGATGTGAAGCAGTCGATCTACCGGTTCCGTCAGGCAAAGCCAGAGCTGATGCGCGGACTTATGCAGAAACCCGGAATCAGAACCATCACGCTCCGTCATAATTACCGTTCGAAAGACAGTATCGTGAAGTTCACGAATCTGCTGTTTGAACGGCTGATGAATGTATCTGGTCTCAAGGATCGATATGCCGAGGAAGATCATGTGACCATCGGCAGAACTGCACAAGAAGATCCTGCTCCGGTACCGGTGGTGTTCGAAGAGATCCTTTCTCCGGAAGCGATGGAGAATGAAGAGACGCCTGGTTCCAAGGAACTCAAGGCTTCCTGGATTGCCGGAAAGATTCTGGAGATGAAGCAGAAAGATCCGAGTCTGAAGTTCCGCAATTTTGCAGTGCTGGTCAGAAGCCATGGTGATAAGCGGTATCTTCGATCTGTATTTGACCAGGCCGGAATTCCGTATGACATTGACGCCAGGGAGGGATTCTTTCAGTCTGAGCTCTGTCAGACAGTTCTTGCGATGTGCCGGCTGATGTGCGATCCTTCGGATTCTGTATCCCTTGCGGCGGTCTGCACGTCTTCGTTCTATTCAATGGATGATGAAGAGCTTGCCCGCATGAAGATCGGATATGCTTCGCTTGCGGACGGCGTGAAGGCGCTGCATCCGGAAGTGCTGGAAGAGTCTCAGGAGCTGCGGGAGATCGCAAGACAGGAAGGCATTTCTGCAATGCTGGATGAGATTGCCTTCCGGCATGAATTCTTTGAGCGGCTGCCGGATAGTCAGAAAGCCAACTTTGATTATCTCTCTGAGCAGACTGCCGCCCAGCAGCCTCAGAGCCTGCGGGATTTCATCGATCTGATGGAAGCGAGTCAGGATGAAAAGTCTTCGGAGGCGATGTCGCATGGCAGCGATGATGATGTCGTTCTGGTTACGACGATCCATCAGTCCAAAGGTCTGCAGTATCGGATTGTATTCCTGTGGAGCACTTCGCAGAATCTGTTCCGGGATAAGAGTTCTGCTGTCCTTGCGGACGACAGTCTGTACCTCGGCATGAAATACCGGGTTCCGTTCTGGAATGCAGAGAGGCCTACGATTCAGGAGATCGCAATCGGCCATAAAGGAGATCTGGAAGATCTGGAAGAATTCACGAGACTGCTCTATGTAGCACTGACCAGAGCAGAAGAGCGGCTGTTCATCGTAGATGTGGTGAAGAAGCCGATTGAACCGGAGCCGATCACGGTTTCGGTACTTGCGAGAAGGCACGGCATGACCGGACTGATTCTTTCTGCTCTCGGAGAATCAGAGTTATTCCATATCGAGCAGACGGTTCCGGAGAAAATCAAGGCCGCGCATTCTGCTGGCTCTGCTTATGCAGAATCTCTGCCTTCTTATCAGGGAGCGGCTGCCGAAGAGAAGGAATGGATCACACCATCCAGCAGAGAAGGATCAGGTCTTCCGGATCTTGAAGAGATAGACCATGTTCGCGGCAGATCGTTCGGTACAGAGATTCATGAAGTCATTGCACAGCTTCCAGACTGCAGATGGTCCATGGATGATCTGAAGGATTCCGGGCTTGATGAAGAGGCCTGCCGGATGGTGCTTGGATTCGGGAACTCTGAACTGTATCAGAAAGCACTGACCATGGAGATTCATAAAGAATATCCGTTCTATATTGAGAAAGAAGCGTTCTGTCTCCATGGCATGATGGACTTCATTGCTGTGGGGAATACCCAGGTGGTTCTGATTGACTTCAAGACGGACCGGATCCCGGATGCTGCATTGAAGGAGCGTTATCAGGGACAGATCGATGCATATGTGACCGCGCTAAAGATTCTGTATCCCGACAAGAGCATCACTGCATATCTCTGGAGCCTGCCGCAGAAACATGAAGTAACGATTCCATGAAGAGATTGAAAAAGCCGCAAGCGGCTTTTTCTCTGGTCAGAATGATGTCAGCGAACAATGGATGATGTCCTCGCCATCTGCGACAAGGGCAACTGCAGAACTGGGACAGCTGCGAGCATCAATCGCGGTCAGTCCAAGCCGTTTCAGCTGAGAAACGGAGTATTCATCCAGGGTATTTCTGGTGATCCCATGTTGCTTCAGGATGTCTTTTGCCTGTTTCGTGATATACACTATGCTCACCCTCCTTCTGCATTGGAAAAAACGATCTGTTTCATCAATGCGTTGGTATTATAATCAAAGAAAAATTCTTTTGCACGTTATTTGAACAGTTTTAATAAAAGCGTTTTCATCTTTTCTGGGAGGGTACCAGTAAAAGAAAAAGATAAAAAAAGCATTCTGAACCGAAATGAAATCAGTTTCAGAATGCTCTGCGATTGGTTCCGTGATAGACCGCTGCCATGAAGCCCGGGCCGACATGAGCGGTGATGACGGGGCCGAGCAGGTTGATGGTCACGTTCTTCAGCTGGGGATAGGCTTCCAGGATCTTTGCCCGGAATTGCTCTGCATCTTCCGGGGTTCCCGAGTGAATGACTGCGACTTCCTCTTCTGCAGTCTGTTCGTTCATCGTGTCTTTCATATCCGCGATGAGCTCACTCCAGGCTTTGCGCTTTCCATGGGCTTTCTTATAGGCTACGAGTTTTCCCTCATCATCGACGATGATCAGCGGCTTGATCGAAAGCAAAGTGCCGATCCAGGCAGAAGCGTTGGACAGACGGCCGCCTTTACGCAGCCATTTCAGATCATCGACCATGAATCTGCCGATGTATTCCAGCTTATGGCTTTCAAGCCAGCTGACGGTTTCGTCGAGAGAAGCGCCTGCTTCTTTCATTGAGACTGCTTTCTTCACAAGCAGTCCGAGGATATCCGTGACTGCATAGGTTTCCAGGTAGACAAAGCGCTGATCTGGGTATTCCTCGCGGATCATATTCGCCGCCATCTGGGCGTTCTTCAGAGAAGAAGAAATCGCACTGGTCATATCGAGATACAGGATGTCTTTCTTTTCCTGCATCAGCTTGACGAAGAACTTATGGTAGTCGTAGATCGAAATGGCTGAAGTGCTGACCTCAGCGCCATTGCGCATGGCTTCATACATTTTCAATCTTGTTTCTGCCCTGCAGTCGTCGCGGTATTCTTTTCCATCCAGAATATAGGGATAGGAAATGAATGGAATATTGTGCTTCTGAAGATATTCCGGGCTGAGATCTGCAGTGGAGGCAGTCGCAATCATGTAGTCATTCATAGAGTTCGGGGATTATCGTAGCACATCCTTGCGAGCTTTTCGATGCCTCGGATGATTCTTGGACATGAATCCCCGAAATGTCCGCCTTCTCTCAGCTCATAGCACACGTGCTTGTTCCTTGTTTCGAGAATAGCCTGCACTTCTCTGGTTTTCTCTTCAATCTGGCTGAGGACCGGAGATCTCGAAAGCTTTTCTGCATCTCCAAGAGAAAGATAGAAGTCCTCCGCATGAGAAGGATTCTGGTTCAGGTATTCCGTGAAACCTGGATACCAGAGCGAACCGGAGGCAGACATCACCCCGTCTATGCCCACGGTTCTGGTCGAGGCATACAGGGCAAAGAGCCCCGCAAGGGAATAGCCGCACAGCAGAATATGAGCATAGTCCTTCTGTGCTTCCTGCAGAACCGGTTCGACCTGTTCCTTCAGGAAGGTATCCGCATGGCCCCCGAAGTCAGATCCATTCCGGAACACTTTTTCTGCTGGCCAGGGAGAAAGCAGGTCATTCCAGTCTTTTTCTGAAACCGGAATCTGCGTGAATGAAATGTCCGGCAGTGCAGCGCTGATGCGCTGAATGTCTTCTTCGCCGATCAGGATTGCAAGAATCCTGTTTCCGGGATTGATCAGTTTCATCCTTCCTCCAGACGCAGAATCGTCATGCCTTCTTCCTCTTCCAGCATCTGCTTCGGTGCTGCCAGGACTTCGGCGCGTTTTTCTGCAGATTCCATCTGATCTGCCAGATCAATCAGATCCTGAGGAACGGTAGAGAGAATTTCCTGTCTGCGGGCCTTGCGGGATTCATAGGTCTGCTCGCGGAACCAGAGACTGTCGCCGGTTCTCTGTTTCTGGCCAGGAGTCATCAGCGGTTCTGATGCGGCAATGGTGCCGATGATGTAATCTGTCAGATCGTCGGAAGCAGCTGCCATTTCACGGATGGCTGCCGGCACATTCTGATACACGCTCAGAGACTTTCCCGGGGTCGGATCCCGATAGCTCCAGCATCCGGTGATGCCGCTTGGCGAAACGAGGAAGCCGGTTCCGTAGGCTCCGCCCTTTACGCGGATCTGTGTCCAGAGATATCCGTAAGTCATCATCTGGGCAAGTACTCTGGCGTGTCCGGTATATTCCGGAAGCCGGATGACGGAAGCACTGTAGCCGATCTGTGCAGGGATCTCGATGCCTTCTCTCTGATCGGAAAGCAGCGGATAGCGGACGACACAGCGCTGGAATGGCATATCATTCAGAGAATCGATGATTCTTCTGCATTCGGAAAGATTTTCTTCTCCAGAAATGCTTAGGGTAAGACGATTCCTGCTGAAGATCACTTCCTGATACAGTTCTGCTTCATTGAGAAATTCTGCAGAGAGCTCATCATAGTGATCCGCAAGTGCACTGATCTTCTGACCGGCGGTGATGCCGCTGAAGTATTCTTTCGCGGCATTATCGGCAGTGAAATGCGCAGCTGCCCGGAGAATTGCAGCACTATGTCCGCTGGCAATCAGAGTCTGTCGGTACTGTTCTTTCTCCTGCAGGACCATCGGCTGAATCATGACCGGGTCCAGAATGGTCTCCTGCAGAATCTCCAGAATCAGGTTCACTGCTTTCGAGAGGTTTTCTTTCAGCACGCTGCAGGAACAAGCCAATACCGGAACGCAGGCATCCGGGTGGCTGGCTGGTGCATAGACATCAGGGTAGAAAGAAAGATTTCCGATATAGCGGCGGATCTCCTGCTGCAGCTGGGGAAGGGTATGCGATTTCGTCGGCAGCTTGGAGAGCAGATGCGAATACATGCCTGCATATGGAAGCTGTTCTCTGCGAAGACCGGCTGCGCTGAAGTAGAGGTTCAGATAGACAATGCCGCTGTCGCTCTTAGGATACAGCAGAATCGGTACATGGCAGTATTCCTGTTCTTCCGGTTCCAGCCGGATCGGGTCTATGGAGACTTCGGAAAGGCTGAGCTTCGGAAGAGAAGCTTTCTGCTCTGGCGTATCCGTGCCTGCCTGCCATTCATCGAGCTCGAGGTTTTCAGAAATCACTCTGCTGATGGAAGTCCCCCAGGATTCCTTTGCAGCATGCAGACGGGCTGCTTCTTTTTCTGCCCGCTTCTTTCCGAGATCCGGATCCGGAAGCGTAATCAGTTCGCAGAGATGGTCAGGATCCAGGAATTCTTTCAGCAGATGCTCGAAATAGCCGGACTCTGTTTCATCACGAAGGTCCTGATAGCAGCTTCCGCAGTTCAGATACAGTTCCGGATCGCCGCCATACATCCAGGAATTATAAGAAGAAGCTGCCAGCATCACTCCGGCTGGTTCTTTCGGTTCGCGGTAATGGAATTCATTCTGGCTGAGGGCAGCGAGAATCGCTTCGTGATCGAGGCCATTCTCAGCCAGGTCTCTCAGGGTATCCTTTACTGTTTTCTCTGCTTTTTCTGCAAGTGCTTCATCGGTATTGCGGATGATGACTGCAGCATATGGCTGCAGCATCGAGTCGATCACAGCGATCTCAGCATCCTGACCAGCGCCGGCCTCGAGAACTGCTTTCTTCAGCGGAGACTCATTGTGTTCGGCAAGCACGCTGGAAAGCACGTCCCAGGCCAGCAGCTTCTTTACGTCTGCATAAGTTCCGATCACGCGGCCGAATGTGATCTGCGCCTTGTTCTTCGGGTCTTCTTCCGGAGCGATTTCATAGAAGTTCGTCTTTCTGCATGCAGGAACATCTTTCTGCATCGGAATTGCCGGGGCACCATCGCTATGGTCATAGTCCCGGAAGTATCCGTCAATCTCTGCAAGAACCGCATCGATGTCCAGATCTCCATCCAGGAATGTCATGGAATTGCCTGGATGATAGAACCGCTGATGCGTTGCCAGGAATTCTTCATAAGAAAGATCAGGAATGTGTTCCGGATCGCCGCCGGAAACATACTGATAGCAGTTATCAGGGAACAGGATGCGGTTCATCTCATCGATGATGGTCTCATCTACGGAAGAAAAGGCACCTTTCATCTCATTGAACACCACGCCTTTATAGACCGGTTCCTCTTCCGGGTTCCGGATTTCATAGTGCCAGCCTTCCTGGCGGAAGATATCCGGATTCGTATAAATAGATGGGTGCAGCACGGCATCCAGATAGACGTCCATCAGATTCAGGAAGTCTTCGGGATTGCGGCTGCTGACTGGATAGAAGGTCTTGTCAGATCCGGTCATTGCATTCAGAAATGTCTGGAGAGAGGATTTCAGAAGATCCACGAATGGTTCTCTGACCGGATATTTCCGGGATCCGTTGAGCACGGAGTGCTCGCAGATATGAAAGACTCCGGTATCGTTTTCCGGAATTGTTCGGAAGCCGATGCAGAAGGTCTTGTTTTCTTCTGCCCGATCAAGCCAGCAGAGTCCGGCACCGGTCCGGCTGTGTTTCATTTCATAGAGCGTTCCGTGGCGGTCTTCCAGCTTGCGTACGCGGGTCACCCGGAATCCGTGCAGTTCATCATTGATATTCAATTCCATATGATGTCCTTTCTTTGCCTGTCTTATTCAGTGTATCACACTGCACGCAAAGACAAGCCGGCGGCGCCGCATGGTAGAATAGTCCCGGAATGGAGCTGGAATATGCTTAGACTTGAAATTCATACCCCCGTCTCTGATCAGGCAGATCCGATTGAGACCGCGATCAGAGAGCGTCATATCAAGGCGTCTGATCTTCGTCATGCGGAGATTATTCATCGTTCCTTAGATGCCAGGGCAGGAAGATCGCCGCGCTATGACTGGCAGATTGACCTGGAGCTGGAGAGAGAAGACTATTATCTGAAGAAACTGAAGGCAAAGCGTTCTGAGCCTTATCATTATGAAGTCCCTGAGGCTGGTTCTGAGATTCTGAGCGCAAGACCGGTGATTGCCGGGTTCGGACCTACCGGGATGGCGGCTGCTTATCTGCTTGCTGCAAAAGGATACCGGCCGATTGTCGTGGAGCGCGGACCGGCAATTGAAGATCGCAAGGCGGCTGTGGATGCTTACTGGAAGACAGGCGTGCTGGATCCGGAAAAGAATGTGCAGTTCGGCGAAGGCGGAGCCGGTGCGTTTTCGGATGGCAAGCTGACGACCAGGGTCAAGGATCCCAGAGTGCGGCTGATTCTTACAGAACTGGTCAAGGCTGGGGCAGATCCTTCGATCATGTGGATGAATCATCCTCATATCGGCACGGATGCGCTGTGCGGGATTGATGAAGCTCTGAGAAAAGAGATTGAACGGATGGGCGGAGAAGTCCGGTTCATGACGAAGCTGGAGAAGATCGTCACGCTGCATGGTTCTCTGAAGGAAGTGAAGCTGAGTGATGGAACCTGTCTTCCATGCAGGGTTCTGATTCTTGCCATCGGGCATAGTGCAAGAGATACGTTCCGGATGCTGGAACAGTGCGGGGTGCCGATGGAAGCGAAGCAGTTTGCGGTCGGATTCAGGGCAGAGCATCTGCAGTCGTTCATCAATGCAAGACAATACCGCAGCATTCCCGAAGGAACTGTTCTGCCGGCAGCCGAGTATCATCTGAGCCATACGTCGTCGCTGGGCAAAGGGGTCTACAGCTTCTGCATGTGCCCGGGCGGCTATGTTGTAGCCGCCGCAAGCCAGAAAGATACCGTGGTCGTCAATGGCATGTCATATGCTGCCAGAGATGGCAGAAATGCCAACAGTGCCCTGGTCATTCAGACCGATGCGTCTGATTTCGGAGAAGGACTGATGGCCGGAGTGGAGTTTCAGGAGCGCATGGAGCATCTTGCATTTGAGATGGGCAATGGAAAAGCGCCCTGCGAGACGATCGCGCATTACCTGGATTCTTCTGCTGGCAATGAGATCACGGACGTGATCCCGACGTATCCGCTCGGGACGAAGATGATGGATCTTCATCCGCTGCTGAATGAACGGATGAATCAGAGTCTTGCCGAGATGCTGGGGCATACGGAGAAGATCTTTCCGGGGTTCACGAGGAATGGGGCATTATTTACCGGAGTGGAGACCAGAACCAGTTCGCCGATCAGGATCCTGCGCAATCTTTCCACGATGGAATCTGAAGTATCGGGGTTATATCCATGCGGAGAAGGAGCAGGGTATTCCGGCGGAATTGTTTCGTCGGCGATTGACGGCGTGAAGGCAGCAGAGCAGATCATTGCGCGGTTTGCGCCGCTTGGATGAATGGAGCAGAAAATGATGTCAGAAGAAAAAGAAGAGGAACTGATCCTGCATGCGGCGGTGCTGCATATTCTGGATTTCCGGACCGGGGCTTCCGTATATTCGGAACAGGTTCTGGATCTGGAAGATGAGATGATCTTCGGCTATGTGATGCATCAGATGGTACGGGCTTCCAATGATATGCAGAACCGGGAGGGAATATTCCGGGAAGACAGTGCGATGAAGAATCTTCTGGAGCAGTATGCCGAGGGAGAACTTGATTTTCTTACGTTCTCGATGCAGGCGGCGAAGAATGCGGAAGAAGTCATGAAGACCTATCTGGATCTGCCGACGGATTGTCTGGTTCTGGACTATGAACAGAATGGGAAGAGATATGCCGGAATGCTGTTTCTGGAGATCTCCAAGGCATTCACGCAGATCACGGAACAGAATGAGCGGACCGTGAATACGATTCTGGAATCATATTCCGTACTGCCGGGATTCTCGAAGAAGATCCGTTTTGCTGCGTCTATATGCCTGGAGGATTTCTCGATCCGCTTCCTGGATGAGGCTTCCAGAAGCTCGGATGCTTCGCTGATGCAGGAAGTGCTCGGATGCTCGTCCGGGAAGTCTTCCGAAGAAGTTCTGAAGACTCTGACGAAGATCACGGAGCAGGTGGCCGAGGAACATGAAGAAAACCCGGCTCTGATGGTGAGCCGGGTCAAGAACTATCTGCGGGAAACGACGGAATCCAAGCCGAGTGTGACGACGGAAGATCTTTCTTCTCATGTATTTTCAGAATCAGAAGAACTGAAGACTGCGTTTGAGAAACGGGTTCAGGAAGAAGAAGTTCCGGAAGAAGTGGTTCTGCCGAAGACGGCGTCCGCCAGAAGGCTGAAAAATCAGAGAATCCGGACAGATACCGGGATTGAGCTGATATTCCCGACCGAGTATTTCAGCAGCCCGGATTTCATTGAGTTCACGAATCATCCGGATGGAACGATTTCCATTGAGCTGAAGCAGATCGGAAAGATCACGAATCGCTGATTCAGATTGCGTAATCCTGCTGTGATTCCTTTTTCACGCGACGATAGACGCTGAGGAAGAGGACAATGACAAAGACTGCAAACAGCAGCGTGGAAAACCCGGTATTCACCATGATGCAGCCATCATAGAAGGCATGCAGGCTAGCTGCCGAAAGAAACCCATGCAGCAGATTGAACTTCGTGCCGGCATCGTCGCCATAAACGTCGCATACTTTTGCCCGGCCATAATAGGACCCGAGAGCAACGCCGAAAGAAAGATGCGCGGGAATTGCAAGCAGAGCTCTTGAAAGAGCGATGCTCAGCCCATACTGGCTGACATAGATCACATTCTCGAACGCCGCAAAGCCGAGGCTTACGAACACTGCATAGACGACTCCGTCAAAGCGGTAGTTGAAAGCGGGCTGATTCCAGCTGCGCCGTTTCAGAAAGTACAGCTTTGCTCCTTCTTCTGATATTCCTACCAGGATGGCGTCCGCAATTGCGGCTGAGGCAGTTCCTTCTCTGATCGGCAGAGACGGAATCAGAAGATCTTCCCCGATCCATTCCAGCACCATCGCTGCAAGTGCGGCAAGCACGCCGCCGAAGAGCAGAGAGACTAAGAGCCTGCCCGGCTCTTTTTCAATGGTATCGTTCTGATAGATGAAGCGGAGCAGAAATGCGGCAGGAGCGATCGCTGCAGCCAGATAGATCAGCGATGTGACAAGTGGAAGGTCATACACATGGCTCATGGTCAGTTCTCCTTGGTATGGACAAGCTCGTAGATTTTATTCTTCGAAAGACCGGTTTCGGCAGCGACGTGCCGGATGGCTTCGGATTTGGTCATGCCGAGGGCAACATTCTCATTCACCCGGGAAAGAATCATGCCATAGTCAATATCTTTGGAGTAGTCATCATGGTTTCCGTCCATGATCACGACCATCTCACCCTTCAGCTCGCTGCTGACTTCGAGCAGTTCCTTCACGGTGCCGCGCAGGAATTCTTCATGGACTTTGGTCAGTTCTCTGGCCAGGCAGCATTTCCGGTCGCCGAATACTTCGAGGCAGTCTTCCAGCATCTTCGTGATCCGGTGCGGTGCTTCATAGAACACCATCGTCATCGGATAGCTGCGGTATTCCTGCATCTTCTTTTTCCGTTCATGCGAAGAGGATGGCAGAAATCCGATGAAGATGAATGGATGTGCAATAAGACCGCTGGCTACCAGGCCATCCAGCATCGCACTGCATCCGGAAAGCGGAATGACGTTGTATCCGGCGGCGGCTGCTTCGGTCACGATGCGCTGGCCGGGATCATTGATGAGCGGATAGCCGGCATCGCTGATCAGGGCAACATTCTGTCCTTGCGAAAGCAGGTTCAGAATTCCCTTCGTGCTGGATTCTTCGTTGAAGTTCTGATAGGCGATCAGCCGCTTATGAATCTCAAAATGCTTCAGCAGCTGGCCGGAGGTGCGGGTATCTTCGCAGGCGATGACATCTACGCTGCTCAGCACTTCCACTGCCCTCGGTGTCATCTCATTGAGATTTCCGATCGGGGTAGGAACCAGAAACAGGGATGGCTTTTCATTCTCAAAGCTCTTCTGGCGGTTCACTTGGTTTCTTCTTTCTCTGTCTTCTTCTTTGACCTGAAGCTGCGGACAGTCACATTCGGATTGTTTGTTTCAGTATGAACCGGGTGCTTCGGGCGGCGCGCTCCTGCAGTCCGGGCTCCTGGTTTCTTAGGTGCAGATGCCTGCGGTTTCAGACCGGCATGGGCATCGTTTCTTCTTGGCTTCCGGCGGTCGGAAAGATCGGATGCTGGCGTCACCTTCTTCGACTCGGAAGAGATGCCGCGGTTCTTCTCGGAATTGGTTGCTCTGAAATCAGCCGGGGTCTCAACGCTTCTTACGCCTGGAGCGATGTGAGCAGGCTTGGCTGCAGAACGCTGCGGGCTCTTTCTGCCGACGGTCACGCCTTTGCGGACAATGGCCTTCGTGCGGAGGTCTTCAATGGAGATCACCTGATACGTCTCGCTGTTTTCAAGGCGGGCTTCGTTAGACATGACATTCATCGAAGCGACCCGGTACATGACCCCGTCATATTCCACATGGGCTCCCATCTTCGGCAGTCCTTCGGTCAGTTCCTTATAGTTGTCGTTCTCATACTTCAGACAGCACATCAGCTTGCCGCACATACCGGATAGCTTCTCCGTATTCAGTGCCAGCAGCTGAGTCTTGGCCATGTTGATGGAGATCACGTCCATATGCGTCTTGAAGCGGCTGCAGCAGCATTCCATGCCGCACATGCCGATGCCGCCGACCATCTTCGCCTTGTCGCGTTCGCCGATCTGGCGCAGTTCGATGCGGCAGTGCAGCTGCGATCCGAGACGTTTCAGAAGCTCCCGGAAGTCGACACGCTGCTCGGACTGATAAATGAAGAGGATCTTGGAGCGATCGAGCATGTATTCTGCTCTCAGAAGATGCATGTTCAGGCCAAGGTTCGTGATTTCTGCATTGCAGATCTCATAGGCTTCGCGGGAATACTCCTTGTTGGTTTCGTAGTCCTGAAGATCTTCTTCGTCGGCAATTCTCAGCACCGGTCTCTGCGGCATGCGGCATGGCACCATCTTGCTGGTGCTGAGCGGGGTGCCCTGAACTCTGCCGAGTTCAATGCCCTGCTGGGTTTCCACAACCACGGCATCGCCATTGTTCAGATCCGGGTTTTCCGTTCCGAACGAATAAGCCCGGCTGCTGTTGTCAAATTTCACGGATACGCTGTAGGAATAGTTCTTCGGCGTTTCCGCTGTTCTTGGTTCATTCATGATTCTACCTCCATCCGGTACATGGCCTGGGCGAATAAGAGGCTGAGGTCATTGTTCCGGTTCACGCGGTCGCGTTCTTCCATCGCGATCCGCAGTTTTCGTTCATAGATGCGCGGACTGTCTTTCATGGCAGCGCTTACTGCATTATGATACCATGCCGGTCCGCCTGCGTCATGAATGAGCACAGACTTAAAGAACTGCATGACCATGCTGAAAAACAGCTGGAGCACATCGAGATTGGCATCTCTGGCATCAGCTGCCTTCACGGATTCATCCGTCTTCGAAGAACGGGCCCGGTATCTGGCTTCATAGTCCACCACGAGAAGGCGGCGATCTCCCTGCACATCCAGGTACTGTTTCAGCATCTGCTTAGCAGTCTGATAGGCATAGGAAGCTGCCTGATCTCCCATAGTCCGGAAGTCCGAGGAGATTCCGGAAAGAAAGAATGCGTCCTCAGGGTCCAGCCCGGCCTGTTCTGCTGCTTTGCGGTAGACCTCAATCGGCAGCGGCCTGAACGGGACCATCACACAGCGGGACCTGATCGTAGGAAGAATTCCTTCCGCGTGGTCTGCAGTCAGAATGGCATAGACGTCTCCGGCTGGTTCCTCAAGGAACTTGAGCAGGCTGTTCTGTGCACTGTCGCTGCTGTTTTCCATGTGATCGATGATATATACTTTGACTCCGCCTTCGGCTGCAGTGACGGAGAACCGGCTCTGGATTTCGTCTGCTTCGTCTTTGGAGATCGCGCTTCTGCGGCAGCCATCGATGAAGATCAGCGAACTGTAGTCGCCTGCGGCCATGCGGGTGAAGATCATCTGCTTTTCTTCCGAGAGATGTTCTTCTTCGGCAAGACCGGTCCGGGAATCGGCAAACAGGCTGCCTGCGGTCAGAAAAGCCATGTCCTTTTTCAGGGATCCTTTCGGTCCGAGAAACAGACATGCATGCGGAAGACTTCCGGTCTGCAGTGCCTGATCCAGAAAGCGGTATGCGGTTGGTTCATACTGCGCAAGAAGCCGCCTGATCTGCACTCGCTTCTGTCTGGACTCTGCTTCCTCTTCGATTCGCTTCGAGGCTTCGGCAATCTGTTCTTTCTCTTTTGCGGTCAGCTTCTTAGTTGCCATCCAGAATTCCTTTCACCGCTTCATAGGCGTTCTGAATGACTTCCTCAGCTGGTCTGGACGCATCAATCAGGATCATGCGGTCTCTGTATTCCGAGATGACCTGCTGGTATCCTTCATAGACAGCCTGGTGGAAGCTGAGCTTTTCCTGATCCAGGCGATCGAGATATGCCCGATGATGGCTGATGCGATTCAGCCCGGTTTCTGCGTCGATGTTCAGGAAGATGGTCCGATCAGGCATATGATTCTCAATCGCGAACTGGTTGATGTTATAAACTGCCTGGATTCCGATTCCCCGGCCTACTCCCTGGTAGGCAAGCGAGCTGTCGATGAACCGATCGGAGATCACATGGATTCCCTGTTCCAGTGCCGGCAGAATGACCTCCACAAGATGCTGACGGCGGCTGGCAGCGTAAAGCAATGCTTCCGTGCGCACATCCATGGCGGTATTCTCCGGTTTCAGAATCACGCTGCGGATCTGTTCCGCAATGTCAGAACCGCCTGGTTCTCTGGTATAGATGACCCGGTATCCGGCCGCCTGAAGCTTTTCGGTGACCGCAGTGGAAACAGTTGTCTTTCCGCTTCCGTCCGGACCTTCGAAGGTAATGAATTTTCCTGTGCTCATAGAGCGATTATACCACGCTCAAAGAGTCCTAAGATGGATTGCAAAGCGGGTCTTCCAGGGGTCATCTGCCGGCAGCAGTTCGATGGTTCCGCCTTCTGCTTCGATGATCTTCTTCGTGATGGCCATGCCTAGTCCGCTCCCTTTGGAATTGCGTGCATCATTGCCGGTCACGAATGGCTCGAAGATATGTTCTCTTGCATAGTCGGATAATCCCGATCCATTATCTTCCAGAATGAGGACTGCCTCATTTTCTTCTCTGTGCAGGGAAGCATGAATCAGGATCCCCGGCTTATTATGACGGATCGAATTGTTCACGATGTTATCCAGAGCGCGATGAAGCTGAACAGTGTCCAGCATGCAGGGAATCTCTTCTTCCGGAAGATCTGCTTCAAGGGTATCTCCTGCCAGTTCGCATTCCGGATATTTTCCAGCAAGATACTGACGCACCGTTTCACAGAGATCGGTCTTCTGCAGATCCGGATGATAGGCAGGATGATCCATCTTCGAGAAAGTGTGGAATTCATTGATCAGACCGGTCAGCTGTTCGCTCTTTTCTTCGATCAGCGACAGATACTGCTCCTGCTGGGACTCTGGAATCACGCCGTCCCGGATCGCCCGGGCATAGCCTTCAATGACGGTGATCGGAGTCTTGAGATCATGAGAGATGTCCGCCAGCATCTTCTGCTTTTCCTGTTCGGCCTGGCGGCGTTCCTGTTCGGTTTTCTCAAGGCGGGAACTCATCGTATTGAAGCTGTCGCACATCTCCGTGAATTCTGCCGGGCCATGATAGGTGATCTGCTCACCGACATTCCCCTCTGCCACCTCGGTCATTGCTTTCGACAGCATGGTGATCGGCTTGCGGAACCAGCGGCTGAGCCAGAGAACAAACAGCAGCAGAATCAGCACAAAGGCTGCCACAAGAATCACATCGTACATCTGGATGACCAGATCAGCTTTCGTATTCTCTCCGGCCATGCTGACCTTCGGAACTCCGATCAGGACTACACAGTCGGCACCATCTTTCATGGTTTCGGAATAAGCAGAAATCATGCTGCCGCTGCTTTCGCCGATCAGCACCATGCGCAGCGTGTCTGAAATCCGTTCTCCTGCAGAAACTTCTTTCAGGGTGCTGTAGGTTACAGTTCCTGTTGATACATCGGTCAGAAACATTCCTTCAATGGAAAATGCATTGCCATCGGCAGTGCTTTCAGGCCTGTAGCAGATGTATTCTCCCGTTTTCGTTCCATCTTCCTGCTGGTATTCCGTATAGCCTTTATAGCCATTGCCAATCGATAGAATAGATACATCTTCTGCGCTGAGCACGAGATTTTCCGGAGATCCGGCGGATCCTGAGATAGGAGTTCCGTCTGTGCCGATCAGAAGATACCAGCTATTGCCCTTCAGCCAGCTTTTCGGAATCGATGATTCTTTCCCGGCAGCGGCATACTGCGCGATCTCTTCCCCATGGATAAAGGCAGGATCGGAATAGGAATATGTGATGAGCTGGTTGAGCAATCTGCCGATGCCGCCTAATGCAAGCAATACGATTCCCGCAAAGCAGGCATACTGGAACACCAGCATCCAGAACATGGAGATATTCTTTTTCTTACTTTTCATATTCAAAGCGGTATCCGAGTCCTCTTACCGTATGGATATACTGCGGATTCTTCGCATCATCTTCGATCTTGTCACGGAGATTGGAGATATGGACCATGATCGTATTGTCATCGCTGGAAAAATAAGTCCCGTTGATCGCGGTATATACCTGCATCTTCGTGAATACCGTTCCTGGTTTCTCCATCAGCAGCGACAGAATCCGGAACTCGGTCGGAGTCAGAGGGATGTTTTCTCCCCGCCTGGTCAGCGTCATGCGCTTCTGATCCAGAACCAGATCTCCTGCTTTCAGAACTTCCGGGGAAGCATCTGCTGCCCCGAGCCGGTAATACCTTCTCAGAAGCGCTTTGATGCGGGCAATGATCTCAAGGGGATTGAATGGCTTGGTCATATAGTCATCTGCACCGAGATCCAGCCCGAGCACTTTATCGGAATACTGATTTCTCGCAGAAAGGATCAGAATCGGAAGATTGCTTTTCTCACGCAGTTTCTGCGTCAGTGCCCAGCCATCCATCCGCGGCATCATCAGATCCAGCACGGCCAGATCGACTCTGGTCTTCTCTGCAATCTGCATGGCTTCAATGCCATCTTCTGCCAGACTGACTTCCCACCCTTCTTTTTCCAGATACAGCTTCAGAAGCTGAGCAATATCGCTGTCATCTTCCGCAACGAGTATGTGATATGTCATATGCACCTCATGTACAAAGATTAGCACGCTGAATCCTGAATTCCCGCTTTCTTAATGATATTTCAGAAATCAGAATCGACAGATGCCTCGTGCTGGTGTATTGTTAAACACCGAGGCAGAAAATGCCTCCGTCAGTAGCGGCTACCTGACGTACACCTAAAATAAGGAGATTTTCAAGCAATGAAACTGAATCAATTTACCCGCACTGCGATGATCGCAGCCATTTACACCGTTCTCTGCTTCATTCCGGGGTTATCGCTGATTTCCTTCGGAGCAATCCAGGTCCGCATCGCAGAAGCGCTGACGCTTCTGCCGCTGATCTATCCTGACAGCATCTTCGGAGTCACGCTGGGATGTTTCCTGGCAAACCTGATCGGGGCTGCTACGGGCCTCAACCCGACCGGGTTCCTCGATGCCATCGTCGGCACCCTGGCAACCTTCTTAGCAGCCCAGTGCACCTATCGCCTGAGAAACAAGCTGGTGAAAGGCATTCCGCTCTGGAGTATCCTGATGCCGGTCCTCTTCAACTTCCTCTTTGTCGGAGCTGAGCTTGCAGTGCTTTATATGCCGGAGAATCATCTGCTCGGTACAGTGATCTTCGGAACTGAAGTAGCGGTCGGAGAACTGATCTCTGTCTTCGTCGGCTATCTTCTGATCCGGGCACTCGAGAAACGCGGTCTCTTCAGAGACTGAAAGGAGCCAGTAATCCATGGCGCACAGAAAGAAAAGAACATTCCGAATCAGCCGCATTCTGTTTCTTTTCGTGATTGCTGGAGGAATTGCTGCAGCAGTGTTCTATGGATTTCGCATGATCCGCACAAGGAACCTCCGCAAAGAAGCAGTTCAGGCTTCTCCTTCCATAGAACCAACTCCATCTCCTTCTGCTTCCATTGCGCCTTCCTATGATCCTGCTCTCTTCACGGATCCTGACAGCCTGCTGCTGATCGCAAACAAAAGCCACCGGCTGCCGGAGGGATATGAGCCTTCCGATCTGATCGATGTGAATACCATAGGAGGACATGGAACGATCGCTCCGATGATGCGGAAAGAAGCTGCGGAAGCAGAAGCAGAAATGACTGCTGCAGCGTTCGAAGATGGCATCTATCTGCAGTTCAGCAGTGCCTACCGCAGCGAAGAATACCAGTCAGAGCTCTACTGGGGCTATGTCGCATCTGATGGCCAGGAAGCTGCTGATACCTACAGTTCAAGACCAGGATACTCTGATCATCAGACTGGCCTTGCCGCAGATTTCGTGGAAAACGGAAGCTCTGATTTCACGGCAGACTTTGAGCATACGGAAAGCGGAAAATGGCTCTATGAGCATGCCTGGGAATACGGATTCGTGATCCGCTACCCAAAGGGCAAAGATGAAATCACCGGGTATACCTTTGAGCCATGGCATTATCGCTATATCGGAAAAGACTGGGCTGCAGAGCTTCATGCAGTAAGTCCGGATGAAACCATTGAGGAATACTTCGGAATAACCGGAGGAATAGAATATACGGATCCGATCAGCACTCCTGCTTCCTGAGGAGTGCTTTTTTCATGGATTGCAGATCTGCATGGAAATACCAGCGGAACTTTTGATCGCTCCATTAGATTCCTTCCCAAGCAGAAAGAAAAGCAGAAGCCATGGATCTCACATAGGATGAGAACCATGCTTCTGCACAAAGAAACTCATACTGCCGCCTTGAGAACGGAGAAGGCATTCCTTCCTCAGGACGTGCGGCTCTTCAGTTCATCTCCTTCAGCATCTCGAATACGAGCCCTGCACAGTGCTCTGCAGCCTTCGCCTCGAATTCGTCATAAGAGACTGTTACGCTTTCATCTGCTTTATCTGAGATTGCCCGGATGATCACGAATGGAATGTGATTGAGCCAGCATACCTGGGCAATGGCAGCTCCTTCCATCTCCGTGCAGTCGCCATGGAACTGATTTCTCAGTTCCATCTTCTTCTGGCGATCTGCGATGAAGGCATCGCCGCTCAGAATTCTTCCTTCAAACACCTGCACATCCATCGCGGCTTTGCGGATTCCTTCCACGGCAAGCTTTCTGAGGGTTGCGTCGGCAGGAAACTGCACGATGCCGAGCTGCGGAATCTCGCCTGCCTGATAGCCGAAGACTTCGGCATGAACATCATGGTACATCGCATCTTCTGATACGACGAGATCGCCGATATTGATGTCATTGTTCAGAGATCCTGCAACCCCGGTATTGAGTACATGCGTGACATGGAATACCGTGATGAGCAGCTGTGCACATACCCCGGCATTGACTTTTCCGACCCCGGAGCGCACGAGTACGACTTCCCTGGTTCCGATCATTCCTTCGATGAAGGTCATCCGGGCGATGGTGTTCTCCCGGGTGATGTTCATCTGTTCTCTGAGAGAGGCGATTTCTACTTCCATCGCCCCGATGATTCCGATTTTCATGGGCAGCCTCACTTCGGATAGACCAGATGTGCCTGGTCGATATGCTTCAGGGTGTTGTTCATGTAGCGTCTGGCAAGATATCTTGCCATGTTCAGATTCTGATCCAGGTAATTGCCGCAGTCCGACGGAGCTGCTCCGGGAATATCTCCTTCATAGTCCTGGATGAAGGCAAACATTCTGATGACTAATGGAAGAATGTCTTCAGAACTGAAATCTCCCGCCAGCAGCAGATAGAAACCGGTTCTGCATCCCATCGGTCCGAAGTAGACAATCCGATCTCTGTATTCCGGATCATTGCGCAGGAATGTTGCTCCGAGATGCTCAATCGTATGTACTTCTGCAGTATTCATGACTGGTTCCCGGTTCGGAGCAGTCATGCGCAGATCAAAGGTTGTGATGACCGTATCTCCGTACTGGTCTTTTCTGGAAACATAGACTCCTGGTTCCAGGAGCAGATGATTGATGGTAAAGCTCGTGATCTTCTCCATTTCAGTTCTCCGTATGCTGGGTGAACCAGACGGTGATTTCATTCAGTCTGCGGATCCGATGCTTCGGCTTGCCGGAACGGCTCAGCTCATGGTTCTCGCCATGGAAGATGCACATTCTGGTTTCAACGCCTCTTACTGTGAGTGCCTGCATCATCTGCATGCCTTGTTCCAGCGGGCAGCGATAGTCTTCATCGCTGTGAATGAACAGGGTCGGCGTCTTGCAGCTGTCCGCATATTTCAGCGGGGAATGTGCCCAGAGTTTCTCAAAGTCATTCAATCCGGAAGCACCGCACTGATCCGGACCGAAGTACGGTCCGATATCAGAGATATAGGACATCGAGATCCAGTTGGAGATGGAACGCTGGCTGGCTGCACAGCAGAAACGGTCTGTATGGGTGATGATCCAGTTGGTCATGAAGCCGCCATAGCTGCCGCCGGTCTCGCAGACCTTCTTCGTATCGATGTTCGGATATTTCTTCAGCACTGCATCCGTGAAGTCCATCAGATTCCGGAAATCGATGTCTCCGTACTGACCGCGGATATCTGCGAAGGCATCTCCTCTTCCGTCCGAGCCGCGGATATTCGTGAAGAACACGACAAATCCCTTTGCTGCCCATACCTGCATCTCATGGAAGAAGGTTTCTCCATAGGCTGCTCTTGGTCCGCCATGTACATCGAGCACGGCTGGATATTTCTTCTTCGGATTGAATCCTTCCGGAAGCAGAACCCACCCTTTCAGTTTCTCTCCCAGAGAGGTATAGGAGAGCGGCATCGGCTTAGCAATATATCTGTCCTTCAGGAGTTCCTCATTGAGCGACGTGATGCGCACTGCTCTTCCGGTTCCTTCCTGCACATAGACTTCTGCCACATGATTCCAGTCCTGATAGACGGCGGCAAGCTTCGTTCCTTTCACATCAAAGCTTCCCGTCATGCCCGGCTTATCCCAGATGGTCTTCCTGGCAAAATTTCCATCGAATGCATAGATGCATGTATGATCCTGTTCTGTTCCTTCCGTATAGAGGAACGCTCCATCGGTGCAGAAGCTTCCGCTGTCTTCCATCGTATCGCCGCAGACACTGTTATTCAGCGAAACTTCCGGGCGATAGACTTCTGTCAGTTTCCTGTCCTTCAGAAGGTACAGGTTCATCGTCTCATTGACGCCATATGCTTTCATATCAGATGCTTCAGCATACAGCTGCCCTTTCAGAATCCAGAGCGACCCGAAGGAATGGTCGTTTCTGCCATAAAGAACCGCAGTCCTGCCGCGCTTGGTATCATAGCCGTATACCTTTGAAGTCAGCGGCTGATGGCCAGTCCATTCATTGCCCGTATAATAGAGCATCTCCCCATCCGCAAGCAGGAAACCGGTATCAAAGGAAGGCTTCGTGATCCGTTCAATCTGAAGTTCCGGCTCTGTCTTCACAAGAAATAAAGCGGTGCGTCTCTGATTCGTGAAGCCGAGGCCATTGACCCAGTATGGGACTTCATCCACGACCTGATAGTCTGCTTCTGCTTTCTTCTCTTCGCTTCTGCGTTTTCTGGTTTTTTCGTCTGCGCAATAAGCGTCCGGATCTCTGCTGTCGATGAGGCCGAGTGCAGCATAGACAGATCCTCTGACCTTCTTCATCGAAGTCAGGATGAATGGGAGCGTGATCCATGGTTCTGCTTCGCCGCCATGGATATTCATACGGAACAGTTCTGAGGTTCCGTCTTTTCCCTGCGGGCTCTTCCGTTTCAGGATCAGGGTTTCATTGTCATCCCAGAACAAGGAAGAAGCGTCCAGAGAATAAGTGACCTGTCTGCTCTTTTTTCCATCATAGAGCCAGACTGACGTATGATACGTATTCTGTTCCAGGTCTCCCTGGGTCACATCGAAGCTGAGAGTTTTCCCATCCGGGCTGTAGTTCAGATTGCCCGGAATCCGGTATGCGGCGATATCACTGATTTCAATAGGTTTCATGAGTCTGCTTTCATCTCCCTGACCAGAAAGGTCATTGCAATGGTCTTGGCATCCTGGATCTTTCCCCGGACAATCAGGTCTGTGATTTCTTCCAGAGTCATCCGCGATACATTGAGATATTCATCCGGATCCAGATGCTGTCCGCGATATTCTCCTTTGCGGCAGTAGTACATATCGATGACTTCTTCATCATAGGCCGGAGTCGGCATCATCCTGCCGAGGTAGGTGAAGTCTGTTCCTTCATATCCGGTTTCCTCGATGATTTCTCTGGATGCGGTCGTGAAGGGGTCTTCTCCTTTTTCTTTCTTGCCAGCTGGGTATTCGATGGTTTCCAGGCGCTGAGCATATCTCCATTGGGTCACGAGAAAGAATTTCCCTGCCTCATCTTCCATGGCGATTCCGACCCCGCCCGGATGTTCCACGACTTCCCGTTCGACGATCTTTCCATCCGGCATCTCTGCCTGGTCCATGCGTACATTGATGATTTTTCCGCTGTATACAGTCTGTTCAGACACTGTTTTCTCTTTCAGGTCCATGCGTGCCTCCTGCTCCAATATCTTAACGCATGCGGCGCTTTTCTGCGATAATGGGGAACAGAGGAACGCTTATGAATCAGAAGGTATATTTTGCAGGTTCCATCCGCGGCGGCAGAGCGGATGCAGAACTTTATCGGGATCTGATTGAATACATCAGCAGGACAGATCGCGTGCTGACGGAACAGGTCGGCGATCTGAAACGCTCGATTCTGGAACAGGGAAGAGGCAGAGACCATGAGATCTATGAACAGGATACTGCCTGGCTCAGGGAATGCGATCTGGTCATTGCAGAGTGCACGCATCCGTCGCTGGGCGTCGGATATGAGATGGCTTATGCAGAGAAATATGAAAAGCCGGTATATATCTTCTACCGGCATCAGGAATGCGAGCTCTCAGCAATGCTTGCCGGAGATCCGTATTTCCATATTCAGTCTTATGAAACCAGAGATGAACTGCTCAGGAGAATCGATGAGATCCTGAACCGATGATCAGACCAGATACATATCCTGGATCCGCTTCAGCCTGGAACGATCCAGACCGTATTCTTCAATCAGATAGTTGGAATAGGAACCGTACTTCTCCTTGATGGCGTCCAGTACTGCCTGTCCGATTTCTTTTCGCACGCCAGCCTGCATCTGGATGAGCGTTCCGAGTTCAGGACTCTTTTCGATCTGATCATGGAATTCCTGCTCAGCTGCTTCGATCATGTTTTTCCGGTACTCATTGGATTTCAGATAATCCTGGAGAATCGTTTCTTCCGGAATGCCCAGTGCCATCAGAAGAACCATGGCCGCGACGCCGGTGCGATCCTTGCCGGTGGCACAATGAAACAGAAGAGGAGTCTTCCCCTGCTCGATTGCATTCATCAATGCATGCAGGGCTTCATTCTCAAATGGCATGGCGGTATAATAGCGGACCAGTTTCCGCAATTGCTCAACCGCTGCTTCACCAGTCTGGTGCATGCCCTCAGGAGAGAAGTCGATCTGTTCTCCGAACTTGCTGACAGTATTGCTGTGATGAATGAGCTCCGTTCCTGAAATGATCGGATCCGGATGACGTTTCTGTTCATAATCCGCTCGAAGATCAAGGATGTACTTCAGATTCTGATCTTTCAGGGCACCGATCTCTTCTTCGCTCAGATGGTAAAGACCTCCGGAACGGAAAAAAACTCCTTTTCTGATCTTCCTGCCGTCTTTTGCCTGATATCCGCCGAGATCGCGGACATTGTTTTCTCTATTGATCTGATTGATATTCATATCCGAAACACCTTGTTTTCATCTTAGCAGAGATTTGTGAGAATGGGATGAAAATGCATGGCTGTTTCCTGCGTGCAGGTATAGAAAAACCGACCCCGTTTCAGGAATCGGTTCTTTTTCCAGCTCAGTAAGTCTTCTGGTTCGGATTCAGCGTGCTGTCCACACCGAAGCCTGCAATCTTCCAGGTTCCGCCGACATTGAGCATCGTCATCTGATAGCCGCAATGCCAGGTGCGGTCTACATCCCCATTGGAAGCGTAGTAGTCGAAGATGACATTGGCAATCATGGAATCCTCGGACTGCCTGACGATCTTCAGGGCTGCTTCATTGGAATAGGTCGGAGTGCCGTGGGCAGTAAACCATTGATTCTGGACTCCGGATACTCTCTGATAGAAGTCGCTGTCCGTGATGGAGATTGCGGCAACTGCCCCGATGCCATTATCCTGTGCCGGCCAGCCTGCGCAGATCTTGGCGTCGCTGATCAGCGTGCTGGCAAGATCGGAATCAGAAGAAGCGTCTTCGCCGACATAGATCGTATTGCTAGTGACATCCCTGATCGTGGTGTACCCGCTCTGGCCGGTTACTTCAACGGTCGGTTCATTGATCATGCCATCGACTTCATAGACATCGACCAGCGGCGCGGAAGAGGAATCTGAGAGGCCGCTGTAGTTATCTGCCGGGACTGCTGTCTTGGTCTGGTGAGCACTTGCATCAAGTCCGTTGATCGTGATGGAGAGACCGGTCGGCACCTCAACCTTGTAGTCTTTCTGTCCATTGAAGATCGTTGCCGATGCCCAGGTTCCATCGCTCTGCTGAACAGAACGGAGATTTGCGATATGAACATTGTCGGAATTGTACAGCTTGTATTCCTTGACCGAATCGCTGTCATTGACGACGGAATACTGTACGCTGGAAAGTCCGTCATAGACTGATTTCAGAGCATCGTTATAGTCACTTTCAGCATTGAGATGATTCACGACTTTCAGGGATTCAGAATAGAGATCGGAACCAGACTGGTATGCTCCGATATATTCCCTGATCAGATCTGCAGGAGCTGCTGCTTCTTCCGCAGATGCGTCGATGAGATTCTTCGGCGTGACTTTTCCGACGGCCAGGCCGGTAATGGCTGCTGCACAGATCACAGCAGCTGCTTTCTTCCATGAAATGCGCATCATCAGTTGTTTCCCTCCCCTTCCTTGACCAGGAATACGGTCGGCAGATTGCGGGATCCGTACATGGAGACCGTGTTGTTCACGTATTCGCCGTTATACATCATGGCGCTGGAGTTGCCGCCATCGAGATTCGCAGCATTGATTGCATCATATGCCTGGAATACCTTCACTACATCGCCGTATTCCGCGCCGAAGGAAGAAGGTCCTCTGCCGTCGATGACCAGCAGCAGGAAAGTGCCGTCTCCTGCCTGACCGATGGCAGTACGCGGATTGAGCATTGCCAGATTCGTGGTGCTGTAGTCGAAGACATCTTCGTAGTTATTGATATAGATCGGTCCGAAGGTGACTGCTTCCTGTACGCCCCAGCTCAGGGCATCCTGAGCAGTTGCGCCTGCACAGACCAGCTTGTTATTCGAATCGATGCCGATGATATCAGAATATTCGCTCAGGCTTCCGGATACGAGCTGGCCATTATGGATCACGATGCCCTGCGGCTGACTGCCGTCGCCATGTCCGCCGACATCGATGAAGCCGCCGGCATTGATTCCTGCGACTGCATTGAAGTCTTTCATGTAGGTATCAAGATCCGGAGCAGCCCCGCCGCTTGCCAGATTCGGATTGACTTCCACGGAGATATCGCTCGGGTCATGCACCAGCATCATCCAGCCCTCATAAGTAGATCCGGAGATGTGCTCGAAGCGGATGTCATCAATATTCTCGTCTCCGGCAAATTCCGTGACTTCAATGTCAGCAGAAACCGGCTTGGTCTCAGTTTCGCTTCCGGATGCGGCCGATGCAGAAGCAGCACTGCCGGATGCTTCGGAGCAGCTGGTGCAGACAAGAGCAGAGAGAACCGCCAGTACCGGCAGCTTCATGCCGCGATGGGTATTATTTTTCATGTTCTGTTTTCCTTTCCAATAAAAACGGGGAGCCGGAATCTCCGCTCCCCGGAAAGTAATTCTGAATTACTTGATGATGGACTCCAGCCACTCTTCCGGCTTCTCGAACCCAAGCAGCTGAACAACAGTTGCAGCGACATTGGCAAGTCCGAAATCGCCATCCTTGATTTCCGTTCCTTCCGGTCCGTTGTAGATTGCGAACGGCACTCTTGCCAGAGAGTGCGAAGTCTTCGGCTTCGGCGATCCATCCGGGTTGGTTCCCTTGTCGTACATCTCATCAGAGTTGCCGTGATCTGCCACGACGATGAGTGCATAGTCTGCCTTCCTGCAGGCATCCATGATGCGGCGCAGGGAAAGATCAACTGCTTCGACACCGATCAGAGTTGCTTCATAGTTGCCAGTATGGCCGACCATATCACCATTCGGGTAATTGCAGCGCAGGAACTGATACTTGCCGCTTTCGATGGCAGCGATCATCTTATCCGTAACTTCTTCTGCCTTCATCCATGGCTTCAGATCAAACGGAATGACATCAGAAGGAACTTCCTCCCAGGTCTCCAGCTTGTCGTCGAACTTCTCGGAACGGTTGCCATTCCAGAAATACGTCACATGTCCGAACTTCTGAGTCTCGGAGCACGCATAGCTGTATACGCCCTTCTTGACAAGGAACTCCGACATCGTGTGCTCGATGTGCGGCGGTTCAACCAGGAAGTGATCCGGCAGCTTGAGGTCGCCGTCATACTGCAGCATGCCAGCGTAATAGACTTGCGGCTTCTTCGGCATCGGGAACTTGTCGAAGCCCTTGTTCATATAATCAAATGCCTTGGAAATCTCGACTGCACGGTCCCCGCGGAAATTGAAGAGAATCACGGAGTCCCCGTCATCGATTGTTCCGGCTGGCTTGCCATCCCTGGCAACGACGAAGCCTGGCAGATACTGGTCGGTATAGCCGCCTTCCTTGCGATAGGTTTCAATCGCTTCTTTCGCTGAAGCGAACTGTCTGCCATCGCCCATCACATGGATGTGCCATCCCTTTTCAACCATGGACCAGTCTGCTTCATAGCGGTCCATCGTGATGACCATGCGGCCGCCGCCGGAAGCGATGCAGCCGTGGAACGTATCATCATTGAGTTCCTGGAATACTGCTTCCAGCTGATCCACATACTTCAGTGCAGAAGTTTCCGGAACATCACGGCCATCCAGCAGAGCATGCACACGCACTTCATGGATGCCTTCCTTCTTGGCTTCCTGAATCATTGCAATCAGATGAGAGATATTGGAGTGCACGTTGCCATCAGACAGCAGGCCGATGAAATGCAGCTTCCCGTCATGTGCCTTCACATAGTCTGCAGCACCCTTCCAGGCTTCGCTGCTGTAGATCTTTCCGGACTCGATGCTCTCATTGACGAGCTTCGCTCCTTGCGAATAGATCTGTCCGCATCCTAATGCATTATGTCCGACTTCCGAGTTGCCCATATCCTTGTCGCTCGGCAGGCCGACGGCGGTACCGCTTGCCTTGATCGTGGTATGCGGCCATTTCGTCATCAGTTCATCAATCTGCGGTTTGTAGGCATGAAGCACAGCATTTCCGCTGTCTTTGTCTGTCCAGCCCACACCGTCCATAACTACCAGTACTACCGGTTTGCTCATATGTGGTCTCCTTTTCTTACCGCCTATTAATATAGCACACCGGCATGATCCCTTCGGAAGGATTTCACAAAGCAGATATTAATGTTGCATTAAGAAAAACCGGTTTCCCGGCTTAATCTTCTCCGTATTCAATAATCGGTTCCATGCAGCTGCGCTCAAGATGGATTTCCGTGCGGGTATGATCGGCTGCACAGGGCAGAACCGTAATCACACTCGTATCAAACTCTTTTTCATTGCTGGAAAGATCCAGCTTCAGAATCGGTTCTCCATGATGGACCCTGGCTCCGCGAGTTTTCAGAATTCTGAGGCCGCGGATCTTCTGATCTCTGCCGCAGATCCCGATTCTGACTTCAATATACTGACCATCCTCAGTACGCATCTGGAAGAGTTTTCCATTGCAGTCAATGCGCGTGACAACTCCATCTGCAGGAGCTTTCACTAAACCGTTTTCCGGCATGACTGCAAATCCGTCTCCGATCATCCGCTCAGAGATCTGATGATCGCGTACCATGGTGATCGGATAGATTTTTCCGATACATGGCGAATAGATCTTCCCGTATGCCGCCTTCCGGCGGAACAGATGTAATAGCATAATCCCCCGATTGCTGTGAAAAACAGCGCTACAATCTGCTAATTTACTCGTTTCTGATGAAAATGCAACTTCATGTATCAAGTAAATTCTTACAGGCACATATGTAAGAATTTACTTATCGGTCAGTATTGTAACTGCTTGTGCCAAGCAAATATAATGTTTACGTGTTTGAATACACAGGAGGAAAGAATGGAAATCAAGAAGTCTCTGGCTTCACTGCTGGCAATCGCAATGCTGGCAGGCTGCAGTTCTGGTTCTGCAGCAACCTCAACCGCTGAAGCATCCGCAGCTGCTACCGATGCTGCTACTGCTGCAGCTACTGCTGCTGCCGACGACGGTTCTCAGACAAAGGCAGCTCCTGCTGAGACAGGCTCCAAGGACATCGACAAGCTCACGTTCCAGTTCGTGCCGTCCAAAGATGCAGATGTCATCATCACCGGTACCGCTGGTCTGGATCAGCTGGTCATTGATGAAATGGCAAAGAAAGGCTACAACATCGGTTCGGTCGACATCTCTGTCGGTACTTCTTATGAAGCAACCGGTGAAGCACTCGCGGCAGGAACCATTGATGTAGGCTGGCTGCCAGGCGGAACTTATGCACTGTATTCTGATGAGTGCGATGTCATCCTGACTGCTACCCGCAACGGTCTGTCCAACGATTCCACCAATCCGGCTGACTGGAATGGCGAAGCAAATGCAACGAAGAAAGATGGACCGCAGGTTACTTACTATCGTACTCTGATCTATGCGACTCCGTCTGAGTATGGCAAGAAGCTTGCTGAAAAGGTCAACAATGGCGAGGCTCTTACCTGGGATGATCTGAATCAGGCGAACTGGGGTGTCATGAATGTCTCCAGCTCTGCCGGCTACATCTATCCGTCTCTCTGGCTCATGAATAACTACGATGGCAAGAAGATCACGGATCTCGATCATGTTCAGACTCTGGATTCCTATGGTTCTGCATTCCAGCAGGCTGCAGCAGAATCCCTCGACATCATTGTCTGCTACGCAGATGGCCGCAACGATTATGAAGCAGCCTGGACGCTGCCGACGGATCAGCAGGATGACACCGGCAAGCAGGGTATGGGACGTTCTGATTCCATCTGGAATGAACTGAATGTCATCGGTGTCGGCGACAAGATCTACAATGATACGGTTGCTGTTACCATGGCTAATCCGGATATCTACAATACGGAATTCATCACTGCTCTGCAGGATTCCCTGATTGATATCATCGGAACCGATGAAGGAAAGCAGATCTTCTCTGTGTATTCTCATACCGGATATCAGAAGGCTGCAGATTCTGACTACGATATTGCCCGTGCTGCTCTGAAGGCAGTAGACGAGAACTGAGTTTTCTCAGAAATCGATCTGAAAAGGATTGCGGAAGTTCCGCAATCCTTTTTTCATTCCTGCTTGAATGGAATTCAGAATTTCCAGTTCTCCAGGAAGTACTGATAGAAATCGATGGCATCGCTCAGTGCCCGAAGATCTGCATTTTCATTATCACTATGCATCGATGCCAGCTGTTCTGAAGTCAATCTCAGCGGATAGAAGCGCAGACAGTTCTCGGTGAGTTCAGCAAAGTGGCGATTATCCGTTCCACCCGTCATCACATACGGAGAGATGCCGCAGTCAGGAAACTTTTTCCGGATGCAGGAAACGAGATACTGATATACCTCGGAATTCTGCGGGGTGATCGGGGATGCTTCACGAGAGCTGAGTACTTCCAGCTTCAGGTCATACTTGTCTGCTCTCTGCTTCAGAATCGCAAGGCTTTCTTTCAGGCCTTGAGTGAATCCGGTTCTGAGATTGGCGACGACATAGGCTTCCGACGGAATGACATTCGTCGCATCCGATCCTTTCATCTCTGTGAAGCAGATCGTCGTTCCAAGCAATGCATCTGCCTGAGCATTCACCTTTCCCATGATTCTTTCGAGCAATGGCTTATAGAGCCAGAGGTTTGCAAAGAGATATCTCATCGGGAAAGAGAATGATGGTGCCATGTTCTCAAACATCGCCTGCACATGGGGTGTGAACTTCCGTTCATACAGATGAGAATGACTGACTTCATGCATGAAGTCGGCAAGTCTGGTTACCGCCGTTTCCGCATGGGGAGCACTGGAATGACCTCCTTCGCCGCAGGCAGTGATCTTCACATCGGCATAGCCTTTCTCAGTAATTCCGATGACAGCATACGGCCGATCCATACATGCCATTGCCTTGTCGACAACCGCACCTCCTTCGTCCCATGCACAGGCCAGCTTCACCCCATGTGCTTTCAGATACTTCACAGCAGCTTCAGCACCTGGTCCGCTGTTTTCTTCATTCACGGAGTATTCCAGCCAGACGTCCCGTCCGGGAACGAAGTTTCTGGTCAGCAGGTTCTCTATAGCAGACATCTGGCAGAACTGATTGCATTTGTCATCCATGACTCCTCTGCCATAGATCTTTCCTTCATGAATCTCGCCGCCATAGGGAGGATACTTCCAGTTATCCGCATCCGCAGGAACCGTATCCTGATGTCCCATCATCAGGATGGCAGGCAGGTCTGAACGCTTTCCTTTCCAGTGATAGAGAAGCACACCATCCATTTCTGTTTTCTCAAGGTTCTTCGCGCAGAGCGGAAAGAGTTCATCGATGGTCTTGTGATACTGCTTGAATGCCGACAGGTCTTCGCCGGGAAGTCTGGAATCTGTCTGAATCTGAATGAGCCTGGCAAAGCGGTTTCCCATGTCTTCCAGTTCTTCGTCATTCCTGGAAGAAGGAAGACGCTCAGCAGCGGCTGGTGCTTTGCATTGTGCTGCTTTGATCAATGTGACTGCAGCGAGGATCAGGATTGCAGCGAGTATGATCAGTCCTGCCATATCAGATTCTCCCCTTCTTATAAAGCAGATGTCCGATTGCCATTGATATCACAGCAAGGACAACCACCATGATCGAGACCATTGACGTAAGCGAAGGGACCAGCCAGAAAATCACTGCCGATAAGACCCATGGCATGACTGCTATCTTCGGATACTTGCGGATATAGACAAACCCCATCGCTCCGAATAATGCAGAGACTACCGTCTTGAAGGCAGGCTGCAGGACCGGATTTTCCAGAATCGGCGTCAGCGGAACAATCAGCAGAACGCCGGCTGCGATGACCAATGTGGTTACGATCGTGCTGGCAGCGATGGCAATGGTGGAAATCACTTCGTTTTCATCTGTTCCTACTTCTGTTCCGGCAATGTCTCTTGCATTCATGGCACATGGCACTTTCAGATTGGCAAGGTTGCCAGAGATGAAGCCGAGGTAGGTTCCGCCGGTTCCTAATAATGGCGCGTAGGTAATTACTTCGAGAATGCCGGAAGGAACGTACTGGATCAGCATTGCCAATAGCGCTGCCCAGTAGCCGTCATTGAAGGTGAACGAGGTATGGAACACCAGGCAGACCACGAATGGCACTGCAATCATGAGACCAAGCATGAGGAACCCGGAAATCCTTCCGAAGCGATGCATCTGATCGTTATAGTTCATCTTCTTCACCTCAGAGGAATGTGCTCATGCCAGGGAACAGGAACTGGCCTATCACGGCACATGCCATTCCGATCAGCATGCTGAAGGATAATGCATAGCTTTCCAGCCACCTGATATGCTTTTTCCTTATCAGCATCTGGAAGAATGCCATCGCCGCCATAGCGGAGCAGAACGCGATGAGCGGAAGCACATTCGGGGTTCTGGCAGCTGAGGATACCTGCACTGTTCTGAGATAGGAAACTGCATCGCCCAGATAGGCAGCGATCATGCCGATGAACATCGAGGACAGCAGAATATCCGATGCCTTAGGATCTCCTTTTGCCTGCTTGAGAATCCGGTTCTGATACTTCCGGAAGAAGAATAAAGTGAAAATCAGTCCTGACAGAATGGTCACGCTCATGCCGAGCACAATGGAAGCATAATCTCCTGCTGTCATCATATTGCTCGGCAGTTCTCCGATGCCTAAGCCCTTTGCGAGATTATTGGCCGTAGAACTTTCATAATGCAGCGCCCCGAGAACACTCAGTCTGATCCATGGGATCGGGATGCCAAGAGAAGGTGCCAGAGCAAGCACTCCGATCAGAATGCCGATGCTCGGCACGATCGTGAAGCTCGCCGAGGACTGCACTGCCTGCTTCATCACCTGTTCGTCCATCCCGATCTCCCTTCCGTGTTTCCATGCTTTCTTCAGGTAGAGAACTGCCTGGATCAGCACGCCGCACACTATGATGACTGCCAGGAGATACATGGGAAAGGAATTCGCTGTTTCAAGAATCTGTTCCATATGGAAATCCCCCTTTTATTACCTGTGATTATATTGCACAAAGTGATCTTCAGAGAAAACGGTTTCGGAAATAGCCCGTACTTCTGCACAAGCTATGCAAACATGCTGATTCTGGCTGGTGATCTGTCCTTTCTGATTGTGCACCAGTCAGAGTAAAATAAGGAGGGAGAATATACATGGAAGACAGAAAATATGTCCGCAGAAATGAAGATCGGGATCTGGATGACCGGGATCTGATCCGGCAGGAAGAAATACTGGCTGAGGATAATGCCAGAAAGCAGAAAGGCGGTTTCCAGATTCTGAGAATGATCGTGATGTGCCTGGTCCTGATTGCGGTCGTCTTCGTGCTGATCAGGCTGCTGATCAAGGCGTGAGAGAAAGCAGAAAACTGAATTTATTCCGCATACTTTGCATTCTTCTATTACAATATATCCGTTAAACAAGGGGATAACTTCATGAGTATTGAGTTCAGAGATGTATCTAAGACCTACCCGAATGGAACCAAGGGACTCCAGCATGTGAATCTCACCATCGAGCAGGGCGAATTCGTTGCGATCATCGGTCTTTCCGGTGCTGGCAAATCCACGCTGATCCGTACGATCAACCGCATGATTGATATCACGGACGGCCAGCTGATTGTAGATGGAACTGATGTCATGACGCTGAAGGGAAAGGATCTCAGAAAGTTCAGAAGGAAGATCGGCATGATTTTCCAGTCATTCAATCTGATCACGCGTTCTACGGTCATCAAGAATGTCCTGACTTCGAATGTTCCGGATATGCCATGGTATAAGGTGCTGTTCGGGTATTATTCCAAGGAGCAGAAGATGAAGGCTCTGGAGGCACTGGATAAAGTCAATATTCTGGACAAGGCATACAGCCGCTGCGATGAGCTTTCGGGCGGACAGATGCAGCGTGTTGCTCTGGCCAGAACGCTGAATCAGAATCCTTCGATTATTCTGGCGGATGAGCCGGTTGCGTCTCTGGATCCGATCATGGCTGATGTGGTCATGAGCGACTTTGCCAGAATCAATAAAGACATGAATATCACAATTCTGCTGAATATCCATCATGTGGATCTGGCTATGAAATATGCAACCAGGGTGATCGGGATCCGTCAGGGACATGTAGTCTATGATGGTCCTGCTTCGAAGGTGACCAAGGAAGTTCTGGATGAGGTTTACCAGGGCAAGGAAATTCCTACCACGGAAAATGATAAGGGCGGTAAGAAAGCATGAGCACTGCAGAAACTTCCAGGCCTGCTCTGTTTGACAGGATTTTCAAGCCGGAGCATATTGTCCTGGAGAATGGACATGCGATTGATCGTCCGAAGAGCAGAATGCCGCTGATTCTGACTGTGCTCGTGATTGCAGTCTGGATCTCGGTGGTGGCAACCGGATTCAATTTCCATACGATCTATGAGCGCAGCTATCAGCTGACGGTTATTCTTGGGCAGATCTTCCAGCCGAAATGGAGCTATCTCGATAAGGTGTGGAAGCCTCTGATCGAAACGATCAAGATGTCTCTGATGGGCACGATCGTCGGCTGCCTGCTTGGTCTGCCGATGGCGATTTTCGCTTCCACGAACATCAATAAGAATAAGCCGGTGGTTGTGATTCTGCGTCTGATCCTGGCAGTGCTTCGTTCCGTGCCGACGCTGATCTATGCGTATATGTTTGCATTGATCTACTCTCTTGGTGCATTTGCCGGAACCATTGCTATCGTGATTTTCACGCTTGGCATTGTCGCCAAAATGCTCTATGAGTCCATTGAGACAATCGATATGAAGCCGTATGAGGCAATGGTAAGTTTCGGTGCCAATACGCTGCAGGCCTTCTGGGCAGCATGCATGCCTCAGATTCTGCCGACTTATCTGGATGACTGCCTGTACTGCTTCGAGCTGAATGTACGTGCTTCTTCGATTCTCGGTTATGTCGGAGCAGGGGGTCTTGGCGTCCTGATCCGCGAACGTACCGGTCTTCGTGATTATACGGATCTTGGAACGGTATTGCTGACGCTGTTCGTGGTCGTTCTTCTGATCGACTGGCTGAGCGACTGGCTGCGTTCCAAGCTGTCATGAGGGGGAGGTTTCTAGATGAGCATAAAGAAAGAAAGCGGAGCGGAGCAGTCTGCCCGCATCCTGGAAACGCTTCAGGCAGAGCCGAACTACTTCTGGGCACGGTGCATCACCTTCCTGATCCTTCTGGTTCTGGTGATCTGGAGTTCTTCTTCCATTCATTACAACGGGATTGCCAGCAAGGGTTCTGAGGTTGCATATGGAATTCTCAACGGCATCACGCATCCGGATCAGAGCATGCTGTTCAGCACTTCTACTTCCGGAGTTCCGTTTCTGATTCTGCAGACGATTGCAATTGCAGTGCTGGGCACGATCTTCGGAGGAATTCTGGCGATTCCGGTTTCATTCCTGGCTTCCACGAATATTGTTCCGAAGTGGATCGCATATATCTTCCGGGCACTGATTCTTCTGATCCGCACGATTCCGTCACTGGTATGGGCTCTCGTATGGATCCGCGTTACCGGTCCTGGTCCGTACTGCGGTGTCGTCACGCAGTCGATCTGCTCGATCGGCATGATTTCCAAGATGTATATCACTGCCATTGAGGATCTGGATACAGGCATTCTGGAATCTCTGGATGCGGCCGGATGCACGACCTTCCAGAAGATCCGCTGCGGCATTCTTCCGCAGTTAAGCGCAAGCTTTGTCTCGACGGTAATCTATCGTTTCGATATCAATCTCAAGGATGCGACCACGCTTGGTATCGTCGGTGCCGGCGGTATCGGTGCAGCCCTGGTTCAGGCAATCTCGGGAAACCGCTGGTCAATTGTCGGCTCGTTCCTGATTGCTCTGATCATTCTGGTTCTGATCATTGAGTGGTGCTCCACGAAGATCCGGGCAAGACTGGCTCACGGCAGACAGTAATATCAGTTCAGAGATGCGGGATTCCGCGTCTC
Organism: uncultured Erysipelotrichaceae bacterium; assembly: GCA_900314905.1. Lineage (GTDB taxonomy): Bacteria > Bacillota_I > Bacilli_A > Erysipelotrichales > Erysipelotrichaceae > Bulleidia. The sequence goes on from OMXA01000008.1 coordinate 60,840, forward strand.
TTTTCATGGTTGAGAACGCAGCAGCGTTTCGCCTATAATACATACGCAGATTGGGGATACGAATAAAGAAGATGAAAAACAGAATCCGGATTCTTGCGACCAGCGATTTGCATGGTTCGATTTATCCATACAGTTACGCAGATGGGAGTGAGACCGCCCAGGGCATGGCAAGACTCTCCACTTTGATTCAGTCGCTCAGGGATGATAACACCCTGCTGATTGATAATGGCGATACCCTCCAGGGCACCCCGCTTACCTATTTCCATTATCGCTACCATCATGACTGGGTCTGTCCGATGACGACTGTCATGAATCTCATGGGCTATGACTATGTGAATATCGGCAATCATGATTTTGATTATGGCGAACAGGCATTGCAGAATCATCTGAACCTGCTGAAGGCTCCATGCATTACCAGCAATGTCAGCATCTCCGGAACTCCGCTTGGCCCGAATTATGTAATCCGGGAAATCGGCGGAAAGAAACTGGCGATCTTCGGCATCGTCACGCAGTACGTTCCGCATTGGGAAGCGAAGAAGAATATCCGTCACTCAAAGTTCAGGGATGCGTATGAAACGGCAGCGAAAACCGTTCAGCTGGTCCGCAGCCTGGAAAAGCCGGATTATGTGATCGGAGTCTATCATGGCGGGTTTGAGCGGAATCTGAAGAATGGATATCCGACGGGAGAGCTGACTGGGGAAAATGAAGGCTATGAGATGATGCGTTCGATCCCGGGTCTCGATATCCTGATTACGGGGCATACGCATACCGCGGAATGCGGAAAGGCCTTCCATACGGTTTATACGCAGACGAGCGATAGTGCAAAGGATATTGCCTGCATTGATATCTATACCGATACCGGAGTGATTGAGCCTCAGATTCTGAAGGCGGACTGTGAGCCGGATGAAAAGATCCTCGATGCCGTGAAAAATGAGGAAGAAGAATGCCAGAAGTGGCTGGACACGCCGATCGGAACTTCCAGGGTCAATCTGCAGATTGCGGATGAGATGGATGCGCGTCTGCATAAGAGCCAGTGTGTTACCTTCCTGAATATGGTGCAGAAAGAAGCGACTGGGTCTGATCTCTCCTGCACGCCGCTGTTCCTGCATGCGACGGGATTTCCTTCTGAAATCACGATGCGTAATATCGTCAGCACCTATCTGTTTCCGAATACGCTTGTCGTAAAAGAGATTTCCGGGAAAGTGCTGAGAGAGTATCTTGAAAAGGATGCTGAGTTCTGGTCAATCCGGAATGATGCGATCATCGTTTCGCCATGGATGGACTATCCGAATCCTCAGCATTACAACTATGACATGGTTGATGGGATCGAATATACCATCCGGGTTTCGGAAGATCCCGGACATCGGATTGAAAAGCTGACGTATCAGGGCAAGGATATAACGGATGATATGTCATTTACCATGAGCATGAATAATTACCGGGCTTCCGGCGGAGGTGACTTCTCCATGATCGCTTCCTGCCCGACGGTCAAGGAAGTTCCGATTTCGATGGTTGAGCTGATCGCGGATTATATTCTGGAACATAAAGTGATTGATTTCAGACCGGTGAATAATATCACGGTCGTGAAGTGAGGAGGAGCTATGAGCAATGTGTTTGATGTGATTCTGCTGACTGCGCTTCCGGCCAGCGGAAAATCTGAAGTGAGAAGCTTTCTTGCCAATGTCGGAAAGGAGCGGCTGCAGAAGGAATTCCATATCGGAGAGAATCTGCAGCTGGATGATTTCCCTTATGTCAGCTTCATGCGCCTGATTGATACGGAGCTTGCAAAGAACCATGCTGACAGGATCTTCTATGCCAGCGATGACGATCCCTTCTATGACAGCAGAGACTGGGGAACGCTGATTCAGCTGCTGAATGAAGACTATCATCATCTGCTCAACCGGGAAAAGCTCTCTTCTGCAAGTCCTGCGAAGACCTTATTCGAACGGATCGATCGGGCCGCCATGGCGGTGGGAATCCCGCCGCGCCTGGAGAAGCTGGAGGATGCGCTGATTGCAGAAATTGCCCAGGCACTGGATCCGGAAGCGCTCCGCATCCAGCATCTGACGGAAGATCAGTATACGGAAGACATGACTGACAGGACCGTCATCATCGAACTGTCCCGCGGCGGTCATGACGGTGCTTCCTTTCCGCTTCAGAATACTGAGGGATATCAGTACAGTCTGCCGCTGTTTGCACCGGACCTCTTGAGACATGCGGCAGTTCTCTATATCCGCGTGGACCCGGAAGAATCAAGAAGAAAGAATGCAGCCCGCTTTGACCCGGCTGATCCGCAGTCTTCGCTGCACCATATGACGCCAGTGAAAGTCATGCTGAATGATTATGGGTGCGATGATATGCCCTTTCTGATCGAACAGAGCAGGAAACCGGATTCGGTCACGGTAAACAGCTATGGCAATCTGATCGATCTGCCTGCTGGGGTATTTGACAACCGGAGTGATCAGACAACCTTCCTGAGAGAGGATCCTTCCGGATGGGATCCTGAACGGATTCAGAAAGTCAGTGATTCTCTCCGCAAAGCTGCGAATGCGATGTGGGCTGGCTATCGTCATTGATGAAAACAGGTCTTCTGCTGAAGAGGACCTGTTTTTTCTTATCTGGATGCGTTCTGATTCTGAAGCAGTCTCTGGATCCCTGCAGCAATCGGCCAGATCATCCAGCTGACTGCCCAGGTTTCTGTCGCAAAGCTGAAGATCAGATAGATCGCTGTGACAAGCGACCAGTAGGCAGAATGAATAGAAGATTTTTCCTTGTTCTCAGGGCTGAAGGATCCCTCCTGGAGCAGGCAGCGGAACCATCTGCCTAACGAAGAAGTGCTGACCAGGAGATAGACTCCGTATCCGATCATGACCATCATGACTGCACACATCAGTAACATCAGGGTTTCGCTGTCTTCATTCAGCGCAGCTCCGAGAATCACCGGAGCAATGCTGAAGACAAGGAAGAGAATGCCTTTCGTCTTCGTATTCTGATTGGCTTGCTCGAAAGCTGTCTGCTGTTGTTTCAGCCAGTCTTCTGCCCCGTATTCCAGTTCAAAAGATTCGTTTTCATAGGACGCATAAGGCTTCATGCGCTTTGAGGAAGAAACAAGCAAGAGGATTCCGGAAGCGATGAATGCCATCATCGGAAGCAGGCTCAGAAGAATCGCCGAATCTCCCAGCGTTCCCATTGCAAGAACCGGGGCAATGCTGCAGATTTCCAGCATGACTCCGATTCCGGTATTTCTGGAAGAAAGCCTGGCATCATCCATGCATCTGCGTACTTCTTCATTGGAAAGCACCGGCAGAATCTCTTCTTCTTCCGGCTTCTCTTCTCCTTGGATGCTGTCTTCCCATAACAGGTTCTGATTCTGCTCATTCAGGTAGTCTCTCAGCGGATCTGCTTCGGCATATGGTATTTCTGAAAATTCCTGTTTCTGCTGTTCTGCCATATTCTTTCCTCTGTGCTAGATGAAAAGAAAGAGGTTCCCTCTTTCCTCATTTGCTGCTTTCCGGCAGATAGAATACCTGCTCATCATCTTTGGTAAGCAGATAGGTTCCTCTGGCATAGCTTGCGACATAATCCGGATCTTCCAGCTTTTCTTTCTCTGTGGTCAGATAGGAATTCTCATCCTGAACCTGCTGGTATTTATCCTGTACTTCTGCAAGCTGCTTTTTCAGGTTGATGGTAGTATATACCTCTTTGAACACTTCCAGCAGCAGGTATGCAGAAGCACCGATCACAAGGAAGCAGATGAACTTCAGAAAAGGTGTATACTGCTTTTTCTTTTTCGGCTTTGCCTGGGATTTTGTCTGCTTTGATGCAGATGCCTGGGCTTTTTTCTTATTTTCTGCCATTCGTCTGTCCTCCTTTCCTGGTAAAGCTATTTATATCATGATTCAGGAATCCCATCAAGATTCCTCCGGCTTCGTGATCGTTTCTTCCAGGACGACTTCATACATGTCCTGTGCGTCTGCTTTCTTTCTGACTTCTTCTGCAGAAAGCACGCGGATCGTCAGTTTCCGGTTTCCGAAGCTGATTGTCACCAGATCTCCGGCATGTACCTCATGCCCTGGCTTGGCAGTTCTTCCGTTGATTTCAATTCTCTGATTCTCGGCAAGTTCTTTTGAGATCGTGCGGCGTTTCAGAATTCTGGATACTTTCAGGTATTTATCTACTCTCATTCGAGCGGAGTGCCTCCTTTGCATGCATGATCACATCAGCGGCCAGGCTGACGCTGCTCTTCATCTTCGGCAATGTTGCAGAAATCTGATTGTCTGCATAGCGAAGTGCAATATCCTTGTTCAGATTGCCGAAGATCTGGAACAGTTTCACCCCATCAACCTGCTGGCTGAACAGCTTCGAGAACGTGATTCTCGTCTGTCCTCTGACTTCCCGACAGCTGTCTACCGAAGGATCATTGACCAGAATATCAAGCCGTCTCTTATCAAACAGAGACTGCACTTCGGATGGGAGCTTGCCATACTGGTCCGTGACTTCTTCCCGGTATTGTTCCAGCTGCTCCATGGTACTGATCTGATCGATCTTCTGATACATCGAGATCTTGTCATAATCATCCGGGGCAAAGTTTTCCGGAATATAGCTTGTTTCGGGAATCACTGCATGGCGCAGCTGCGGCTTTTCTTCTTTAGCAATGCCCTTCTTCTTTTCAATCGCTTCTTCCAGCATTTCGATATACATATCGATGCCGACGGTATCGATGAATCCGGACTGATCCGGACCGAGCAGGTCTCCCGCTCCGCGGATTGTCAGGTCGCGCATTGCGATCTTGTATCCGGAGCCGAGTCTTGCAAACTCCTTGACTGCCTGCAGACGCTTGGAAGCAGTCTCACTCAGCTGTCTGCGCGGCGGAATCAGGAGATAAGCATAAGCGACCCGATCGCTTCTTCCCACTCTTCCCTTGATCTGATAGATCTGGGAAAGGCCGAAGTCCTGGGCATTCTCGATGATCATGGTATTGGCATTCGGAATGTTGATGCCGTTTTCGATGATGGTCGTGCAGACCAGCACATTGATTTCATGCCGGGTGAACTGCATCATGACATCTTCGATGTCTTCCCGGTTCATCTTGCCATGCACGATGCCGATTCTCGCATCCGGAATCAGCGTCTGCAAGGTGCGGGCAGTATTGTAGATCGTATCGATGCTGTTATAAAGATAGAATACCTGCCCATTTCTCGCCAGTTCTTTCTCAATCGCGTCCACAATCAGGCCGCGGTTCTTTTCCACGACGTAGGTCTGCACGTTATAGCGGTTATCCGGCGGAGTTTCGAGCAGAGACAGAGATCTGATCCCGATCAGGCTCATCTGAAGTGTTCTTGGAATCGGGGTTGCACTGAGAGTCAGAACATCAATGCCATTCTTCAGTTCCTTGATCTTCTCCTTGTGTTCCACGCCGAAGCGCTGTTCTTCATCTACCACGAGCAGGCCGAGATCTCTGAACTGCACGTCTTTCGAGAGAATGCGATGGGTTCCGATCAGGACATCCACCCTTCCTTCTCTGGTATCCTTCAGAGTTTCCTTCATCATCGAAGGAGGAACAAATCGATCCAGAACCCGGACTGTGAATGGATAGCCGGCAAATCGTTCTGAGAACGTATGATAGTGCTGTTCCGCAAGAATTGTAGTCGGACAGAGAACGGCAACCTGCTTGTTTTCACTGGCTGCCTTGAAGGCTGCCCGCACTGCAATTTCGGTCTTGCCGAAACCGACGTCACCGCAGATCAGCCGATCCATCGGCTTATCGCTCTCCATGTCTCGCTTGACGTCTTCAACTGCTTTTGCCTGGTCAGGAGTCAGTTCATACTGGAATTCTGATTCGAATTTCTTCTGTTCCTCACTATCTGGCTGATAGGCATAGCCGATATGAGTTTCCCGGCTGGAATACAGCGCAACCAGACGTTCGGCAATATCGGTGACATCTGCTTCGAGGCGTTCCTTGGTCTTTTCCCATTCGCCGCTGCCGAGCTTATTCAGTTTCGGTACGACCCCTTCTCTGGAAACGAATTTTCTGACCAGCCGGAATTGTTCCAGCGGCACAAGCAATTCGGCATTGCCGCGGTAGATCACCCGCAGGAAATCTTTCTTGACGCCTTGTATTTCCCTGGTCTCTATGCCCATATACTGACCGACACCATGCTGAGCATGAACAATATAGTCTCCTGGTTCCAGCTCCTCATAGGAATGAATCACTTCTGCGCTGCGGAATTTCTTCTCGAATCTGCCGGTATGATGATGAATTTCAAATAGTTCCGAGGCAGTGATGACTTTGAGATTCTTCTCGGAAATCTCAAAGCCTTCGGCCAGCGGATTCATCAGAATCTGGAAGCCGGAACTCAGCGGACTGTCATCTGTTACCAGTCTGTAGGGATGCTTATTTTCAATGCAGGCATCAATGAGCCTGGGCATTTCTTTTTCTTTCAGGCAGAACAGAACTCTTGAGCCATCATCCAGCAGCTTCAGTTTCAGATCCAGCGGTTCATTCGGCAGATGGATCTCTGAAATTCCGGAAGTATTGTCATAATACGGGTCTTCTTCCATACTGCGGCATCCATCTGCGATCCGATGAAGATCATGCCACATCGAAAAGCGCGGAAGCATCTTCTTCTCCTGCACCATCTCCTGGATATAGGAGGTGGTATCCTCGATGAGCCTTCTCGTGCTTTCTTCAATGGCAGAGCGGTCTGACCAGATCACCAGCGGATGATCCATATAATCCAGAATGGATGCAGTCTGATTCAGCAATGCCGTATATGGATACATCCCGGTCTGAATCACCCCGTTCTTCAGCAGTTCCAGGTCTGTTTCCACGGATCCTCTGAGTGCATCATCCCCTTTTTCTTCCAGAAGACGTTCTGCTTCTTCGGTGATTTCCTGTACCTGATCTTCGGTAAACAGAATATCGGAAGCCGGAACAATCTCGACATGATCTGCCGGCGCGATCGTCTTCTGCGTTGCTTCATCAAAGAAGCGGATACTGTCGATTTCATCATCAAAGAATTCTATCCGGACCGGATGATCATAGTTGATGGAATAGACATCGATGATTCCGCCTCTTGCAGCAAAGGAAAGCGGCTGATCAATATGTCTCGTCTGAAAATATCCCCCTGCTTTCAGGCGCTTTCTGATCTCTTCCATATCCGCGTGGCCGCCTGGTTTCAGAGAAATGCAGCTGCTGCGGAATACCTGCGGCAGAGGCAGATGTCTCAGCAGACCTGAAGGACTGGTGATGACAATCTGGTTCGGAAAACTCAGAAGTGATGCAAGGGTTTCTACTTTTCCTGCCATCATCTCCGGAGAAGAAGCGATGGCCTCTACGCGCAGAGATTCATCCGAGCCGAAAAGCGCACATTGCTCACTTGTCAGGAGAGATGCTATCCTCTCGTACAATCTCTGTGCGCTGTAAAGGTTATTTTTTACTACGAGAATCGGCCTTGGATTCTTCAGATAGGAAGCACTGAGAATCAATGCTTCCTGAATCAGAGAATTCAGAGGCAGGGTTCCTCTGCCAGCATCCAGCTGTCTGAGCGCAGCATTGTCTTTCAGCTCATCGAGCAGCTGTACCGGCATTCCAGATTCTTCTTGCAAACCATACCTCCCATCATTGTTTCAGTCTGATATTGTATTTCGACATCACCTGATCAAATGGTTCGCTCACCCAGGCTTCTGCTGCTTCAGCAGCATCCTTCAAAGCTGCCTGGTAGATTTCCTGTTCTGCTTTCGGAACCGGTGAAAGCACCCAGTCCGGCACTTCTTCATGTACCCCTGGTTCGCTATGGCCGACTCCGATTCTGATGCGTGCGATCTGTTCAGTCCCTAATGCACTGATAATGGACTTCATGCCCTTCTGGCCGCCGCTGGATCCGTTTTTCCGGATTCTGACGGAACCGGCAGGCAGATCCATATCATCATGCAGAATCAGAATATCAGATGGATCGATGTGATAAAAATGAACTGCCTGGGCTACTGCTTTTCCAGACTCATTCATATAGGTCAGAGGCTTCATCAGAATCACGCTCTCCCCATGAATCACCGTCTTTGCAATCAAAGAATTCCATTTCTCAGAGTTTATTTCTGTTCCAAGATTCCTGCACAGATAATCCATGGCAAGAAATCCGCTGTTATGCCTGGTCTTCTCATATTCTTTTCCAGGATTTCCAAGTCCTGCAATCAGCTTCATTTTGATTCTCCATCGGACTCTTTTTCTTCCGTTTCTTCTTCACTCTTCGCCTCTGATTCTTCCGGAAGTTTCACATCCAGTTCTTTCAGCCAGCGTTCGCCTAACCGTTTCTCGGAGAATGCCTTCATATCATCCGCCAGGCTGTCAAAGCCTTCCTGGTTTCCTTCATTCTGATAAATTCTTGCCAGCATGATCGTGATGCAGTTCTTGTAGATGCCGATCATATTGCGGCTGTACCGGTATCCGCCATAATCTCCATCCAGAACCTTTCTGAAGAATTCCTTGCCGCAGTCATCCTTATTCTCATAAAGCTTCATCGCAGCCTGATGCATGGCCAGAAGCAGAGTATCGGAAAGCTGATCGGACACAGTCTCCATTTTTACTTCCAGAAGATTCATCAATTCGGAATTCTTCCGGTAGTACAAACGGTTCGGAATGGCCATGTACAGATAGAAAAACGAATCTTCATTCAGATCATATCCGGATTCTTTCCTGGAAAGATCTCCGATCAGAACAGAAAGATCAAGTGCTTCAAGATCTTTTCTGAAGTCCTCATCTTTTTCATACAGCGTATCTCCCCAGAGCTTCATGACGTATCCCTTAGCTCTGAATTCAGAGTCTTTCTGAGTTGCCACATAGGTTTCTGCGGCAGGAAAGAACTTATCCGGTTCATGAACAAGATCCAGAAGATCCAGGATCTTCTGGTTTTTCTTCTGCCTGCCGTATAGTTTCACCACTCTCAGAATCATCACGATCATGAATGCAAACAAGATCAGTGTCATTAATGTTCCAGTCATCAGTTTCTGCTCCTCATATGCTGTTCTATTATATTTCATTCAGGAGTTCTTATATACAGCCGAAAAACTAATCACGCTTTAATGCTTTAATCACATTTTCACGGCTTCATTGACAAATTCCATTCTCTGCTTTACTTTGACATTAGAATGATTCTGCAGATTCTTCAAGGTTAGCAAATCGAGTGCTAGTCCTATAAACCAAGAGGTAATTAAAATGAAAAAAGTAAGCAGATTTATTAAACTCGTTTTGTGCTTGGAAACTTTATTTTCAGCAGGATGCACACATTTTCAAAAACCAATTTATTCTGATCCATCCGAGAAAGCAGATGCATCAGAACCGCAGGATAGTTCTCCGATTCCCTCTGGAGATGCAGAACAACCTGCTTCTTTCTCTGCTGCACTTGCAGAGCCTGCACCAACTGCATATACCGATGCAGAAACCGGAATCATTTACTCATCAGTGGATGAAAGCGCAGTATCTCCAACTTATATCCGCTACACGGAACAGGAAACAGAGGTTCAGAGATTCCCGGATCAGATCAAAGCAGAATTCGTTACTTATAAACAAGACTATTCCTGGTTTACATTTACCGATACAGAAACTGGCAAGTCAATTACAGTCGGAATTCTGGGATTGCTGCCAGATCTGGAATTACGTATCACTGGCCAAAAAGATGGAACAGGAGATCGTTATTATATCGAACTGAATTTCAATCGTAAGATAGAAAGTCCGCTGAATGAAGCCGGTAGCAGATATGGCTTGTTTTGGTTCAATTGGAATTATGCAGCAATCGATGGCGTTTCGTTCCAGAACTATGTAGTGACCAATTTACCTGATCATCCGGGTAAAGGTGGGAAAATAATATCGGAGAGCAATGGATGGAAGATGATTTTCTACGATAGCTATTACGAAACTGTCATGAATTCTTCAGAGGTCTCAGAACAGGAAAAGAAAGAATTGGAAACTCTTCACAGCAAAGAATATGTCATTCTTTCTGATGAAGTGAAAAGTTAGATTCCACTTCAGAAGGCAGGTGAAAATCAGTCGTACAGAAGCGATGAAAAGAACTTTGCTCACCAAGAGCTGCCTGAACCAGGTAGGAGACGGCATCCGAAAAAAGCTCCGCGGTTCTTTTCAGCGCAGCATAGTCATCCCGGATATATACGTCATCGCTGCCGATCCCCTGCATAGAAGCACATCCTTAAGACATGATAACAGGTTCAGAGGTTGGTATTGAGACAGCAAGGCAGAAATAAACGAAGGATATTGCCGCCACACAGGAAGAAGGAAGACATCCTTTTATTGAGTACTCCCTGGAATGGAATTTAACTATTCAGTTCAGGGCAGAAAACCTTTTCATTATGCGAAAAACTTTGCATTGACAATCGAAATGCCCATAAGTATGATATAGAAGCGATTGTTCTTAATGAAGAAGCGGGAGGTGGCATGAAATGAAAAGAACATACCAGCCGAGCAAGAGAAAAAACAAGTCGACCCATGGATTCAGAGCTCGCATGAGCACTCCGGGTGGACGTAAGGTCTTAGCTAGACGCAGAGCAAAAGGCAGAAAAGTTCTCTCAGCTTAACAGAAAGTGCCACCAGTCAGGTGGTATTTTTTATCTTATGAAGAAGAAAAACAGAGTTCGTAAATCACAGGAATTCCAATCCCTGATCCACAGCGGAAAAAAAGAAGCAAATATGAGCTTCGTGCTCTACCATTCCCCGAAGAAAGAAGAAGAAGCCAGAATCGGTATTTCTCTTTCGAAAAAGATCGGCTGTGCAGTTGATCGGAATCATATCAAACGCCAGGTCAGAATGATGTGTCAGGATCTGATCGACTTTTCTTCATGCCCTGAAGATGCCATTCTGATTGTGCGCTTCGGGTACAAGAATCTCGATTATGCAGCCAATAAAAAGAACTTGGAAAAACTGTTCCTAAAGTCTACAATGAAATAGTTCTATTTATAAGGAGAACCTAATGAAATTCAATTCTTCCCGGATGAAAAAAGTCCTTCTCCTCAGTGCCGTCGTTCTGTTTGCGGTTTCCGCAGCTGGATGTTCGGTTCCGACTGACGAGACTGGTGCCGTAAAGCAGATTACTTCCTCTACCACGTTCAATGAGACAATGAGTTCTGAAAACTGGTTCAGTGCGATTCTGGTATGGCCGATGGCTCAGGTATTGAACCGTCTCGCTCCTTCAATCGGAGTTGCCGGTGCAATTGCCGTGCTGACGATCGCGGTCAATGCAATTCTCCTGTTATTCACGCTGAAATCCACGATTGCGACGCAGCAGATGCAGATGCTTCAGCCGGAAGTTGAAAAGATCACCAGGAAATATGAAGGCAAAACCGACCAGGCATCTCAGATGCGTATGGCTCAGGAGCAGCAGGCATTGTACAAGAAGTACAATATCAATCCATTCAGCATGATTCTGGTTACGTTCCTGCAGTTTCCGATCATCATCGCAATGTATCAGGCTGTGCAGAGAGCTACAGCTGTAAAGACCGGTACTTTCCTGGGACTCAGCCTTGAAACGAAAGTCCTGGATGGAATCCGCTCAGGGATGTGGGGATATCTTCTGATCTTCGCAGTCATGGGTCTGGCCCAGTATGTATCGATGATGCTGCCTCAGAAGCTATCCAAGAAACGGGCAGAGGCTGATGCTGCAAAGCATCATCGCCGTCCTGATGCTCCGGCAAATTCTTCTCAGCAGAAGATGATGCAGATCTATATGCTGGTCATGATTCTGGTATTCGGTCTCATGTGGCCGGCTGCCATGTCTGTATACTGGACGATCTATTCACTGGTTACCATTGTGAAGACACTCATCGTTCAGAAGATTGTTGATGATAGACAGGCAAAGGAGGCACAGGCATGACCAACTATACTGGTACTACTCTGGATGAAGTTCTGCAGAAAGCTGCAGAGGAAAAGAACTGCAATGCGGAAGATCTGTCCTACACTGTGATCGAGCAGACAGCGGATGCGGTGTCTGCTGATGTCTTCAGCAGCGATGATGTCAAGGAATTTCTGTTTGACTATCTTGGCAATTACTTCATGGGCATCGATCTTGATATCGAAGTAGCTATTGAAGAACGTGACGGAAGCTTCATCGTCAATCTGAATGCAGATAATAATGCCGTTCTGATCGGACGCATGGGCAAGACTCTTGCAGCCCTCAATACTGTGGTAAGAGGGGCTGTGAATTCCGAATTCCGCAAGCGTATTGATGTTCTGATTGATGTCAATCATTACAAAGAAGATCGCTATCACCGGATTGCATCTATTGCAAAGCGTACCGCAAAGCAGGTCCAGCGTTCTCATATCGATGCAGCAATGGATCCGATGCCGAACGATGAACGCAAAGTTGTTCATAAGACGCTTGGCGAATGGCACAACATCAGAACAGAATCCGAAGGAGAAGGGGCTGCTCGTCATGTTGTGATCAAATATGTTCCTGATGAGGAACCTGCTGAACCGGAAGAAACTGCTGAACCATCTGAAGAATGAAAAAGAGGAGCGATCCCAACGTCATTAAGTTAAGCTTGCGCTGAACTAATGATGGATACACTCATACTTACAAACGGTATGGGTGTTTTTTTTGCACTTTCTTCTTAAAATGCATTGACAGAACCATCAAAATCGGTGCCTCCATCCGGTCGGCGCTGGCAGGAAGAAATATCTTTCCGGCATCTGAAGTATTCCGCAGATCTTTCTGCTGTTCATGCCAGGAAAAGGTCTTCCATTCTTCAGGAAATCTGGGCAAGAGCGATTCTCTATAATTTCTCTTTCGTCATTATTCGGGAACGGCAAAACGGAGGGCAAAGAAGCGGAAATATGAATATGTAATCAATAAGACCAGAGCCATTCATCTGATTCGTGACCTTCTGATGAAAAGAAAAGGCGGCTCATCACCACCTGATCTTGAAGGATTGATCTCCAATGAGATTTTACCGTTACGACCTGGGCGCAGC
>OMXA01000023.1 GCA_900314905.1 uncultured Erysipelotrichaceae bacterium
TCCGGGACTTTTCCTTTCTCAATTAATGCCCATTATAAAGAGCAGCCCAGGGACAAACAACCTGAGCTGAAGATTGACATCATATTAGAGGCGTAACATCATATTTCTCCTTTCTAACAGAAGAAGAGGTGTACTTATATCATAGCATTATGAAAACATTCTTCTTCCGCTTGGATTCAAATTGAATACTGATTCCTTATATATTTTTCGAACTCTTCCCTTTTGATCATGCGTTTTGATCCCACCCAGAGCACAAAAGGACAATTCTCATCATCCGTCAGCTCCCGCAGCTTATTACGCCCGATTCCAGAGTATTTAGCTGCCTCTTCAATGGTCAGATTCACTTTTCGCCAGAGAGGAACATCTCTGACATTCCCACTCATCTCAAGTATTTCGTCAGAATATTTAATTTCATTCCGCATCATCAGACACCTCCAAAATCGGAAATTTTCTAACTTTCACAGCTTCATAAGCCTGAAGCTAAAGCATCGCAAAATTGCGAACATGAGGATATACAGGCAAACTACTGCCTGTCTCTTGTTATGTCTTTTTTTTCGCAAATACATCTTTAATCCCATGCACTCGATAATATTGCCCGTGCACTGTCATCCAGTGAGTAACTGACCATGTTGGTGAGTATCGTTCCAATCGTTCCGCAAGATATTGTGTAAAAAGTGTAATTGCGTCTGGATCAAATGTTTTTGCTTTGTATAAAAACGGTAATAATCCTGATTTTTCAACCAGATAGTCTAATGATTCATCCAGTGAAAAATCCTGGTATTTCGAGCCGGAATAGTAGTAATCCGAAGGATCCTCCGCTGCTAATCTCAATAATGTCGTCATCTTGTGGTCAGCACCATTAGAATCAATCAACGAATATTTATTCAACAAGCATGCAGATATTAAAGAAACCAGATCATCACGATTCCCCATCTCAAGCATTCTCTTCGTAATGTCATGAGCATAATCACCACGAATGCTGTTTTCCATCCGTACCCAGTCGTTGCAATTGACGGCTTCATTAAAATGAATCCCATGCTGCTCAATCTGCTCTTTCCGCTTGTTGTAGATCCGGAGAAAGGTTGTTATGTTTGCTTTTTTACTGCCAACATAGATAGTGTCAACAACATTATTGGAGGTATAAAAATTGATCTGTGACGTGTTATTTTTTCCTGTGCTATATTCGAAATGAATGCTTCCGGCCTGTAGTTCTCTATTCAAATCATTTACTGAGAGGCCTTCGTCAATGAAATCTGCACAGAAGTCAATTCGGGACAATCTCACTTGGAATTGATAATCAAATTCAGAATTCAGAAGCTGAAGGATCTGATAGACTTCAATTTCTCCTCCATTCTGAGCACTGAACTTTTCACAGAAATAGGCGAGTGATTGAGCGGAGAACTTTATTGCAACCCCCATTTTCCAGTAGGCATGGTGGTAACAGATTCGGAAATAAAACGGATGATTTCCAAAGCCATAACCATTTGAGTAGCCAGCAATTTTTTTCTGCTCATTTTCAGATTTAGGCCCAAAAATTTGATCGAGGAGTAACGTTTCATCGATTTCAGAAATAACTCTTTCAGCCAAGTCTTCCCAGTAGTGTGATTTGAGAAGGCTCTTATCTTTTAAAATGACGACGATTGTCATTTCATCTACACCAACTTTAATCATCTGTTTCTTCCTCTATCGGGCGGGGGTCATTACATGCCCCCCGCACCGTTGAAGCAATAGACAATGCCGCTTGATTTATATCAAATGAGAGCGTAGGCACCGCTATGATTCGTGGAACTGAGCATGATCCAGCTTCAGTAAAAACACCTTCACCGACTTTGAAATTCCTGGCAGGGATTTTTACCCCCTGTCCAAATGCAGTCACATAAGTTGTATCTTCTGCATTTCCCAGCACGGTTTTAAACGTCAGATTATCTCTCAGCATCGTTGGGATACTTGTTGCATCACTCTTCTGCATTACGATAATCAGGAAAAATCCAAGCTGTCTGCCCATTAGAACGATATCTCTTAACTCTGCCATGGCTTTATCCCTGTCCTGCTTCGATAACGTCTGCAAATATCCAGCGAATGCAGTGTACTCATCGATGATCAGAAACTTTGGCTCCATTCCAAAATCTCGGTAATCCGCATCAAGTTTTAAGTGCAAATTCTCGCCCAGAACGCTTGCTCTATCAAGCATGCTCGAATGGTATTCATGAATCATTGAAATGATTTTTTCAAAGAAGCATTCGTTATGCATCGAATTTAATTGGCAGCCAAGTACATAGAGACTTGATCGTTTTGGGTCTGCCAGCCAAATATCATAGGGGATCTTCTTCATGAGCATTTGCAAAATAAGGAAGTACAGAAAATATGTTTTTCCTGATCCAGTTGATCCGACTATTAATGCATGCTGAGGCTTGATTGTTGTCCGATCATCTATCAACAATTGATATTCATCACGGCTTGAGGTTAACTCGCGAAGTTCGCAAGTGCTTCTTAAAACAACACTCTTCAACGAACTTGGATTATAAATTTCATAAATCATCCAGTTTCGATCATCAGACGGGCATTGCCGTTCAACCACGTATTTCCCTATTGCCGACGAAATATCTAATGATTGAAATACATGATCATAGTGGAGAGTGTTCTTAATTCTAATCTGCCCGCTCTTCAAGTCATCACTGAAGACGATCTTTATTCGAGGCAAAATTAGGAAGAACAAGCCATCTTCGTAATATCCAGCATTGATTAATTCTCTTCGTAGGGATGAAGCCACCTGGGCGTATGCTTTACCATAGGCAGAACCTTTTTGATACTGGTTGACAAGTCCGTAGGCGAACCAAGTAATCAAAATCAGCATAACAGCAAGAATAAATGTCACAGTTTCAATCCGAAATAGTAAGACATCTATTCGACTTGGATTTTTGATATCAGCAACGCATGCAAGCATGATTGTAGAAACGATCAAGCCTACAATCAGTATTTTGCTTGCAAAGAGGAGACTGTCCTCAAGAGACTGTTTTCTCTGCATCATCAATTTCTCCTTTCTTTTAAAAAAATGCAGAAGTTTTTGGATAGAAGAAACCAATGAAGCATGAATCTTCACTGATGCTATCCTGCCAAAGAGGCGCCGTTCCTGTTCGGAACAGAGGGACGCGAAAGAACAAAATTTTTATCTCAGGCACTCGATAAAAATGATTGGTTTGTACTCGCAAAGGATTTTTCCATGTCCTTTTCTCCGTTCTAGTAGCGTCAATTATTCGTATTCCATTGATCTCATGAAGTGGTGAATCATCCTTCATTTGAGATCGAGGATCTTCGCTACGATTTATGTTATGGAATGAGGAAGGAAAATTTCTGAACTCGTGGGAATTTCTCCGGATTTTTGACATTAATTCCTGAAACTTCCTTCAAATCTATGCGAGCTAATAGAATGAGAAGAGCAGCGAACTGAATAGAAAACAAACCATCCAGTTCGCCACTGCGTCAGCAAAACAACATGGTGGCACTTGCAACCAGAGACACGCCGCAGCATGCGTTTTACCTAAAACCAAGAACGGTTTACTTTGCCGCAAGTTTATGGCAGCCCTTGAACCGAAGAATCAGATTGTTATCAATGAAGTACGAATGATCTTCATCAAATCCATCCAGCCCAACGAAGTCTCCCTTCTGAACATCCAGATGGGTTTTACCGTTCAGAATTGTAACGTCGAATGTCTCGTATACGTTATTGTCACGAGCTCTCTGAGTGTTCTTATCAATTCCGTAATCGGTAGAATCCTCTTGAATCATCAGTGTCAAAATCGTTCCAACGGAGCCGATTTTACCCTTCTTATCCAAGTAGGGGGCCTGCGCAACTACCATATAACGATTTCCCGTATTCTTGAGGAATACGTCCGCAAGTATTACCGTTTTTGTAAATCTAAAGGCGTTTTTCACAATCTCACCTCCTCTCTAGTAGTTTGGCGTTGCTTTGGCTATCGCTGATGCCACATCATACGGGCTTGAACAAGTCTCGCTACAATTTATGCTATGTAGGAAGACAATGAGAATTCAGAATCCCTTGGAATTTCTCCAAAAAGTTTCGGACTTTTTTCCCTTTATACGGGCCTGAGCAAGTCTCGCTACAATTTATGCTATGTAGGAAGACAATGAGAATTCAGAATCCCTTGTTATTTCTCCAAAAAATTTTGGACTTTTTCCCTTTATACGGGCCTGAGCAAGTCTTGCTACAATTTATGCTATGTAGGAAGACAATGAGAATTCAGAATCCCTTGAAATTTCTCCAAAAAAATTTTGGAATTTTTTTCCTTTCATAGCGGAGGAGATTCTTTATCCCCTAATGCAGCAAAATCGATCGATTGACGAGTAATAACGAAAAAGTCAAAAGAAAAGATGACCTCACTTTTCGGAGGTCATCATGTATTTAAGCTCTATATATTAAGGAAGGAAGAAACATTCAAACGCAGAAAGCAAAATCAACTTTTTTGAATAATCTGCTGATACCGCTTCATGAGTTCAGCGACGATATCTGCTTCAGACATATCCTTGCTGAAGCCGTATGCTTCCATTACTGCTTTATCATTTGCTTCATGCGCCTTTTTTAACTCGAAAGGCATGGTTAGCGGATCATATAGATCAGCTAAAGAATCATCAGGAAATGAAGACCGAACATCCAATATTCCTTGCGCAGTTTGTTCAATCCGCTTCTTTTGATTATCAGATGGGGTTGGCCATGGGAAATTATTGTATATTGCTGGCGAATACCGATAACCCTCTCCTAACCTTCCGCAGACAACTCTGGTCCAAGCCATATGTACATTTGAAGTTAATACTCCAAACATGAAAAGACTGGCATTTGGAATGATGTAACAAGCATTTCCAACAATTACCTCAGGTTTCATAAATCCGATGGGGATATATCGTCTAGTTGATGACGTATGTTGCGGGAATAGTAGATAATTGTCTTTTGGTTGCCGAATTTGACAAAATAAATATGGAAATTCCGCGCGCTTTTGTATACGATCAGCACTGCTTGCGAGTCTCTTATCATGTATTTTTTTAAATCTCTCTGCAAAGCTATGAATATTCTTATATTGTGAAGGGTCTTTCCCGACCAGCCAGATACAGTACCTTGAAAATTTTCCTTGTGGATTATTTAGGTATTCATCGCCACCGACGAAGGGCATAATGCAATTCGATGCGTATGGGTATTTATGTTCAAGCTCGTCTTTTTCTGCTGATGTAAAAAACAAATCTCCGCCATCAGACGGCTCACTTCCTTTGATCATTTTTGGCATGCCTTTCGGTGGGATATTTTTTCTTGAGGTTATCCACAAATCTGGCGCATCCATCAGATAGGCATTTATATGAGCGGCTTTGAATCTTAGTCCTCCTTCATACAGTATTTTATTTCCATGATAGTTTCCATTTGTAAATCCAACCACAATGCAAATAACCGCCGCAGTATTATTGGACTCACTTGTCCATTTAAATGATCTATATGCAAATATTATCTCTGCACCATTTTCAACCATTCTCTTCCAAAATGT
Source organism: uncultured Erysipelotrichaceae bacterium (assembly GCA_900314905.1). Taxonomy (GTDB): domain Bacteria; phylum Bacillota_I; class Bacilli_A; order Erysipelotrichales; family Erysipelotrichaceae; genus Bulleidia. Next base: position 5,547 of record OMXA01000023.1, read on the forward strand.
TGGAACTGATTCACCTTGGCATATTGAGTTTGTAGATACAAATGCAGTATGAATCGCAGAAGAAGGCTCCATGAATTTTAATGCTTTATAGTACCAAGCAGTTACATAATCGAGCTTTGTTTCTGGTGACCCGCTGCCAAATACAAGACTCATATCCTCTGACTGACTTTTTGATTTATGTTGCTGACCAACAAATGGGGGATTACCCATAATAAATAAGTGATCTGTTCGACAATCGATAACATCATTCCAGTCCATCCGAAGTGCATTTCCTTCGTGTATGTTAGCGAATGTCTGCAAAGGGAGAAACTCTTTATCGGAGTTCAAAATTGACTGAGTTTCCTCAAACATCTGAGCTTCTGCGATCCAAAGTGCTGTCTTTGCAACGGAAACGGCAAAATCATTGATCTCAATTCCATAGAACTGCTGAATCGAAACCTGAATAGGGTTTACGCTCGCCTCTTCGAAGCCCATGGAAATATTGTTTCCGAAGCGAGCTTTTAAAGCTTCATTTTCGAGTCGCCGCAGGGAAAGATAGCTTTCAGTTAAAAAGTTTCCGCTGCCACAGGCAGGGTCTAAGCAACGAATTTCGCTCAGTTTCGTTTGAAAAGCAATAAGTCGTTTTTCACGGATGTTAGGCGTTTTTAATTCAAGAATTTCGTTCAGCTCAGTTTTCAAATCGTCTAGGAACAGAGGATCGATAACTTTATGAATGTTCTCAACCGAGGTGTAATGCATACCACCGGAACGACGTGTTTCCTGATTCAATGTTGATTCAAATACGGCGCCAAAGATGGTAGGGGAGATCTTGCTCCAATCAAAGCCGAGGGACTCTTTGTTGATCAAGATATCAACAGTCTCATCTGTAAAAGGCGGAATAACGACATCACCCTCAAACAAGCCACCGTTAACATAAGGGAACGCTGCTAACATTGGATCATCATCTGCAAGGTAGGGATCACGTTCTTCCGGCTTCTGGTCAAGAACCTTAAAGAGGGCAGCAAGGGCTTTCCGCATGTGCTGCGCATCAAACTGAGCAAGATAGTCATGGAACATCTTCCGGTTGTTTCGATCAAAAAGACCAGCATCCTCTGCATAAAGACAGAAAACGATTCGCACGCAAAGAATGTTTAGCTGTCTAAGGGATTCCGGATCATCAGGGTTGATATAGTTTTTGTGAAGATCGTCATACAAGATACCGACAAGCTCACCAGCTTTGACAGAAACATCGACTTCTTCAGAGAAGTGCGGAAGAATCATTTTCTCCGGCTCCAGCATCACAAGCCAGTCAAGATGCTTCGGAAGTTCTTCCAGCTTCAGCTTTGCTACAGGCGTATACAGCTCTTTACCTGTCTTGGTCATGTCATAGATCCAGAATTCACGAAAATTACATGTAATGATCCAGCGTGCCTTATCGTTATAGCCGGACTTATCGTCGTATTCCTTTGCCTGCTCGAATGGAGTCAGCATCAGTCCGTGCCGCGGCTCTTTTTCATCAAGCTCGTATTTACTGCCTTTTTGCTCAACCAGAACACAATGATCTGTATTCCGGAAAATAACTACATCCTTGAAGTATTTGCCGCCTTCAATTTTGTCTGCAGTCTGTTCAAAAAGAATGTCCTTATTATAGTGATGGTCTTCGAAGACCTGATCTAGCAGTTGGATCCAGAACGACTGCGTCTCCTGTTTTTCGTCTCCTCTGCCTTTCCACTGCTGAACAAATTGCTTTGCTGCCGATACATTTGCCATAACCACACCTCAATATTCATTATATTTCTCCTAGTCCGAGCTCTCCAATAGTGACAAGACTATTATTTCCCATAAAAAAGACGACCATTGTGTGATCGCCTTTCTTAACACCTCTTCTTCGTATTGTGGTAATGATGTGGTAAATTACTGCATTCATAGCCATAGAATGGCTTTATTATGCGGCTTTGTCGCTTCTTGGCTTCATCGTCGGGAACAGGAGAACGTCTCTGATCGAATCACACCCGGTCAGCAGCATCACGAATCGATCAATGCCGAAGCCGATGCCGCCAGTCGGAGGCAGACCATATTCCAGTGCTTCGACATAGTCTTCATCCATCTCAGAAGCTTCTTCATCTCCAAGCTTCTTCGCTTCGAGCTGTGCTTCGAACCGCTTCTTCTGGTCAATCGGATCATTGAGCTCTGTGAAGGCATTATCCATTTCAATGCCGCAGATCTCCAGTTCAAAGCGCTGGGTAAAGCGAGGATCATCCGGATTCTTCTTGGCCAGCGGAGAAATCTCAATCGGATGCCCCCAGATGAAGGTCGGCTGAACGATCTTGTCTTCGCAGAACTGATCAAAGAACAGACTGATGATATTGCCGACCGTGCGCTGATGAGGCTCGACTTCAACGTTATGCTCTTTCGCCAGCTTCAGTGCATCTTCCACACTCATCGGCTGCCAGAAGTCGACACCGGTCACTTCCTTGACAGCATCTACCATGTTCCATCTCTTGAACGGAGCCTTCAGAGAAATCTGCTGACCCATGAATTCAAAGTCTGTCTTTCCGAACACTTCCATGGCGACAGATTCATAGAGATTCTCATTGAGTTCCATCATTCCGGAAAGATCAGAATAAGCACAATACGCTTCCATCGTCGTGAATTCCGGATTATGCTTCAGATCCATGCCCTCATTCCGGAATACCCGGCCGATTTCATAGACCTTCTCGAGATCGCCGACAATCAGACGCTTCAATGGGAGCTCCGTGGCAATGCGCAGATAGAAATCCTTGTCCAGCGCATTATGATGCGTGATGAACGGCTTTGCATTTGCTCCCCCGAGAATCGGCTGCAGAATCGGGGTTTCAACCTCAATATATCCCTGGCTGTCCATATAGTGACGGATCGCCGAAATGATCCGCGGGCGCAGAATCGCGATCCTGCGGCTGTCATCATTCATGATCAGATCCAGATATCTTCTGCGATAGCGCTCTTCCTTGTCAGTCAGTCCATGATACTTCTCCGGCAGCGGGCGCAATGCCTTGCTGAGATGGGTATACTCATGCACCTCGATGGAAAGCTCGCCGGTCTGCGTTTTGATGACTCTGCCCTTGACGCCGATGATATCGCCGAGATCAGCCATCTTGAACAGATTGTAGATATCTTCTCCGACAATGCGTTCATTCACGACTGCCTGAATCCTGCCATCGCGGTCCAGCAGATGCATGAATCCGAGCTTGCCCATGCGGCGCTTGGACATGATGCGCCCGGCAATGGATACTTCGGCATTCTTCTCATTCAGCTCTTCGGCAGTCATGCCGCCATACTGAGCAAAGATTTCAGAAGACTCATGCGTACGCTTGTAAGCATGTCCGAAAGGATCAATGCCCATCTTCCGCAGTTCTTCCATCTTCTCTCTTCTGGAAGCCTCCTGGTCGGTCAGCGAAAGCTCTTCAGCATTCTCCGCCAGCTTTGCAATCTTATCTTTGACTTTATTCTTCTTTTCTTCTGCCTCCTTGCGTTTTGCAGCAAGTTCCGGATGGGCAGCTTCAAATGCCTTGCGGCGCTCTTCCTTGAGTCTGGCCTTTTCTTCTTTTGTCATTTCTTCAGACATATCCAATCCCTCCATGTATAAAAGACTCTCATCGTCAGGGACGAGAGTCATTCGTGGTACCACCCTGCTTCGCATCATGCGGATCATGATGCCTCATTGTGCCATAACGCCGGTCTGCGGTATGCTCCGGAGTTCTTTCCCTGATCTCTGTCCTGTCTTCCTTTCACCAGACGGAAGCTCTCTGCTTCAGAACCAATTGAAATCAGGCCTTCTCCTTCATTGCGCCGGATTCATTCTAACATGGTTTCCTTCCATTTCAACGGAAAGAAAAAAGACTGCGACAGTGCACAGTCTTCTTTCAATAGGAGGAAATAATACTATTCCTTGACACCGCCGGCAGCCACGCCGCCGACAATGTTCTTGGACAGAAACAGATAAACAAGGATAACCGGGAAGATCGAGAACGAGATCATCATGTACACCTGGCCCATATCGAACTTCAGGAAGTCTGCAGAGCGCAGCTGAGCAATCAGAATCGGCAGGGTCTTCATCGTATCCTTATGCAGGATCAGTGCCGGCGTGAAGTAGTTGTTCCAGGAAGAAACAAACGTGAAGATTGCCTGGACTGCAATTGCCGGCTTCATCAGCGGAAGCACAATCTGGTTGAACGTCATAAACTCACTTGCCCCGTCAATTCTCGCCGCCTCAATCAGAGAAAGCGACAGGTTCGAATCCATGTACTGCTTCAGGTAGAAGAAGACAGCCGGAGCCGCAATGCTCGGAATGATCAGCGGAACGAAGTTATCCATCAGGCCCATCTTATTGACAAGATTGATGAATCCCAATGCCGTGACCTGTGTCGGAATCGTCATGATCGCGAGGATGAACGTGAAGATCGCTTTCTTGCCTTTGAAGTTATAGGCATGAATCGCATACGCAGTCATCGTCGAGAAATAAGTACACAGCAATGCACTGCATCCTGCGATGATCACGGAATTGCGCATACCGGACCATACCGGCTGAGTGCTGTGCATCAGGTTGTACCAGTTCTCGAACAGATGGGAACTCGGCACTGCCGAGAAGCCGCGGCTTAATTCAGAGTTGCTGCGGGTTGCGTTGATGAACAGGATATAGAACCAGATCAGGCAGAGAAACGACAGCAGGATCAGCACGATATATGCAACGGCTCTTCTGCCATGAACGGAATTCTTTTCAGGCTTGCTATTGTCAGTCATATTCATGCCTCCTTATCTGGACTTCTTCACATTGTCCGCATAGGAAATCCGATAGACAATGAGACTCAGGATACCCGTGATGATGAACAGGATCACAGACAGCGCTCCGGCCATACCATAGTTCTTGCTGTAGAGATGCTTGTTCAGATACATGATCAGCGTCATCGAAGTTCTCGCCGGATCGCCGCTGCCATTGGTCAATATCTGCGGCACATCGAACATCTGCAGGCCGCCGATCAGAGAAGTGATCAGCACATACACCAGAATCGGTCTCAGAATCGGAAGCGTGATTTTCCAGAAAATCTGGTTTGCGGTTGCGCCATCGATCTCCGCTGCCTCAAACAGCGACTGGTCAATGCCCATCATGCCTGCCATCAGAAGGATCGTCGTATTCCCGAACCACATGACGAAGTTCATGAACGCAACCAGTGTTCTGACCGCGCCGACACTATTCATAAATGAGAACGGCTTGCTCAGGACCCCCATCTGAACCAGAATGCTGTTGATCGGTCCGGTATCTGCAAACAGCGTGAAGAACAGCATGGAGAATGCAGAAGCCATGATCAGATTCGGCAGATAGATCACCGTCTTGAAGAATCGCTGCGCCTTGAGCTTCAGAGAAGGATCGGTGAACCAGGCTGCTAACAGCAGCGAGAAGAAGATCTGCGGAATGAATCCGCCGATCCACATGATCAGCGTATTGCTCGAATACTTCAGCAGGTCCTGATTGACAAACAGGGTCTGATAGTTTGCAACCCCGATGAAGTTCGGCCCGATCTGCTTCAGACCTGACCGGTAGTTTTCAAAGAAGCTGTTGTAGATTGTCGTGATCAGCGGAATCAGCTGGAACACCACATAGGTCACTGCAAAGGGAATCAGAAAGATGTATCCCCAGCGATTGACGTCTTTCTTCTTTCTCGCAATGGTCTTTTCCATAGAATTATTCCCCCTCACTTCGAATGCTTCTTAAAGTCAGATCGAATCAGAGATTCAGTCTGGCTTTAAGAAATCAGAGCCCGTCCGCCAGGGCAGGCTCTGATTCATGTTTCCTCAATTACTTCAGATTGTCCGTCTTGAGATCCGGATATTTCTCGCTGATTGCAGTAGCGAATGCTGCAAGTGCATCTTCATAGGTCTTATAGTTGCCATCGAAGTAGCCCTTCATAGCCGTCTGGAACTCTTCAGTGCAGCCCTGATCATAATCGGAGATGTTGCTCATATCGACCTTCTCAGCGCCTTCTTCAAGCATCTGATACGGGTTCTGTCCGCCGAGCAGTGCGAGGTTGCCTTCATCCGAACCAGCAAGTTCCGTCAGAACAGACTTGGAGTTGACACAGTCAGAATCCTTCTGAGCGATTTCCTTCAGAACATCCTTGTCGGTGGTCATCGTCAGAATGACATCCTTGACGAGCGTCGGGTTATCGGTTCCAGTAGCTGCTGCGATCCAGGTGCCGCCCCAGTAGAAGGACTGCGGACCAACGACATAGCCCCAGCCGCCCTTGGCAGCGATGGACTCTGCATCATCCTGAGCCAGGCAGAAGTTGAAGAACCATGCCGGTCCGAAGTAGCAGAAGATCTTACCGGAAGCGTACTTGCCTTTTGCCCAGTCATCGCCCCAGAGATCGTAGGTATTCTCTTCTCCCGCATCAGCCAGTTCCTTGGAATCATCAACCCAGGCCTTGATGTTGTCATCGACCTGAACCTGATTATCATCGCTGACCCACTTCTCGGATACATTGTTGGAATATACACGGTACGTATCGTTGACAGAGCACATTACATAGCCAGCGTCCTTAGCCTTGGCAGCAGTTTCCTTGTATGCATCCCAGCTGCTGACAGCCTTCTGGACTTCTTCCGGATCATCTGTTCCGAGGATTTCCTTAGCTGCTTCACGGTTATAAATCAGACCAGCAGAGCAAGCCTGCCAGGAAGCACCCTTCAGAGCACCCGTGGAATCCGTGACGATATCCTTGGTGTACTGGAACTGATCAGAGAGATCGGAATCACTGATTCCCAGATCGCTCAGCGGCATCGTGACATCGCTGTTGACATACTTCAGCGCATAGTCAGCTTCCATCAGGAAGATATCAACCTTGTCATCTGCGGAAGCATCTGCGTTACCAGGAAGGATCGAGTCCAGATTATTCTGATAAGCATTGTCATCAGACGGAGTGATGATGAAGTTTACGGTCACATCACCGATCTTGCCGCCCTTGGTCACATCATCCTTGTCATTTGCGACGAAGCCAGGATAATGATCTGCGAGTCTGGAAGCAAATTCTGTATTCCAGCACTGAATGTTGAGAACCTTGCCCTCATCGGACGCTGCCGCTGCGGTTTCAGCCGCTGCTGCAGAAGTTGCTGCTGCAGCTGCGGATGTTGCTGCAGCTGCTGCTCCGTCAGACGATCCGCCGCAAGCTGCGAGACTTGCTGCCATCGTTGCGGAGAGTAAAACACTGACTACCTTTTTCATTCTTGGTTCTTCCTCCCTTTATAGCCTTGTGTTTATATCAGGCGGTGCCAGTACCGCCATGATAACCATCACGAATCACTCCTTGCTCTGCAATAGTGTTGAAATTTCAGCATTTCGAGTTTCCGATTGCTTTATTTTTCAACGCTTTTTGTTTCGACACTGTCAATGTAACCCCTATCATTCTGATTTGCAATGATTTTTTCCAACTTTTTTAAAAAATTCTATTGACATCAAATATTTTTTCGATTATCGTAAACGTTTCAATTCGCATCATATCGCGCGTTTTCATTGTTTTCATAAAAATTACGTTAAATTTCGCCATCTTGTTTTCTGAATTATTCTCTCTACAATCATTGATGTATTATCTGCTTTGTGTCCTGTTCTGCAGGGAATTCCCTGATGTTTCGACAAACGCCAGGAAAACGGAGGACACGCATATCAAATACGGTTATTTTGATGATGAGAACCGTGAGTATGTGATCACGACTCCGAAGACCCCGCTGCCCTGGATCAATTACCTTGGCAATAAGGACTTCTTCAGTCTGATCTCCAATACCTGCGGCGGCTACTCATTCTATAAAGATGCGAAACTGCTTCGCATCACTCGCTATCGCTACAATAATGTTCCCTATGACAATAACGGCCATTACCTGTATATCCGCGATGGCAGCACGATCTGGAATCCCGGATGGCAGCCGATGCGGACCGACCTGGATTTCTATGAATGCCGGCATGGCCTCGGATACAGCCGGTTCACCGGAAGTCTGAATCAAGTCAGGGCGTCCGTACTCAGCTTCGTTCCGATGAACGATGCCTGCGAGATCCAGCACGTCACCATCACCAATGAAGCTGACGAGGATAAGCACCTGCAGCTGTATTCCTATGTGGAATGGTGCCTCTGGAACGCAGATGATGACGAACGGAACTTCCAGCGCAATCTCAGTACCGGCGAAGTCGAAGTCGTCGATTCGACGATTTTCCACAAGACGGAATACCGCGAACGCCGCAATCACTTTGCCTTCTATTCCGTCAACACGAAAGTCGACGGCTTCGACACTGCCAGAGATCAGTTCCTTGGTTTCTATAACGGAGCCGATCAGCCTCAGGCAGTCATCGAGGGAAAGTGCCATAACAGCATCGCTTCAGGCTGGTCGCCGATTGCTGCACATCAGATCAGCCTCGATCTGAAACCAGGAGAAACCAGAACCTTTGTCTTCGTGCTCGGCTATATCGAGAATCCGGAAGACGAGAAATGGGAATCCAAGGGCGTCATCAACAAGACACGTGCCTGGGCAATGATTGATCGCTACAAGAATGATGAGCAGGTACAGAACGCTTTCCAGGAACTGAAAGACTACTGGACTGATCTGCTTTCGGTCTACCATGCCGAAACAAAGAACGACAAAGTGAACCGCATGGTGAACATCTGGAATCAGTACCAGTGCATGGTCACATTCAACATGTCCCGCTCGGCTTCTTACTATGAATCCGGCATCGGCAGAGGCATGGGCTTCCGTGATTCCAACCAGGACCTGCTCGGCTTCGTGCATCTGATTCCTGATCGGGCAAGACAGCGCATCATCGATATCGCCTCTACCCAGTTTGAGAATGGTTCTGCTTATCACCAGTATCAGCCTCTGACCAAGAAAGGCAATTCGGATATCGGCAGCGGCTTCAATGACGATCCGCTCTGGCTCATCGCCGGAACAAGCGCCTATGTCAGAGAAACCGGAGATGTCTCGATTCTGAAAGAATCCGTTCCGTTTGATAACGATGTCTCCAAGGCACAGCCGCTCATGGAACACCTGAAGAGATCCTTTGATTTCACGGTTGCTCATAAAGGGCCGCATGGTCTCCCGCAGATCGGCCGTGCAGACTGGAATGACTGTCTGAACCTCAACTGCTTCAGCAAGCATCCGGGTGAGTCTTTCCAGACCTACGGTCCTTCGGAAGGACCAGTTGCTGAATCTGTCTTCATTGCCGGCATGTTTGTCAAATACGGAAAAGAATATGCAGATCTTGCCCGTCTCTTAGGGGATTTGAAAGAAGCCAGGAGGGCCGAAAAAGAAGTATCTGTCATGTACCAGGCAATCCTGGATTATGGCTGGGATGGCGAATGGTTCTTAAGAGCCTATGATGCTGAGGGCAATAAAGTCGGTTCTCATGAATGCGAAGAAGGACAGATCTTCATTGAACCGCAGGGATTCTGCGTGCTGGCAGGCGTCGGCATCAAAGAAGGCCTTGCCGCGAAAGCCCTGAAGTCGGTTCAGGAAAAGCTTGATACCAAGTACGGCATCATGATCCTGCAGCCTGCCTATACGATCTATCACCTCGAACTTGGCGAAATCAGCTCCTACCCGCCTGGATACAAAGAGAATGGCGGCATCTTCTGCCATAACAACCCATGGGTTTCGATTGCAGAAACCGCAATCGGAGACGGCAACCGGGCCTTCGAGATCTACCGCAGAACATGTCCTGCCTATACCGAGGAAATCTCTGAAATCCACGCAGCAGAACCATATGTCTACTGCCAGATGGTAGCAGGGAAAGACGCAAAGTTCTTCGGCCAGGGAAAGAACTCCTGGCTCACAGGAACCGCCGCATGGACCTTTGCTGATATCTCCCAGTATATTCTCGGTGTCTATCCGACCTTGTACGGTCTGTCCATCAATCCTTGCGTGCCGGAAGGATTCGGCGACTTCACTGTAACGAGAAAATACCGCGGAACCACTTATCATATCCATGTTGCAAATCCGGACAATGTCCAGAAGGGCATCGTCTCAATCACCATGGACGGAAAAGAGATCGAAGGCCATGTGCTTCCGATCAGCACAGCGAAAGAAGCTGAAGTAGAAGTTGTCATGGGATAATCCATGCATGCAGGAAGACAGAATCGGATTTCATCTGTATGCTGATTCCTGCAAGGAGCATTCTATGGAACAGATCTATTCATACATTTCTGATCAGCTGATTCACCTCACTTCCATTGCCAGTCCTACCGGCTATACGCATCAGGTCACTGACTATCTTCTCTCACACCTTTCAGAGCTTGGGTATCAGCCCGAGCGATCCCGCAAGGGGAACGTTTCCGTCACGCTTGGCGGTGACGGAAATCCCCTGGTATTGGCAGCTCATGTGGATACGCTCGGCGCGATGGTACGGTCCATCAAGACGAACGGCAGGCTGCGGCCGACAACCCTCGGCGGCCATCAGTGGAGAACCGCGGATGGAGAAAACTGCACCGTCTTCACGAGAGATGGCAGAAGCTATTCGGGCATGGTTCTGAATACCGAGCCATCTGCGCATGTAGCAGATATGCCTGTTGAGATCAAGGAAGAGAACATGGAGATTCTTCTGGATGAAAATGTCCATGACAAGGCTGGTACAGAAGCACTAGGCATCCAGACTGGCGATATCATTGCCATGGATCCCAAGACCGTCATTACGCCTTCCGGTCTGATCAAGAGCAGGTTTCTGGATGACAAGCTTTCTTCCGCGATCCTGCTGGGTCTTGCAGAAGAAATAGCTGAGAAGAAGATTGTCCTGAAGCGGAAGGTCTCGCTGCTGTTTACGGTCTATGAAGAAGTCGGACATGGCGGCTGCGTGGTTCCGGAAGATACGGAAGACATGATTTCTGTCGATATGGGCTGCGTCGGCGCAGACCTCAACTGCACAGAGAGGATGGTATCAATCTGTGTGAAGGACAGCGGCGGTCCATACAACTATGAGCTGACGAGCGAATTAGCTCTGCTTGCTAAGAAACATCATCTGCAGTATGCCCTGGATATCTACCCTCATTACGGGTCAGATGTCGAAGCAACATTGAGGGCAGGCTATGATGTCCGTCATGCGCTGATCGGTCCTGGCGTATATGCGTCGCACAATTATGAGCGTTCTCATATCGATGCAGTAAAGAATACGTTCGGTCTTCTGAATGCATATCTAGGCATTCAGGAATAATCTCATCAAGGGAGTCTAGCTGGATGATGTCCAGCCTGGACTTCCTTTTTTTCATAGCAATGATTGCAGGCGTATTTCCAAGGCGGCATATGTGCCACTTCAGCTGCTGGCTCATAATCTTTCAGGCAGACTGCTTTCTTGTTTCCGGAATTCAGAATTGGTTCATAATGAACGTATGAAGAATGTGCGCAGAGGCTTCAGCCCGGAAGATGAGAAGCTGTTTTCAGAAGAAGAACTCAGAAAGATCTCTCTTTGTGCTTACGAGACTGCTTTTCTTCTGGAGCGAGGTTATCCGCTGAAATCAGCAGTTACTTATACTTCCAATCATCGGCTGCTGGCAGAACGTCAGCGCAATGCGCTTGCCCGCATGACCGCATGCCCCTATCGGCTGAAGCTCAGACAGCAGAAGCAGCTGGACCATCTCGACCCTGGCTGCACAGTAAACATCGATGCGTTCAATGCAGTCGTGATCATGGAAACTGCCCTTTCTCACAGCATTCTCCTTCGCTGCATGGATGGATGTATCCGCGACCTTTCCGGTCTTTCCGGAACCTATTCCATCATTTCTGCAACAGATGAAGCAATTGCCCGGATCCTGAATAAGCTGAAGAAAGAGCAGGCCGCTTCTGCAGTGTTCTGGATTGATGAACCCGTTTCCAACAGCGGCAGACTCAGGGAGCACCTTGCGGCAGGTGCAGAAGCACTCTCTTTTCCGGCTGAATTCCGGATGGTCCATGACGCAGATTATGCTCTGAAGAAACTGGATCATGTGATCTCTGGAGATTCCCAGGTTATCGAAGAATGCATCAGCTGGTACAATCTGTACCCGGATCTCATCGCAGACATGCCTGATCCATGGATCGCTGAATTGTCCCCGCGCTAGTTCTGCCGCTCGCTCGCGGCTTCTTACCTCCTAGGATATGGAAGGGCTCATCTCAGCAGGAGAACGTTTCTGATCATTCCCGTTCGGATCTTTGATGCAGGCAGTTCCAAAGGCCTGCAGGGATTCACCAGATTCTGCACTGCTATTTCCGGCTTGCAAGGATCTCTTCCCATCCCCCTACGGAAACTCTTTCCAGGGATGAGCCGAAAACCCGAAGAAAAAGTCCCCGCAATAGGACCAGCACCTCATCATGCTGTCCTTTCTGCAGGGACCAATGGAATATGAATGAAATCAGGCAGCCTTCTTCTCTCTGGAAGCACGCAGCTTCGCAGCGGAACGAATGCTCATGATGACTAATCCGATCAGAACGCTCAGATACGGAATCGTATTGATCAGTTCTGATGGCAGGTTTTCCAGGAGGAGCAGATTGACCAGACCGCTGGCAACCGAGAACAGCAGCGTCGCCCACATGACTTTCGGCAGATCTCTGCCTCCGACTGCAGCAGCCGCAACACCGATCCAGCCTCTGGAAGCAGTCATGTTGCTGGAGTAGATCGAGAGATAGCCCATGGAAAGATAAGCGCCTCCCATTGCCGCAAGAATTCCGGAAATGATCACTGCGATCATACGGACCTTCGGAACCTTGATGCCGACAGATTCTGCTGCATTCGCATCCAGACCACATGCCTGCATGCGAAGTCCGAAAGACGTCTTGTATACCAGAATATAGAGCAGAATCATCATGGCGATGCAGATATACGTCAGGAAGTAATGTCCGCTGATGATTTCTCCAAGAATCGGAATATTCTCGATGAACGGGATATTCACGGACGGAAGCGTCTTTGAAGGCAATGATGCAGTCGTTCCCTTGGACCCTGTCCATAGCAGCAGCAGGAAGATCGCAAAGTCAGCCGAGAACAGGTTCAAGGCAATACCGATCATGATCGGATCTGCCTTCATCTTCATCGTGAAGAAGCCCATCAATAGTCCACATCCGATCCCGATCGCAATTGCACCGAGCAGACCGAGCCATGCACTGCCGGTGATCGCCGAGAAGTAGACTCCGAACAATGCACCGAAGTTCATGATTCCTTCAATCGCGATATTCGGGATGCCGGCAAGCGAAGCAATATAGGAAGATAGAGATGCATACATCAGCGGTGTTCCGACCCGGATGATGATGAAGAGGAAACTTGCGCTGAATAACTGAGACCAGATGCTAGTCTGCATGTTTCTCTGCCTCCTTTTCCTGTTTCAGAAGCTGTCTAGACCGCCATCTCTGCAGGAAGAACTGGCTGGAGATGAGCAGCGTCAGAATGACTTCGACAATCGAGATCATCTTGATATCGATATAAGGCGTGCTGTTGGCAAGCAGCTGAGCACTTGCCCTGAGATAGCTGATGCCGAAGGATGCGACCAGAACTCCGATCGGATCATTCTTGCCAAGCATCGTGATCATTGCACCAGAGAAGCCAAGACCTGGAAGCGTGCTCCACGTGAATGCCTTGTACATGCCAAGCAGTTCTACCGCAGAGCCTACCCCGCCGATAGCACCGGCAATGAAATGCACCAGCATGAACGTGCCGAAGGCACCCATGCCGGAATACATGGCAAACTTCGGATTGATGCCCGAAATCCGGATCGAATAGCCAAGCTTCGTTTTATATAGCAGCACCCAGACGAACACGACCATGGCAAGGGCGATGATGAGACCGCTGTGGACCTGGGTCTTCGGAATAATGGTTTCCAGTCTTGCCGAAGACGTGAATGGAGCAGAACTTGTACCAGTCGTTCCGGAGATTGCAAGGAACGTTTTGACGATCCAGAAGCCCACGCCATACAGGATGTTGTTCAGCATGAGCGAAATTACCATCTCATCGGTCTTGAACTTCGCATTGAGATATCCGGGCAGCAGCGACAGCAGTCCGCCGGCAATGCCCGCCATCACAATCGGGACAAGCGAATCGATGAATCCATTCCCGGTCGTGAATGCAGCATTCGTTGCAAAATAGGTTGCCACGACCCCGGAGAAGTAGAAGACACCTTCCGTGCCGAGATTGAAGAGCCCCATGCGGAAATACAGCAACGTCGCAAGTCCGGCAAATGTCAGCGGAATCACCTTGACGAGCACATAGCCGAAGTAATTCGCCTTCGTCAGCGGCAGAATCAATAGCTGAACGAAATCATGCAGCGGCTGATCGGAAACGAAGCAGAGAACGATAAACGTCACGATCAGTGCTACGGCAATGGAAGCCAGGATGCGCAGTGCCTCAAAAGGCTTTTCATCCGTCAGATGCCAGGAATTTTTCTTCTTTGTCTCTGTCATTCTGCTGCCCTCCGTATTTCTTCTTCGCTCTGCTTTCTGGTGCCGAGCATATAGAGTCCGAGCTCATTCTCGCTGATGCCATGCAGATCAGGGAAATAGGCAACGATTTCTCCTTCGAATAAGATAATCAGAGAATCGCTGACCGACATGACTTCATTGAGGTCTGCACTGACCAGCAGCACTGCTGCGCCTTCATTGCGCATCTCGATCAGCTGATGATGAATATAATCTGCTGATCCGATATCGATTCCTCTGGTCGGCTGTTCCGCAATCATGCACCGGGGAGCGGTCTTCCATTCTCTTGCCACGACGACTTTCTGAATATTGCCGCCGGACATCTGGCTGACCTTTTCCTTCTCATTCTTAGCCTTGATCGCAAACTGCTTCATCAGTTCCTGAGCAGTTGCCCGGATTGCATTCTCATGCAGGAACACCTTCCCGGAATACTCCGGTTTCTCATAATACGTCGAGATCAGATTGTCCTGGATGCTTGCACTAGCCGCAACCCCGTCAGACATGCGGTCCTCCGGAATATAGGAGAGACCAGCAAGGCGCTTATCATGAATGCTCAGATCATCAATCGGCTTTCCGCAGAGATCAATCGTACCGCCTTCCTTGACGCCCATGCCGGTGATCGCATCAATCAGCTCTTCCTGTCCATTACCTTCAACTCCGGCAACCCCGAGAATCTCGCCTGCATGCACGCAGAAGCTGATGTCATTGACCTTGGTTACCCCATTCTCCACGCAGGAGACATGCTGCACATCGAGGATGCGGTCATGGGTTCCGGCATCCTTGCGCAGATGATCATAGGAGCTTTCCAGCTTTCTGCCGATAATGAGCTGAGTCAGCTTATCAATCGTGATGCTGTCATCATTGACAAACGTGCCCTTGGTCTCGCCATTGCGGATGACCGTGATGCGGTCGGAAATATCCTTTACCTCATTGAGCTTATGAGAAATGAAGATGATTGTGTGACCATGCTCACGGAAGCTTCTCAGCTGATCAAACAGCTGAACCGTCTCCTGCGGCGTCAGCACTGCCGTCGGCTCATCCAGAATGATCACCTCTGCCTTGCGGTAGAGCGTCTTCATGATCTCAACCTTCTGGCGCGCACTGACTGTCAGATCTCCCACAAGATCCGTCGCCTTGACTTCATCAAAATGATATTCATGCGCAAGTGCTTCTGTCTCTTCATTGGCCTTCTGCATGTCGATGAAGCCCTTAGACTTTTCCGGTTCTGCACCGAGAACAACATTCTGCGCAACCGTGAAGCTCGGAATCAGCATGAAGTGCTGATGCACCATGCCGATGCCATTTTCGATTGCTTCCATGGAAGACTGAAAATGCACTTCTTTTCCTTTGTAAAAGATGCGGCCATCTGACGGCTTCTCAATCGCGAAGATGATCTTCATGAGCGTCGACTTCCCCGCTCCATTCTCTCCGACAATGGAATGAATTTCCCCCCTGTGGAAAGAAACATTGATATTCCGGTTGGCAACCGTGCCGTTCGGGTAGATCTTGGAAATATTCTCAAGCCTCAGGATCTCTTTTTCACTCATATCCTGTCCCTTTCTTTATTGAAAAAGATGCTCCGGAACAGGTATTTCGGAGCATCTTCATGAAACCTGAAGGAAAACGATCAGTTCAGAGCTGTCTTTTCAAGCCAGGTATCGTAGGAAGTATTATCTTTCAGCTGGTCATTGACCGTGACTTCGCCGCTTACGACCTTGTCGATCTGAGCCTGGATCGCAGCCCGCTGTTCCTCTGTCGTATTCGCCTCGTAATTCTCATTCTCAGCAAGGCCGATGCCGCCATCCTTGATGCCGAGCGTCTTCTGGGTACCATATGCGGCAGTCCCATCGATCATCTCGCTGACAGCAGAAAGAATACCCTGATCGCACTTCTTCTCGGAAGAAGTCAGAATATGAGCAGCCAGTTCAGGCTGGTTATCCTTGAAGGACATATACTGGTCAGAGTCAACTCCGATTGCCCAGAAATCTTCTTCAGCAGCAGCCTCAAACAGACCATTTCCTGCACCGCCAGCCGCATGATAGATGACATCTGCGCCCTGGCTGTGCATATTGCTCGCAATTTCCTTCGCCTTTGCAGTATCGGAGAAATCGCCGACAAAGCTGCTGACCACCTTGATATCCGGATTCACATCATATGCGCCCTGCATATACCCTGCCAGGAACTGCTTGATGCCATCCACTTCCATGCCGCCGATGCAGCCGATGATGCCAGACTCAGAAACCGTTGCTGCAACGACACCTGCCGCATAGCCTGCTTCATTTGCTGCATAGGTAATTGCATAGACATTATCGAGAGAATTGAGTGCTGCATCCGAGTAGTCGAAGTTCAGGAACTTGATATCCGGATATTCTTTTGCGACTTCAAGCATATATGGCTCATACTCGAAGTTGCCGGAGATGATGATGTCATAGTCGGAATCTGCAGCCTGACGATAAGCAGTATCCCAGCCGCCGGCATCCGTGCCCATCTCGATCAGGTTGGTTTCGACAGCACTGCCGTACTTATCAGTCAGAAGAGAAAGTCCGTTGTAAGCAGTATCGAAATAAGACTGATCACCAATATACGGAAGAACCAATGCAATACGTGTGACATCACCAGATGCAGCGCCTTCTGCGGACGCAGAAGCTGCAGAATCAGATGATGCAGCTGCGGATGCTGCAGCAGTACTTGCGGATGCGCTGCTGTTTCCGCAGCCTGCCAGTGACATAGCCATTGCTGCACTCAGGAACAAAGCGAACTTCTTCATATTTTCCTCCCTTTGTAAATGTGAAAGACGTTCTTTAAAACAGAGACATTGTAAAACAAAAGCTGTTCCGTTCAAGTCTTTTTTCAGCAATCATGATGATTTTCATCAATCACGTCGCAAACTGATCATACAGTCACTTATTGAAAGAACGCAGCCACTTGTTCAGAAGAGAAAAACCAGGAATCCGCATGCTCCTTTCCAGCTTCCAGATGCAATGATACTTTTCCGGCATTTCCTGTTTCTGCTGCCCGCTCAAAGAACTGAACTGACTGCAGATACGGAAGAAGCGAATCCGAAAGGCCATGCACAAGAACCACCTGCGGCATCTTTTCGGAAATCCAGAAAACCGGAGAAGCAGCTTTTCGTTCTTTCTGGTCATGATAATGAGGCCCCATCATGATCGAGATCAGAGAATCCTCTCCTGCACAGCTCTGATTATTCAGGCCAAGAAGCCTCGATTGAGCCTCGACTGTATCAAGATCAGTCAGCGGATAATAAGCAATAATCTTCTGCACAGTCGTATCTCC
The DNA here is from genome assembly GCA_900314905.1 of uncultured Erysipelotrichaceae bacterium. Classification (GTDB taxonomy): domain Bacteria; phylum Bacillota_I; class Bacilli_A; order Erysipelotrichales; family Erysipelotrichaceae; genus Bulleidia. Next base: position 23,256 of record OMXA01000023.1, read on the forward strand.
ATTGATCCCGAAATACGCATTCTCTGCCATTCCGGTCAATAATGCCAGATGTCCTCCGGCAGATTCTCCCCACAAAGTAATATCATCCGGTTCCAGCCGATATTCCTCCGCATGTCTCTTCAGAAACAGGATGCACCGCTTCAGATCGATCACCTGTCTTGGCCAGATATCATCAAGAGCCAGCGTATAGTCCGGAATCGCTACCGCATATCCGCGCTTCAGCGGCTCCAGCATCAGCTCTGCATACTTGTCTTCCTTGAATCCGGAAACCCAGCCTCCTCCGAAAATCGAAATCACCAGCGGATACTTCTCTCTCTTTTCTTCCGGGTAATATAAGTCCAGCTTCAGTCCTTCCGTATACTCAATATCAGGTTTTCTGGTCGGATAGTTCGAAACCTCCATATGCCCGAGATCATAATCCAGAAAATCTTTCAGCATCGGAGTCATCACGATATCCGTGCGCTTCATCATCTCATCTCCTGGTCCAGCTTCCGTATGCATGAACAGATTTCCTTGCGGAATGCAATCGGATCAGTGTGTTCCAGCACCTTCACCCGGTTTCCTTCCCCGAAGATCGTCTGTCCCCGCGTCTCTTCTCCCTGAGTCATCACTTCCATTGCATGCATGGAACTGCTGAATCGCTCCGGATGCAGCAAATAATAAGGAACACCGAGATCGAATACCGTATATGCATGCATACCGTGATGGCGGCCATACTCCGCAAAGAAGTCCATCAGGGCGCCAGCCATCTGCGCTGTCTTTCCGGAATCCTTCTTCCAGCCGCTGATCTCCTGTTCCGTGATCGTGCAGTCCGCGCAGGCTTCTAAGGGAAGAATGGTGAGCGGGATCGTGCTCTCTGCCACTTCTTTCAGCGCATGCGGATCTGCATACACATTGAACTCTGCATGCTTCAGAATATTGCCGCCGGAAACCGCTCCGCCCATCATCACGATCGCTTCGATCTTATCTGCATCTTCCGGCCATTTTCTCAGCAGCCATGCCAGATTGGTCAATGGCGCAAGCGCCAGGATCGTCACCGGTTCTGCAGATTTCTGCAGCTGTTCATGAATCCATTCCGGAGCATTCAGCGATACGGGTTCCGTAACCGGATCAGGAAAATCATATCCTTCCAGTCCATTGTATCCATGTGCTGCCTGGGGTTCTGGATCATAGACCAGCGGCTTCAAGGATCCTCTTGCCACTGGGATATCTGTTCTCCCGATCCATTCCAGCACGTGCAGCGCATTCTCTGTCACGCGCTCACAGAGATTGTTTCCGCAGACGGTGCTGATGCCCAGCAGCTCAAATGTTTCCGGGTGAGCCATGGTTTCCAGGATTGCCATCACATCATCATGGCCCGGATCACAGTCAATGATTACTTTGCGCATAAGCTTCCTCCTCATTCATGCCGCATGACTTCACATTCAGAAAACCGGACATATTCTCGATTCCAAGCGGACCATATTTTCCCTGGAAAGACCATTTTCTCCGGAAGGCGGTTCCTTCTGATACCAGAGCGATGTCATTTTCTGAAATTCTCAGATACCCGGAATGAATTTCTGCGGTCATCAGTTCCTGTTCTTCCAGGAAGTCATCCTTCTGAACAAAGCGCGACACTCCCTTCTCCGTGACATGGATGCCTTCTTTTCTCAGCATTCCCCTCCAGTTCCAGGAGAACCGGAAGTCCGGATGCTCTGCTTCCCATTTCAGGGTCAACGTATGCGTTGAGGAAGAATCATTGCTGAAGTTCACTTCACTGCCTGCCTCCATGCAGAGTCCATCTTCATAGAAGGCTGTTCCTCTGGTCAGCACCAGGTTCTCAAGCGTGATCCATCTTCCGCCTGAAAACTGCGGACCTCGGTCTTCATTCTGAAGCAGCGTGAAGTCAAGCAGATAAGAAGGACGTTTCGCAATGCTGATCCGGTTGACATAGAAACACGTTCCGCGTACATGCTTGCATGCCCTGACCATCAGTCCGGTTTCAAGAATCGGAGCGCATGCTGACGAAGTCTGCAGAGAAGAGAAGATTCTGCCATTTTGGTCTTTGATATAAGGAACGATCTGAACCGGCAGCTGATTGCGATCAAGCTCATAATGAACCTGATCTCCCGGCTCCAGAACAGCAGTAAACTGCGGCTGATAGCGGCAGTCATAGACATCCTCCGGCCGCATGTACGTCTTCGTGCACACCATCACCGTCTGATTTTCAGCGAGATCCGTAAGGGTGATCCGCAGCCTTCCTTCTTCTGTGCTGCACAATACCGCCGGATTCTCGCACTGGTATCCAAGCGTCCCATAAGGAAGCGAGAATGCCCCTGCGTGTTCCGGATTTTTCCCATGCAGAGACAATGCCAGATCTGCAAGTCTGGAAGCCTCTTCAGAAAGATGGCTCAGATTATGGCAGCCAAGTGCACTGCTTGAGAGAACCATGTCATGGAATGGTGCAATCCAGGAAGGGTCTATCCCTTCCAGTCCCACCATCATTCCGAGAATCGACCCGGCATTGCCGAGATTGCAGTCCGTATCGCACCCTGCCTCCGCAATCAGCCTCATCGTCTCATTGAAATCTCCGTTCCCGTATAACAGCCCGTACAGCAGAATCGCCGTATTCGGCAGAATATGGCAGCTGCCCGGATAGTGATCATACCCCTTCGTTTCTTCGATCCACTTCAGGCAGTCTTCGGGCTTCTCATGTGCACGATGGAATTCTGAAACCTCTTTGACCATTGCAGCATATCCGCTCTCTGGATCCAGCATCTCATACGCTTTCTGAATCACTTCTCCGATCGTGCTGCAGTTCCACGCTGCTGCAGCCGCTGAAGCGACAAAGATCCCTCCCTGGATTCCATTTCCATCATGCGTCACACTGCTCATCTTCCTGGCAAGCTCAGCCGCTTCGCTGAGATTGCCGAGGCTCATCCAGCCCCAGCAGTCGCTGAAGATCTGTCCGCCGATCTGCTCGGCCAGAACGATGCCATTGGTTTCCTTACTGCCGGAGGCAGGTGCCTTGATACCTCGTTTCAGGTTGGCATAGGCACGATGTTCTGTCGCGATATCTTCTCCGCCCCACCAGAAGAATCCGGTTCCATCGCAGATGATATTCCGCATCCATTCTCCCATTTCTTCGGCCGTGACTTCACTGATGGGATGATCCTTCAGAACCCATGGAAAGAACAGAGGACCATTGATGTCATCATCTGCCGCAAACTGCCCGTAATCGAGCAGATAGCTTCTGACTGGCCGGTATCCTGCTCTGACCTGCGGTCCGCTCATCCCTTCAATCGGAGCTCCTAACCGTACCCCGATGCATTTGCCTAAAAGAGAGGCATAGATTTTCTCTGTAACAGTTTTATTGTTATTCATGATGTGACTATAGCACAGGCATCCATCCCTGGTGCAAGATCTTCTGCCTTCTCTTTCCGAACGAACAGAAATTCAGTTTTTTCTTCAGTCAGCACACTGGGATGCGAAGCGATACTATGGTATAGTTTCCCTGGAAAAAAATGGAGGAGATAGAGATGACCGAACAGGCAAGCCCGATTGTTCAGATCCTTGCGGATCCTACTCTGACATATAATCAGCAGCTCATTGCGCTGGCAAGATATGCCGAGAATACTGACCATACGATTCCTTTAAGCAAAGAGTACCTCAAAGCAAAAGAAGAGCGGATTCTCTGCGACCTCGGAGAAGGTGCAGCACCATACCGTCCTCGCTATATCTGCCCGGATTATTCGATCCTGATGAACAAGGGATCCGAATTTCTGCAGCTGGATGCTCCGAAAACATTAGGAGAAGCACTGAACTCTCTTCTGATCATGTATCACTATGTACCGTCCGTAACCACCTTCCCGGTATACCTGGGCGACTGGGACGATCTGCTGGAACCATTTGTTCAGGCGGCAGGCTATGAACAGGCAAAGAAAGAGCTGAGACTCTTCCTTCTGAACATCGACCGCACCCTGAACGACTCCTTCGTTCATGCAGACCTCGGCCCCAAGGACTCTCTGACCGGCCGAATCGTGCTGGAACTCACCCAGGAAATGCAGCTGGCAATTCCGAATCTCACCATCAAATATGACCCGGATGTCACTCCGAAAGAATTCGTGAAGCTTGCGGTCGAGTGCATGATGAAGACTGCAAAGCCTTCCTTTGCCAATGACCGCATGTTCCGCAAGGAATGGGGCGACAATTATGCGATTGCCTCCTGCTACAATGGCCTGAAGGTAGGCGGCGGCGGATTCACATTGCCGCGTCTCCGCCTGTATGAATGCTCTCTGAAAGCAGAAAATACGGAAGACTTCCTGAACCGTGTGCTTCCGTATTATGCCGGTCTGATGCTGCAGAATATGGATGACCGCATCGACTTCCTTGTCAATCAGACCAATTTCTTCAAATCCAACTTCCTCGTAAAGGAAGGCTTTGTATCCCTGGACAACTTCACCGGCATGTTCGGAGTAGTCGGACTTGCCGAAGCAGTCAATCATCTGCTTGGCATTACTGATCCTAAGAAAGGATTCGGAAATAATCCGGAAGCGGATGAGCTCGGCATCCGGATCATGGATCGTCTCACGGAGATCGTAGATGGTCATGAAGCAAAGTATGCGGCAGCCTTCGGACACCGCTATCGCCTCCATGCCCAGGTCGGCATCGATTCTGATGGACGCGAAGACTCGCCAGGTGCACGCATTCCGATCGGTGCAGAACCAGTCATGCCGAAGCAGATCATCGAGAACACGAAGTTCCAGAAGTACTTCCCGACTGGCGCTGGCGATATCTTCAAATTTGAAGAAACCTGGGCAGATACTCCGGATGCCCTCGTGGAAATCGTGGAAGGAAGCATCCGCGGCGGCTTGCGGTATTTCTCCGGCTACCTCGAGAACAATGATGTTGTCAGAGTCACCGGCTATCTGGTCAAGAAGAGCGAACTTGCAAAGCTCGACCGCGGGGAACAGTCTATGAATAACTGCTCTGTATTCGGTCAGGGAGCACGCAATACTGCAGACGCGCTGGATCGCAGGATCGTACATGAAGAGGACTGCACCCGTTAATCGGATCATCGAGTTCTCCAATGTGGACGGCCCGGGAAACCGGACCTCCATTTTTGTTCAGAGCTGCCCGTTCCGCTGTCTTTACTGCCACAACCCGGAAACCATCACCATGTGCATCAGCTGCGGAGACTGTGTCACCACCTGTCCTCCGACTCCGAAAGCATTATCTGTTCAGGAAGGCAAAGTGGTATGGAACCAGGATGCCTGTGTCATGTGCGATACGTGCATTCACACCTGCCGTCATCTCTCTTCTCCGAAAATCACATGGATGACGCCGGATGATGTTGCTGAAAGACTTCAGCTTACCCTTCCGTTCATTGAAGGCATCACCGTATCCGGAGGAGAATGCACCACCTATCCGGAATTTCTGACGGATCTCTTCCAGAAAGTCCATGCCATGAACAAAACCTGTTTCCTGGATTCCAATGGTGCATGGCTTTATTCCGGAATGCCGGAACTCATGGAGCAGACGGATGCAGTGATGCTCGATGTCAAAGCCTGGGATCCGCAATGGCACCAGGAACTCTGCTCCTATCCCAATGACAACGTCATTGCCAATCTTGCCTGGCTTCAGGAACACCATAAGCTCTATGAAGTCCGGACCGTCTGTCTTCCGAATGAACCAGAACATAACGAAGACACTGTCCGCAATGTTGCAGAACATCTGGATCCCTCGATCCGCTACAAGCTGATCAAGTACCGCCCCTTCGGCGTACGCGAAGAAGGTCTGAAGCGGCTTGGCCATTCCATTACCAGTGATGATGAGATCCAGCGCCTGAAGAAGATTGCAGAAGACGCCGGAGCCCGAAATATCATTGTCGTATAAACAAAGAGCAGAGGGAATGCTGGAAAACCTATACAGTACAGGTTCTTCAGCATTCCCTCTTTTCTTATCGCTTTTCTGTCTGATTCCGGATTCCGAAATACTATTCTTCTTCAATCATTTATACCGGTCTCTTCGATCTCGCGCAGATTCATAGAAAGATCAGAAAACCATTGCAGGGATCAGAGAAATCATACCGCCCAGAACCGCAAGTGAATGCGGTGCATTCCTGTCTTTGCGGTATGTATTTATCACATTCCAGTCAACAGATGGGCATTCACCTTCCCTGCAAAGAGTGATTATCCTGAATCATGAGGACTTAGATCATGATTCTGGTCCAATCCCCTTTTCTGAATCTGCTCATCAGCAGCAAATATCTGGAAAGCTGATCAGAAAGCACACCGAACCAGATTCCTGCTAAGCCCAGCGGAATGATGCTCGTCAGCAGCCAGGTCACAGCGGTTCGTATAATCGTCACACTGAGCAGAGAAACCCTCAGGCAGTACTTCACATCTCCAGCTCCCCTCAGACACCCT
>OMXA01000024.1 GCA_900314905.1 uncultured Erysipelotrichaceae bacterium
TATTCCACTGAAAAGAAGAAAATCCTGGCCAGTATCAGAACCGGTCAGGATTCTCATCCAAAATTTTGTTTACAATCCCTACTTTGTCAGCAGACTCGCCGCAAGGCAGTTTTATTGTTCGGTATTCGGGACTTTTCTGACTTCAAGATGAATCGTGTTCTCGATCCGCACGAGTTCGACCCCCGCTGCTTCCAGCATTCTGCGGGAAGCTTTCGTGGAGTCCGTGTCAGCATACTTATCAGATTCATAGACAATCCTGCGGATGCCGGACTGAATGATCGCCTTGGCACACTCATTGCATGGAAACAGACTCACATACAGCGTGCAGCCGGAAACCGGACGCGGCGCATTCAGAATCGCATTGAGCTCGGCATGAACCACATAGGCATACTTGCTGTTGAGAAAGGTGCCTTCCCGGTTCCATGGAAAGACATCATCGCTGCATCCCTTCGGAAAGCCATTGTAGCCGACTGATACCACTTTGTGGCTGCCGTCGACGATCGCTGCGCCTACCGCGGTATTCGGGTCCTTGGAGCGCAATGCACTCAGATGGGCAAGGCCCATGAAGTATTCATCCCAGGTCAGAGTTCCTTCCCGTTTATTCATCTTCAATCCTCCCTCAGGGTCTCTTCCAGATAAGAGATTTCATAGAGATCATCAATTCGTTCTGCCATTCCCTCTGCATAATTCTGCAGGCCATGATCTTTTTCGTAAACCAGAATCCTTGCATCCGTTTTGAGATACCGTTCCTCTTCAGGAATGGAAAGATGAGAAGGAATCAGGAACACCAGCACTGCAGAAAAAGCAATCGTGCATAGAAGCGCACTTCTGCGTACGCTCTGCCATTGCGGATCCCGCGTGAACAGAATTCCGAGAAGAGCACCCATGAACAGCCCGCCCAGATGAACCTGATAGCCGATGCCGGGCATGAAATTCATGAGCAGGTTGAGGACCAGGACTTCCAGGCTGGAATTGCGAACCTGGGGAATCCGGAATCCCCCTGCTTTATACACGAGGATGAAGTACGCAGCCATCAGACCGTACAAGCCGCCGGATAAGCCGACTGCCACCGTATTGCCCCCGGTGACAAACAGAAATGCATAGCCGGCAATACTCGAAAGGCTGAGCAATAGGAAATAGCGCAGCGGGCGGAATGTCCGTTCCAGCACGCCCCCGAGCAGATACAGGGTGTACATGTTCATCAGCAGATGCCAGAAATTCACATGCATCAATCCGGCAGAAGCCAGGCGCCACCACTCCCCGGCAGCGATAAACGTTTTGTAATAGGCTCCGAACAGAATTGCCTTCTCTGTGGAATTTCCTTCAAAGGGAAACACATGAATCAGAACCGTGATCGCGATGCATGCAATCAGCAGGGTCTTCGTGACAGGCGGAATCAGCTTCCATTGCTTCATTGCATGCTCTCCCTGCGCAGCATGTCCAGCAGGGTCTGGAAATATTCGGGAAGCGGTGCTTCGAACACCATTTCCTTTCCAGTCCGCGGATGGATCAGGGTCAGACGGTATGCATGCAGAACCTGTCCCTGGGTATCCATATACCTGCATGGAGTTCCGTATTTCGTATCTCCCAGGACCGGATGTCCGATATAGCGCATATGCACGCGGATCTGATGAGTCCGTCCGGTTTCCAGCGCACATTCGAGATACGTCGTATCCCGGAACCGTTCGAGCACATGGAAATGGGTAACCGCTGAGCGGGAATGATGTTCCGTTACCGTCATCTTCTGGCGGTCTTTCGGATCTCTTCCGATCGGGGCATCAATCATGCCCTCGTCATGATCCAGCACACCGGTCACGATAGCCCGGTATTCCCGGTGGCAGGTTTTGGTCTCAAGCTGCTTCGCAATCGCTTCATGCGCGAAATCATTCTTGCAGGCGACCAGGCATCCGGTCGTATCCTTATCGATCCGATGCACGATGCCAGGCCTCAGGACCCCGTTGATTCCGGAAAGGTCCTGGCAGTGATACAGCAGGGCATTGACCAGTGTGCCATGCTGTGCCCCGGGAGCAGGATGCACGACCATGCCTTTCGGCTTGTTGATCACAATGAGATCTGCATCTTCATACAGGATATCAAGTGGAATATTCTCAGCCTCAGCCGCCAGCGGTTCATCTTCGGGGATCGAGACGGAGATCTCTTCGCCTGGTTCCGGCTTATACGAGCTCTTAACGGGCTTTCCATTGACTTTGACCAGGCCTTCATCGCAGAGCTTCTGCGCTCTGGTACGCGAAACCTCGGTCTGTTCGCTGAGCAGGCGGTCGATCCGGACTTTGCCGGTTTCCGCAGTCAGATTCACGATCTTCATGAATGCTTCTCCTCGCCTTCCCCCTTCAGCATGCCGATGATCAGAAGAATCACCCCGATCGTGAGGGCGCAGTCGGCGACATTGAACACCGGGAAGTCATAGCCAAACGGATAGAAATGAAGAAAGTCTCTGACATAGTTCAGCATGAGCCGGTCGATCAGATTGCCAGCTGCACCGGCAATCATCATTGCCAATGCAATGAAGGACAGCTTACTCTGTTCTTTTTTCGCTTTCCGCATGAATTTCCACATCACGCCGATCGCGACTGCAGCAATCAGGCTCAGAAGCACCTGATGGCCCGAAAGCATGCTCCAGGCAGCACCGGTATTCTGCACGTAATTCAGATAGAAAAAGCCGGGGATCACTTCTGTCCCTGCTTTTACAGCGGCACTGTTCTGGATAACTGCTTTGGTGATCTGATCCAGAATCAGGATCACTGCAATGATTCCATATTCCATAATGGGTTCCTTATTTCCTGCCTGCCTTGTATGCCATAAGCGCCTTGGCCATCTGATCCGGGCAGGACGTGCTCTTGAATCCGCACTGGATGCCATCCAGCCGGGCAATGACCTCATCAATGGGCATTCCCTTGATCAGGGAAGCAATTCCCTTCAGGTTGCCATTGCAGCCATTCACGACGGTCAGTCCTTCTACTTTATCTCCGTCCAGCTCGAATCTCATTTCGGTGGAGCAGGTTCCTTTCGGGTGATAAATAAATGTTTCCATTCCGCAGTACCTCCGATATTCGAGTAGTATGATAACACGGACCGGAAAGGATACGACACCCAATGACTTCAGAAACCTTCACAGAGAACCCCTTCCTTCAGAACAGGCTTCAGGAACTAGGCATCCGGGAATACTCTGCCATTCAGAAAGCAGTGATTCCCCATGCAGAAAACAAAGAAGATATCTTTGCCATTGCCCCGGCAGGCTCTGGCAAGACGTATGCCTATCTGATCCCCATTCTGGAATGCATTCCCCATCAGAACACTGCAAAGCATAAGCCTTCCGCCCTGATCCTTTCTCCGACCAGAGAACTGTGCAGTCAGATTGCTGACACTTCCCGCTCTCTCTTAGCTGGACAGGAGGGCATACGCACTGCGCTATTGACTGGCGGAGCTGACATGAACACGCAGGTCAGAAAGTTCTCAAAGGGAGCAGATATCGTCGTCGCCACTCCTGCCAGGATCCTGGACCATCTGCGCCGGCATTCCTTTCATCCGGACCAATGTTCGATCCTGGTTCTCGATGAGTGCGATGAGATGCTTTCGATGGGCTTTCTGGAACAGGTACAGCAGGTCATCAGAGAAGTCAGTCCTCAGCAGATCATGCTGTTCAGCGCCACTGCGTCAGACCAGGTCAGAAGTCTTGCAGAATCCATGCTGAAGCATCCTTTTTCCATCACCATCGAAGCAGATCCCTCATTCCAGGCAGAACCGGATCTTTATCACCTCATCCTCCCGGAAGAGCAGCAGACCGATGCGATCGCAGCACTTCTCAGGCACCAGTCAAAGGCTCTGGTCTTCTGCAATACGAGATCCGGATGCGATCGTCTCTCAGTCCAGCTGAATCATCGCGGCATCCGCTGCGGCAGCCTTCACAGCCAGATGGATCCCGCCTTTCGCCGGAAGCTTCTGAAAGAATTCCGGGCCGGATCACTGCCAGTGCTGATCGCCACCGACGTTGCCGCAAGAGGTCTCGATCTTCCTGATCTCGATCTGGTGATCTCCGCGGGATGGCCTGACCAGGAAGAATTTCTCGTTCACCGGATCAGCCGGACCGCAAGAAACAGAAAGTCAGGAAAAGCGATTCTTCTCTTACTGCCGAAGGATCAGAACCAGATCCTGAAGATCCCGGCGCTGACTGGAAAAAGGAGCAGACCGTATCCATACAGATCAGGGGAACGTCACAGACCTTCTTCATCAGATAAACGCCGACCCATCAGGAGAAACAGATCCCATTCAGCCGGAAACAGAAGATAAATTTCTCCTGATTTCCTTCAAGGTTGAGAATCAGGGATCTGTCAAAGTCCAGTTCTTCAAGAAAAGAACCAGCTTCCCCCCATCTCTACGACCTGGCAAGGATCATATGTATCTGAGCTGACTGCCGAATGCCTGCGCTGTTTCCGGGAAGGGATCCCGCTTTCTCCCATTCAGTATCTGAGAAAATACCGGCTGTTCGTCGCTTCCGGCTACCTGAAGACCACGGACTGGCCGATCAGTGAGATCGGAGCCAGATGCGGGTTTGCGGAAATGGGTTACTTTGCCATGCAGTTTGGCAGAGAATACGGAGTCACGCCGTCTGAATACCGGAAACAGAGCAGAATCTGAGATCAGAAATAAAGCAGGCCTGTCGTTTCCGGCAAACCTGTTTTCTCAATGCATGCTAAGCAGTCTTCTGCTTCGTTTCCTCAGCAATCGGCAGTTCAAACCAGAAGGTGCTGCCTTCATTTTCCCGGCTGATGACACCGTACTCTGCCCGGTGAAGCTCCAGCACCTGACGGGCAATCGATAATCCGATTCCGGAGGAATTGACCCGGCGGATATGTTCCTTATCGACCTTATAATAACGGTCCCAGATATCTTTCTGCTGATCTGCCGGAATGCCTTCGCCATGATCCTGGACTTCCAGATGGGCCTTGCTGCCCTTCGGGTATACCCGGATTTCAATCTTCCGGCTGTTTCCCGAATAATTGATGGCATTGATCACGAAGTTGTTGAACACCTGCGCGATTCTTTCAGCATCGGCATTGACAGGAAGACCAGGCGTGCATTCACTGGTGATTTCAAAGCCATCGGAAACCCGATAGACATCATATTTGCGAAGTTCCCGTTCGGCCAGAGCAGAGAGATCGAATCTGCTGCAATTAAGCTTGATCTTGTGTTCTTCCAGCTTTGAAAGATCGAGCAGATCATTGACCAGGTAAGTCAGCCGATGCGATTCATCGATGATCACCTGGATATTCTCATCGGTCTTTTCGCCAGGCAGATCGCGCATCATCTCGCCGTATCCGCTGATCATCGTCAGCGGAGTTCTCAGATCATGCGAAACATTCGCGATCAGATCGCGTTTTGCCTTATCTGCTTTCTGAATGTCCACTGCCGCATGAGACAGGGTTGCATTCAGTTCCTCTGCTTCCCGGTATTCCGAAGCGCTCACCGGTGCATCATAGGTTCCCTGCGGGAGCGTCTTCGCAGCGTCATTGATCCTCAATAGCGGCGTTGCAATATACTTGTTCATCAGGTAGACCAGCAGAATCATCGCTGCCGCAACCATCAGCGAGATATACAGGATCTGCATTCTCAGAGTCTGCATCGTCGCATTGACCGGAGTCAGTCCGGTATAGATCATGACGGTTGTGGAAACGCCATCCGCATCTTCAATAATCCGCGTGAGCGTGATGTTCTTCATCAGATCATCATGTCTGCCAAACAGTCCCTGCGCACCATTGACCCCGCCTGCAGGCCCGAAACCGGTAACCGTCGTGGACAGGTAGGAATTGTGATTCGCCCTGGCAAGGTTGTACTGCTCGATCAGTTCACTCGTATCCATCCGGTACAGAGCACAGCCCATATTGCCCGTCATGACATCCGAATTTCCGCTCAGGATGCGCACGCACGTATCATTCTGAGCACTGACTTCATAGATCTTCTCATTGAGGTCTGAAGAATCCGCGGACTGAAGCGCAGAAACAATCGCATCGCCAGCTCTGCGCACGGTTGCGATCTTGTAGCGCTCATACATCGGTTCCAATAGAAGAAGCTGAAACACTGCCAGCAGACCGATCAGCCCGACCGCAAAGAACAGGAGATACCTAGCGATTTTCCACTTCAGACTGATTTTCTTTTTCAAAGCGGTATCCGACTCCTCTCAGCGTGACAAGATATCTGCTGTATTCGCCGAGGTTCTTCCGCAGCAGCTTGATATGCGTATCGAGCGTCCGGTCATCGCCATAGAAATCATAGCCCCAGACCGTCTGCAGGATCTGTTCCCGAGTCAGTGCAATGCCGGCATTCTTCACAAGATAAACCAGCAGCTCATACTCTTTCGGAGAGAGATTCAGACGCTCTCCTCTGATCGTGACCACCCGGGCATTGTAGTCAATCGCAAGATCTTTCAGATGGAATGTCTCCTGGCCTCCTGAAGAGGGATGAACCCGCTTCAGGATTGCATGGATCCGCATCATCAATTCCTTGCTGGAGAAAGGCTTGACGACATAATCATCGACGCCGAGATCGAATCCGTGCACCTTGTCGTATTCTTCGCCAAGTGCCGACAGCATGATGAACGGCAGATCCGGCTGGGTCTTCTTGATCTCCTTGCAGGCGCTGAAACCATCCAAGTTCGGCATCATGATATCCATGACTACCAGATCATAATGATTCCGGCTGCATTTCTCGACTGCCTTCAGGCCATCTTCTGCTTCATCGGTTTCAAATCCTTCGAATTCAGCATACTTCCGGATCATCTGGCGGATCTTCTCTTCGTCATCGACGATCAGTATTCTCGTCATATTCTTTTCTCCTTGCTGAGTATTCTGACAGCGTTCTGTGAACTCTATCTGAACTTACTGCAGTTTTTCGATGAGATCGGCAGCCCTGCTGATCTCAGGAACCTCAATGCATTTTCTTCGCGCAGCGGAATCCGGGCAAGCACTTCAAGGCCATGCTTCCGGGCAACTTCCTCGATATGAGACGGGCCGAAGACCTGAATCTTCCTGCCGCAGTCCGGACATTCGACATAGCTCATATTCTCGATGAGGCCGAGAATCTTCACATGCATCATATCTGCCATGTTGATCGCCTTCTCAACCACCATCGAAACAAGGTCCTGCGGACTGGAAACGACAATGATGCCATCCAGCGGCAGGCTCTGGAACACCGTCAGCGGCACATCTCCGGTTCCGGGGGGCATATCGACAAACATATAGTCCACATCTTCCCAGTAAACCTCCTGGTAGAACTGACGGATCACGCCAGCCACAATCGGTCCTCTCCAGATGACCGGCTGATCATCCTGTTCCAGCATCATATTGGTCGTGACTACCTGAATCCCGCTCTTCGTCTTTGCCGGATAAGCCACTTCGCCATCGCCATACATCTTCTCCGTGATGCCGAATACCTTGCCCATGGAAGGACCGGTGATATCAGCGTCCATGACCGCAGCATGATGGCCCCTTCTCTGCATCTCGCTTGCCAGGATCGAGGTCACGAACGACTTTCCTACTCCGCCTTTTCCGGATACGACACCGATGATCCTGCGGATCTTCGACTTGGCATTCGGTTCAATCCGGAATGACTCCGGTTTCTCTCGTTCTGCACAATTGGAACTGCAGCCTTCACAGTTATGGCTGCAGGTTTCCGGGTTCTGTTCACTCATAGTTTCCTGTTTCTCCTTCATCCAGGGACTATTTTATCAAAACACCGCATTGTCAGCACGGAAAACGACTTTCCGTGATAGAATGTTCCACGTTACGGAGGAATATTCATGGCAGGATACGTAGTAGTCGGATGCCAGTGGGGAGACGAAGGAAAAGGAAAAGTCGTCGACCTGCTCGGCACCCATATGGACATGGTAGTCAGATTCCAGGGTGGCAATAATGCCGGTCACACGGTCGTAGTGGGAGACCAGAAGGTCATCCTGAGACTGCTGCCCTCAGGCATTCTTTCTCCTGAAGCACAATGCGTCATCGGTGCAGGCGTCGTCGTGGATCCATTCGTGCTCTTAAAGGAACTCGCTTCTCTCTCTGAAAAAGGATTCCGGATGCCGGAAGGACATCTGATGATCAGCGACCGCGCTCATCTGCTCATGCCCTATCACCGCTATCTGGATGAACTCGAAGAAGCAGATGCCGGAGCCATGAAGATCGGCACCACAAAGAACGGAATCGGTCCCTGCTATGCCGACAAATACAACCGGACCGGAATCCGGATGTGCGATTTCCGCGACCGCGAAGTATTCAACGAGAAGCTGAAATACATTCTCGAAAAGAAGAACCGCGAGATCGTCAAGCTCTACGGCGGCACTCCATTTGACTATGACGAGCTGGTGGCTCAGTTTGACGAACTCCGCACGCAGATTGCTCCGATGATCTGCGATGCCGTAGATCTGGTCAATCGCGCACTTGATGAAGGAAAGAACGTCCTGTTTGAAGGTGCCCAGGCAAACATGCTCGATATCAACTACGGAACTTATCCGTATGTCACCTCTTCCTCCCCGACTGCGGCAGGTGTCTGCGAAGGTGCTGGCGTCAGCCCGAGAAAGCTGGACCGGATCATCGGAATCTCGAAAGCCTACGCAACCAGAGTCGGCGAAGGCCCTTATGTCACGGAAGAATTCGGACCGATCGCAGAGGAATTACGGGCAAAAGGCGGAGAATACGGAGCCGTCACGGGCAGACCGAGAAGACTCGGCTGGATGGACCTGCCGGTTCTGAAACAGGCAGCCAGGATCAATGGACTGACTGATCTCGCACTGACCAAGATCGATATTCTCACCGGTCTGGACAGAATCCCGGTATGTGTTGCCTATGACCTCGACGGCAGGCAGATCGATACCGTTCCTGCAAGCCTGAAAGACTACGGCCGCGCAAAACCGGTCTATCGGTATTTCGATGGCTGGAAAGAAGATCTCTCCGCGATCCGCAAGTATGAAGACCTGCCGGAAAACGCAAGAAAATACATCGAATTCATTCAGGAATACACCGGTGTCCCCATCTGCATGGTGAGTGTCAGCCCTGAACGCGATGCGGATATCATCCTGCGCAAGCTGATCTGAATCCCATCTCAAAAAAAGGATGCATCCCCGGAATATGGTTCTCCATACCCGGAAGGATGCATCTTTTCTTGTGATTCATGAATCGCAATGGATCCGAAGCTATGCCTTGCTTTCCTCATCTCCCGCCAGGGAGCTAAGGTTCTCTATCAGGAACAGATTCACTTTTCCAGGAACATCTGCTTCACTGACATCACTTCTGCTTCAAGCTGCCGGGCACTCATGCGCATTGCCCCCATCGCAAAGATGCTGTTCTGAATCAGGCCGTCAGACGAGGCAACGAGATAGTCATATTCTTCTGCGTGTTCATAGACTTCCCGCTCAATCCAGGCATCGGCGGTTTCATCCGCTCTGGTATAGACGATCGTCATCGTCCCTTTTTCGTAAGAAGAGCCGATGCTGTCCTTCTGCCGGTATCCGTCAAACACGAGAATCATCTTCATGCCGGCATATCCCTGCCAGCTGAAAAGTTCATCAATCAGCTTCTCGCGGGCAATCATCAGATTCTCATGAGCAAGCTCCTTCAGGCTGTCCCATCCGAACAGCATATTGTAGCCATCGATGAGGATGCACTTTTCCTTTGAGACTGACGGCTTCGGTTTCCTGACCTTCTCCTCGACCCGCTGCGGCCGGTTCTTTTCCGGCTTCCGGTTGCGGCCGGACTCATTCTGCATGATCAGATTCAGTTCCTCATCGCTGATCCGCATCGTCTCATGACGCATGCCTTCTGATTCGGACTTCTGCTTCAGCTGCAGGTGCATCTTAGCATCCGCTTCTCTCCAGGGCACATAAACCCCTGAACCATGCACGCAGAAGATCGAACCGGCAGGATGGTCCGGATCATGTTCTGCATCATAGCCTGATTCCTGAATGATGGCCGTCTGATCCGGACTTTCCTCATAGCCTGAGGATTCATAGGAGAACCTTCCTGATCCATGGGTATAGGAGCGGACCTCTTCTTCATAATTTCGAAGAAGTCTAAGAGGACCTTTCCCGGAAACCTGACTGATTCCAGCCTTCAGCGATTCGGTCTTCGCATCGGCATGGCGCTGTTCGAGATCGAAGAGAGCTCTGGAAAGAGCAGCATCCGGGATTCTCAGGACAAAGGAAACATAGGGTTCCAGCACCAGATTATCTGCCTTCATCAGGGCCTGACGTACTGCCCTGAGGGCAGCTTCCCGGAAATCACCGCCTTCCGTATGCTTCACGCTGCCTTTTGCGGCAATAAGAGAAATCTTCACATCCGTTAACGAGGAACAGGTCAGCACCCCTCTCAGATCTGAGGAAGCAAGTGCAGAAAGAATGGCATTCTGAAACACAGATGAAACTTCATCCGTGCTCATCAGACTTTCCAGGATAATTCCGCTGCCCCGTTTCAATGGAGAAAGGTGCAGATGTACTTCTGCATAATGGCGAAGCGGTTCAAAATGTCCTGCTCCATCCGTCTCAGAGCGGATCGTTTCAAGATAGCGGATCTTTCCTTCTCCGAAAGAAACGGGAATCCCGCTTCGCTCTGCGATCAGATGCGCCAGCACCTCCTGCTGGAGCCTGCCGCTGACCGGTACCCGGATCGTATCTCCTTCCATCGCAAACTGCAGTTCCGGATAATCCTTCTGCAGGGATCGGCATACGGAAAACAGCTGATTCAGATCCGTTCCGGAAGGAACTTCCAGCGCATAGGAAATCGAGGACTTCATCGTTTCCTTCCTCTGATCCGGTTCAAATCCATAGCCGGTTCCTGCTTCCGCAGATTCCGGCCCCATGACGGTCACGATCATGCCGGCGGAAGCCTCCTTCACCTGCACGGCTTCCTGCCCATTCATAATCCGGATCTGATCTGCTTTCTCTTCCTTGCTCAGGCGGTCTCTGACCTTCAGATTCCCGCCGGTAATCTTCATATGAACAAGACGGTGCCCGTCTTTATCTCTGGAAATCCGGTAGACTCTGGCTCCGAACGAGTCCGGATAGACCGGTGCACGAAGATAGAGATCAATCTGATCGAGAAGATCGGCGATGCCTTCCTGCTTCAGCGCACTGCCGAACACGACTGGAGAAACAGAACCTCCAGATACCGCATTGCAGATCATCTCATCCGTGATTTCTCCGCCTGCACTGTATGTCTCCAGCATCTCATCGCTGCAGGTAGCCAGCAGCTCTGAAGCATCTTCAGAAGCAAGGTCGACCGCCCCAGGCAGATCTTTCTGCAGATCCGAAAGCAGCTTCTGTTTTTCAGGATGCGGAAGATCCATCTTGTTGAAGAAGACCAGAACCGGAATATGAGATTCCTTCAGGGCATGGAGAATGGTCTCCGTATGGGGCTGAATGCCTTCCGGTGCAGAGATCACGACAACCGCGGCGTCAAGAACTGCAAGTGCCCGTTCCATCTCAGCAGAGAAATCGACATGGCCAGGCGTATCGATGACATAGCAGTCGGTATTCTTCCAGACAAAATGTGCCTCCTTATCATATATCGTGATGCCATGATTCCGTTCCAGCACATCGTAATCCAGAAACGAGTCCTGATGATCGACTCTGCCTTTTCTCCGGATGGTTCCGGACTCATAGAGCATCGCTTCAATGCATGTAGTCTTGCCCGCATCGACATGGGCAAGAATTCCGATCGTAATTCTTCCTGACATAGCCTCTATTTTAAAAGAAAACCTCTGCAGATGCATGCCGCAGAGGTCCATGATTCAATCATTCCATACGCGTCTGGCAATCCGCTTCACGAGTTCAAGCTTCGCCCACTGCTGATCGGCAGTAAGCTTATTGCCGATTTCGCAGGAGGCGAATCCGCACTGCGGACTGAGACAGAGACGATCCAGCGGAAGATACCGCTCTGCCTGATGGATTCTGCGGATCACTGCATTCTCATCTTCCATCTGAGGAGCCTTTGTCGTGACAAGACCAAGCACGACCTTCTTTCCCTCTGACACTTCGGCAAGCGGTTCAAAACCTCCGGAACGGGAATCATCGTATTCCAGATAGAATGCATCGACATTCTCTCTGGCAAACAGATACGCCGCAACGCTGTCATAAGCACCGGAATTCGCATAAGTAGAATGGAAATTGCCCCGGCAGACATGCGTATTGATCTTCAGATCTTCGGGCTTTGAGGCGATGACACGGTTATTGATCTCGAGATAGGTTTCCTTGATTTCGTCCAGTCCGCTGCCGCTTACCCCATAGTACCGGTCCGCATGCGGATCTGCCAGCATGCCCCAGGTACAGTCATCGAACTGCAGATTCCGGCAGCCGGCATCATACAGCTGATGGATCACGGCCGTATAGCATGAAACAAGATCCTCGATCAGCTCTGCATCATTACCGTAATACTTCTTCGTATTCTCTTTTGCAAACGGCATGATCAGCTGCGCCAGAAACTGGGCAGGCGCAGGGATGGTCTGCTTGGCAATCGTATTCTCATCTTCATACTGCTTCACGAAGCGATAATGATTCACGAATGGATGCTCTCCTTGAAGACCGAGCTTTCCGATGAGATACGTATCATCGATCATGGCCTGTTCGCCATGGAACGGCAGTCCGTACTTTGCCGGACTGTGACCAATGCCTTCAAAGCCCCACATGAAATCCAGATGCCATGCAGAACGACGGAATTCGCCATCGGTGATCACATGATAGCCAAGTTCCTTCAGCTTGCTCACCAGTTCGCTGATGCATTCATTCTCGGTTTCCGTCAGCTGTTCTCTGGAGATGGTTCCCTTCGCAAATGCTTCTCTTGCCTGCTTCAGCCTGTAAGGTCTCAGGAAGCTTCCGACATAGTCATAATGAAACGGGGTAGTCAGTGTCATTTCAGTTCTCCTTCTGTTCCAGAATCTGTTCCATCACGGTTTCCATCGGCTTCATGCCCATGGCTTCATAGAATTTCTGTGCATTGATATTCTTTGCCCATACATTCAGAGTGAGATTGTAGAAGCCCTGCGCAATCGCCCAGCTCCTGACATACTCGTAGAGCTGCTCGCCGACATGCATGCCCCGGCATTTCTCATCCACGCAGAGATCATCGATGAACAGGGTTGTGACATCCTTCATATTATTCGAATGGACCCGATGCTTCCGGATCGTCATGGCGTATCCGAGCACCTGATCCTCATCATTGACTGCACAGAATACAGGGGTATCCGGGTTCTGAAACATCGTCTTCAGCTCGTCCGGAGTGTATTTCACCGTATCAGGAATAAAAAGATCGGGCCTTTCTTCGGCATGAATATTCAGAACCTGCACCAGCAGCTTTCCGATCGCCGGAATATCCTTTTCTTCAGCCATGCGTATCTTCATGAAAAAACCTCCGTTTCGATGAATTATACTGGAGAAGAACATCGCTGAAAAGAGAGGAACCCTATGTTTGCACGCTGGAAAGTGGAAATCTGCTGCGGAAGTCTCCTGGACGTCATGACCGCTTCCAGATTTCCGATTGATCGGATTGAACTGAACTCTGCCCTGGAACTCGGCGGGCTGACCCCGACGATCGCAGAGCTCCGCCATGCCCGCAGCTGCACGGATCTGCCGATTGTATGCATGGACCGGCCGAGATCTGCCGGCTTCTGCTATGATTCTGCAGAACTCGAAGTCATGGCAGAGGATGCAGAGATTCTATTGGAGAATGGCGCGGACGGAATCGTGTTCGGCGCTCTGAATCCGGATCATACCGTCCATGAAGAGTTTGTCAGAACCATGACCCGGAGAATTCATGAAGCCGGAAAGACTGCGGTATTCCATCGGGCCTTTGATGAAACGAGAGATCCCGATGAAGCCTGCCGCACGCTGATTGCCTGCGGGGTGGACCGGATCCTGACAAGCGGTCAGAAGGAAACGGTTCAGGAAGGTGCAGATCTGGTCCGCCATCTCATTGAAACCTATGGAGCTCAGATCGAGATTCTGCCTGGCTGCGGAATCCATGCAGACAATATCCGGGAAGTGCTTTCGAAAACCGGTTCGAATCAGTTCCATATGACCGCCAAGAGCATGCGCATGGATACGTCTCCGTATGCCGCAGTCGATGCGAGGAATCTCAATGCAGTCTATCAGGCACTTGGCAGGATCCCGGAATCTCAGCACCTCGTCCTGACGGGCGAAGATCAGGCAATGCTCGAGAATGACCGCTTTGAAGAGGAAGAAGAGCACTATGATGACGAAGAACGCCGCTGATCGTTCAGGAAGGATTCCTGCATGAAGGTCCATGACTTTGCCCTTCTGACTGGCATCAATGCAGAAACCATCCGTTCCTACCGGCTGAAAGGTCTGATTCATCCAGCCCGGGAGAAGAACGGATATTATGACTATACGATCGCAGACTTCGTCGAGCTTGCCTATGTCCGGAAGATGCGGGAATTCCAGGTTCCGCTTCAGAATATTCAGCAGATCTATGAGGGATCCGGGAATGCACAGCTGATCGGAATCCTGGAAGAAGAAATCTCTGAGCTGAACCAGCAGATCGCGCAGCTGAAGAAACAGGTACGGTTCCTGGAACTGGAATGCCAGCATGTCTCGGAATCAGACTACCCTTCCAGCCAGGTTCAGGTCATGGAATCCACGGATGAGAAGATCGATTACTATGATCTGAAAGATATCCCGAAAGAACTGCTGGACTCTGCAGGCAGGTACTATCTGACCCAGACTCCCGTCATCCGCATTCCGAAAGAGGTTCTGAACGGCCCGATCGAGGATCGCCGGATCCGGATCCAGACTGGACTCGGCACGTATCTCTTCATGCTGGAAGAGCGTGGAATCCCGGTCAATGAACATGCGGTGATCATCCCGCATGGGAAATGTCTTTCGATGATGGTCCTCATCAGCAACCTGGAAGAGATGGATCTTCTGCAGATCGCTCCGATGATGCAGTATGCAGAAGACCGCCATCTGAAATTTCTGTCAGACACGACGGGATATCTTGCCAGAGTAGAACGAAGAGACGGAAAGATGCTGTACCATTTCCGGATCCGGGCATGCATTGAAATTCACGAGCGCACAAGAAAAGCAGGCTAGAAAACCTGCTCTTCTTTTTAATCTGCTGTGAGATTACTGGTTGTCTTCGTCAATTGCGTTTGCCGCAGTTCTTCCGGAAACAAGCACTTCGACAATCGCATTGCCGCCAAGACGGTTGCCGGCATGAATGCCGCCAGTCACTTCGCCTGCTGCGTAGAGACCAGGAATGACAGAACCATCCGCGTTCAGAACATGGCGCTTTGTATCAACGACCAGACCGCCCATCGTATGGTGGGTAGACGGTGCCATGACGCGGATTCTCAGAAGCTCGCCTTCCAGCTTGTATTCGCCGCTGTCATCAACGGTTCCGATCGTAGCGTTCCAGGCGCTCTTCTTGATGCCGTCGGAAGGAACTTCATCATTCAGATATGCTTCATCATACTGACGGATCGTATCATAGATTTCTTCCGGAGAAGCTGTCATGCCATACTGATCCAGGACTTTCTGAATGTCTTCCGCACTGGAGACATAGTAGACCCGGTTCTCAACATCGTCATGAGAGATCTCGACAACCTGTCCCTTCTCATACTTGTCATACGGATACGGAATGCCGATTGCCGTATTGGCATTCGTGATTTCGAGGAACACGCCCTTGGTCCCATTGTATTCGACTCCGTTTGCGAATTCACCAAGTGAAAGGACATCACGTTCTGCTGATTCATCAACGAACCGCTTGCCGGTGGTCGGATTGATGTAAACCGCATACTGGCCGCCGCCGAATGCCAGGTTGCCATTGTCAACCCAGGAGATCGGCATCATCTGCGGGAAACCCATACCGGTGAGAGCAGCTCCTGCCTCTTCGCCCATCTTGATGCCATCGCCCTGCAGAGAGGAACGGTTGGTCGTCTTGATGCCGGTGGTCAGATAATCCGGATCCCAGTATTCATTATCATCGACAACCATCTGGATATTCGCAGCATAGCCGCCGGTTGCCATCACGACGCCTTTCTTTGCATGCAGCGTGACCGGAGTTCCGTCATACTGCGTGCCGGTCACACCGGTCACCTTGCCGTCTTCGAGGATCAGATTTTCTGCCTTGGTTCTGGTCATGATCGCATTGCCATCGGCATTCATGACAGTTGTGCTTAATGGCAGGAAGTAGGTGCCCCAGTTGCCAGTCGCATCTGTGACGCCGTCTTTATCAATATCGCAGCCCATGTTCTGGTTCTCACGATACCAGAGCGCTCCGATCAGCGTCAGCTGCTTGTCATCTGCAAACAGGGATCCCTGGTCTTCGAGCCATTCCTTCAGGCCCTGGCCGTCATTGATGAACTGAGATACCAGATCATAATTGCCATAGATCCATTCAGATCCGTCGGCAGATCTTCTTAATCCGCCGTAATACGTCTGGAAGATATGGAGATTGACCGTGGAGAACAGGGTCAGATCGGACTCCGATGCACCGGAAGCAAGCTTCGGTTCTGCATAGTCGAGATATGCCTGAATCTCTTTCTTCAGAGCCTGCAGCGTTCCGAGGTATTCCTGATGGACTCCCGCCTGAGACAGGGTATCGATTTCGCCTGCCACGTAGTCATGGGTATCAAAGTAAGAAGGATCAAACGGTTTCTCAGACCAGTTCAGAATCGTCTTCAGAACACTCAGCTGCCCCTGGGTAGCCTTGAGCTTCGTATACGTCTTTCCGTTGTAATCCCAGGTTCCTTCGGTCGCTTCCGGATCAGCAGGATCCCAGACGAGATACGGCATCACCGACTGGAACTGTCCGCCGGAGACGAGGGTGTTTCCGCCGATTTCTGCATTCTCTTCGACCACAACGACCGAATCCCCATTCTGGACTGCCTGCGCTGCCGCAGCCAGGCCGGCGCCGCCGCCGCCGATGACGACAACATCATAGGTTTCCTCAATCGGATCGCCAGCCGTATGTTTCACGGTCTTCTTCTGGAACACAGAGAGATCGGATACGCCAGCCTGTTCTGCCGCATCATCCAGAGCTGCCTTGATGGCTCTGGAGGTGAAGGTCGCACCGGAAACGGAATCAATTCCGGATCCGCCTGCTTCCTTGGCATCCGCAAACATAATGTCATACGCCACATCGCCGACATGAGCGGTTTCGCTGGATGTCTTGACCTGAATGTCATCAATGCCGCTGTCAGAGAACGTGACATCAAGCTCCACAGGGCCATTGTAACCTTCCGAGCTGCCCGTATAAGTTCCTGCCTTGAAGCTCAGAGCAGCATCCGCATCCGCGGCTGCTGTCCCTTCTTCGGTCGCATCAATCGCAGCCTGAACTGCTCCCCTTACGCCGTTGGAAGTCATCGTCGCACCGGATACGCCATCGATGTCGGCACTGCCTGCATCCAGAACCTGCTGCTTCAGTTTTTCCAGCGCAGCTCCTCCGACCGTCGGTGTCTCACTGTCGCCTGTGAGCACGACATCCGTGATCTTGCCATTGTCAAATGTGACATCTGCAGCCACTACCCCGCCGAAGCCCTGTGCTTCGCCATGGTAGGTTCCGGTCTTGCCGGAAGCTGCTGAAGATGATGTTCCCTGTCCGCATCCGCCGAGGCTTCCGAGGACAGCTGCGACTGCGAAAAGTCCGCAGACAGCAGAAGTTGTAACCTTGTTTCCCTTCATTTTTTCCTCCCACCGATTTGTACACGATTTCACAAATCAGGGCATTCGTATGTTAAACCCTGTATTGAATACAGAGTCAACGGGAAATCAGGAAAATTCGTGAAATCATGAACAGAATAAAAAAAGCGTTCCCGTTCTTCAGGAACGCCAGGCTGCTGAGTCTGATCAGAGAATCCCGACCCGTCTGTAGATCGTATCCACGTTCTTCGTGTGATACATCGGGTCAAAGCAGTCATCCATTTCTTCTTTGGAAAGAGAAGCCTGCACTTCCGGCACAGCTTCGATCAGATCGCGGAAATTCTTTCCTTCTTCCCATGCTTTAGCCGCCAGCGGCTGCACGAGGTCATATGCCTTTTCTCTCGGCCAGCCCTTCTCAATCAGCTTCAGCATGAATCTCTGCGAGAAGATGATGCCATGCGTCAGCCAGATATCCTGCTTCATCTTTTCCGGGAACACCGTCAGATTCTTCAGGATTCCGCCGAAGCGCACCAGCATGTAATCCAGCAGTTCCGTCGCATCCGGAGCGATGATCCGCTCCGCAGAAGAATGCGAGATATCGCGTTCGTGCCAGAGTGCAATGTCTTCATAGCTCGTTATCATATAGCCCCTCAGAACTCGCGAACATCCGCAGATATTCTCAGAGCCGATCGGATTATGCTTATGCGGCATCGCGCTGCTGCCCTTCTGGCCTTTGCTGAAATGTTCCTCGACTTCATGAATCTCCGTGCGCTGAAGACCGCGGATCTCCGTAGCCATCTGCTCCAGCGTGGAGCCGATCAGGGCCAGGGTGGCAAAATAATGCGCATGACGGTCGCGCTGCAGAACCTGGGTGGAAATATTCGCCGAATGGATGCCAAGCTGCTCACAGACATAATCCTGCACAAACGGAGGAATATTGGCAAACGTTCCGACCGCACCGCTGATCTTGCCTGCTTCGACATCTGCGGCAGCCGCATCAAACCGTTCGAGGTTCCGCTTCATCTCTTCATACCAGAGCGCAAACTTCAGTCCGAAGGTCGTGATCTCCGCATGGACGCCATGGGTTCTTCCCATCATGACGGTATCCTTGTACTTCAGGGCATTGGCTTTCAGGATTTCCATGAAATCGAGAATATCCTGGCGCAGAATGGCGTCTGCTTTCTGAAAGCGGATGCCATTTGCCGTATCGACGACATCAGTGCTCGTCACGCCATAATGCACCCACTTCTTTTCCTCACCGAGACTCTCGGAAACACAGCGCGTGAACGCGACGACATCATGTTTTGTCTCTGCTTCAATCTCATGAATCCGGCTTACCTCGAACTTTGCGTTTCTGCGGATCGCTTCCACATCCTCAGGCGGAATCTCTCCGAGCTTGCTCCAGGCTTCATCAATCAGGATCTCGACCTCCAGCCATGCCTGATACATTGCCTGTTCGCTCCAGACATCACGCATCACTTTCCTAGAATACCGTTCAATCATTCTTCCGCTCTCCTTTGACAGCACAATTCTACTTACAGCATCCAGCACTTGGCAAGCAGGATTTCATCCAGGCTGAATCCGGAGGATCAATAAAACCCCGGAGAAATTCTCCGGAGCAGATTCCGTTTCCTATCACATCAGAGAGAGGTCTTACCTATTCTGAGATGCTCTGTAGTTATCCAGCAATTTCTGAGCTTCTGAAAGATCCTGTTCCAGAGTTTCTTTCATCTCTTCGATCTCCTCCGGATCCGCCTGGTAATAGACAAACTCCTGCACATCTGGATCAAAAAGCGCAATCACGCCATCTTCGCGGGCATGAAGAAAGACGTCCTGCCTGCGATTCAGGAGACTGAATGCAATCTTTACGGTTTCATCTGTTCTGGGCCGCTCTTCCAGCAGCGTGAGCTCAGACGCATCCAGAAAGCCAGTAATTTCTTCCATCATCCGGTTTCTGAGCTTCTGAAAGGAAATCTGAAGAGATTTCGGATATCCCGTGGCAGGCGATCCGTCAATTACCCTGTTGGAATTCAGAGAAATGTTTACGAAACAATAGCCAAGCTCAGAAGACTGGCAGGAGGCAGAAGAATAATCGTAATCTGCAGCCACCTCGATGTTCCATTTCTGATCTTCTGAAAAAGCAGAAAACCGCTGATCTTCAGGTTCTGCAGCAGCAGGCAGTACAAGCACCAGCAGACATAGCATCCCTGAAGCTGCGATGCAGGGAATCAATTTCTTTCCTATGCTGAATGTGTTATGAATCATAGTTTCCTGTCCCTTCCTGATCATAAATCATATTCTCTCTGCTCCGAGCACTTAGCGGTGTGTCAGCACTCAGAAATACTCAGAGACGATCTTGTTCCGGCGGCTTGCTGGATTCATCAGGCACACCCTTTTATCAATCCTCCGGAATTTCAGTTTCCGATTGACCGGATGTTCGCTTTTTATAGCCGAATTCTCTTGCTCTGTGAACTGGAAAAAGAATGACTGGTCCATATCCATGCCAGCAGATCCTGTCTTGCAATTCATGAAAGGAAATTCCCCTCGAGCGGTATAATGGACCAGGACTCACTCATTTATGCGCAAATACCTTGAAACGATCAAGAAAGCCCGGATCTTCCGCGGAATTCCGGACAATGAATTTGAAACCATGCTGGAAACCCTTGATATCCAGCTGAAGCATTATTCCGAAGCACAGATCATCGTCCGCGAAGGACAGCGGATTCATCGCGCTGCCGTCCTTCTGGAAGGAAAAGCAGTGCTCTATCAGGATGACTTCTGGGGCAGACACCAGGAACTCACCGTGATCGAACCAGGCGATCTGTTTGCGGAAAACTATGCCTGTGCCCGCAACCTGCCTGCTGACTGCAGTGCTTCGGCGAAAGAGCCATCGGTGGTGCTCTGGTTCAGCATCCAGGACCTCATTTCAGACCAGAACGGCAGCCCGTTCCGGGAGCTGATCCTGAAGAACATGCTCAGCGAGCTGGCCAGACGGAATATGAACCTTTATGCGACGATCCGCCATGTAAGGCCTCAGAAGACCAGAGAAAAGCTTCTTTCCTATTTATCAGAAGAAGCATTGCGTGCTCATTGCGCGGAATTCGATATTCCCTATGACCGCAGACAGCTGGCCGAGTATCTTGGCGTCGAGCGCTCGGCGATGTCTTCCACCCTGTCTTCCCTTGCAAAAGAAGGCTGGCTGAAGACAGAAAAGAATCATTTCATCCTGCTGAAAAGACCAATGGATCATCTGCCGGAATGACCATTGAAACAGAGGAGGATCTGAAATCGGAAGGCTTTCTCCCTTTAAAGAAGCACAGTCTGAAAATTCGGAAGTGCATCTGAGTCTGTAAACCAGTATGGGGGAGGAGGAAAGGCCTTCCCGTTTCATTTTCCATTCGGATGCGCTTAAGATCTTCAGAGGATAGAAAATAGATCAGAGACAGGCTTCGATGATCCCGGCGTTGAATTCTGAGGAATCCCTGCTGGCCTGGCACATAATACAGTTTCTCAGGATGCGCATTCATAAAGGCGATGGCTTCCTGATTCATGAAGGATAAATGATAAAAGAGACTCAAGTAAAAAAAGACCCTTCAGTCCTGAGAGACAGACTGTAAGGTCTTTTACGGATCATGCGATTGCTCGCACCATTCAGAAGCCCTTCTTATTTGCCGAGAATGCTGTCGGCTTCTTTCTTTGCGCCTTCCAGATCGCTGCAGGCAATCAGGATCACCGTGCTGCCATTGTCTTCCACGACAGCATTGTCGAGCTTGAATACCTCATCCGGAAAATAGTTCTGCATCTGCGTTTTCGCAGAATCGAGATACGTCTGAATCGCTTTGCGGCAGGAATCCGCATCCGTAGTTTCAAATACGCCGACCACATCGGCAGACTTGTCATTGGCAATATAGACAGCAGACTGCGTCACAACGCCTTCATCGAAGAAGAACAGACCGGAGACAATCCGATCCTGGACCTGGTCCATATGATCTGAAAGATTCAGATCTTCGACGATTTTCGCTGCATCAGAAGCAGGATCTGCGGCAGCAGCAGCTTCCGCAGAAGATCCGGATGAGCATCCTGCCAGCAGGAACAGTGCAATCATGCTAGTCACAAACTTCTTTAACATAGGTTTCCCTCCTTACGATATGTGTCGCAATATAATCCTCAAAGGCATGAGCCCCTTCCGGCGTGAAGTGCAGACCATCCGCAACATACTCATCCTTGATCGTTCCATTCTCGTCATCCAGCCCGTTATCGGTATCGAGATAGTAGAGATAGTTCTGCTCTGCCATGCTGACAAGCCGGGAATTGATCCACTGCAGATGCTCGCTCAGTTCAGGTTCTTCCAGTCCCGAAATCGAATCGGGGTGATACGTCAGAATAATATAGATGGATGCGTCCGGGTTATGGTTCAGGATCTCCGTAACCACCGACTGGTACTGCTCAATCCAGCCGTCAAAATACGACTCCGTATTGCGGATCTCATTGATGCCGAACATCAGGTAGATATTCTGACGATCGGTTTCCTGAAGAATCTGTTCCAGGGTGACGCCATCCTCATGGTTATCCGCTTCTGTCGTTCCGATCAGAAACAGGTTCAGAGAGGTCACATATTCCACCTGGGCATTCTTATGAGTGCCATAGAGATACAGAGAACCCATGCGGGAATCCCCTGCAAAGAGCGCAGAATCGTAGTAGCTGTCTTCTATCGCCTCAGAAGCAGGCACCGGATCTGCATATGGATAATAATCAACCAGACGGCAGGCATACTTTGCTGGTTCCGAAGAACCAGAAGGTGCTGCAGACGCTGCTGCAGTTTTGCCGCCGCAGCCGCTGATCAGCAATGCCAGCGCAATCAGACTCGTGATCTTCTTCATTGCCGGAACAGATCTTCACTTTCTTCTTCCTGCCCGAACTTCGGCAGTTCCGGCAGTTCCTTGAGACTCATGAGCTTGAACGAGTTCATGAACTCTTCCGTCACTTCATAAAGGATCGGCCGGCCTGGCGCATCGCTGCGTCCGTTCTCCCGGATCAGATCTCTTGCCAGCAGCTTTCGGAGCATCATATCTGCACCGACACCGCGGATCTCTTCGATTTCCACTCGGGTGATCGGTCCCTTATACGCAATGATCGCCAGCGTCTCCAGGGCTGCTTGCGACAAGGTGGCAGCCTTGCCCATCTGAAACAGCTTTCTGGCATAATCATGCACGAATGATTTTGACAGAAACCGGTAGATCCCGCCGAATTCCGTCACTTCAATGCCATAGGCATCCCCGGAATACCGTTCTTTCAATCCCGCAAACAGCTCTTCGCACCGCTCGCTGCTGACGCCAAGCGTTTCTGCTGCCTGCTCAAGGCTGATTCCATCATCGCCAACCAGAAACAGAAGGCCTTCAAGGATCGCTTCGCCGCGTCCTTCTTCCTGATTCAAGGAAGCATCTGCTTTGTCAGAACTCTGCCCGAAGGCGGATTCTTCTGCAGGAGTTTCTTCCGATTCAGAAGAGTTCTCTTCTGCTGAAACCAGGATCCGGGCTTCTGATTGCCTATCTTCTGTTTCTTCGATCTTCTTTTCTTCGCTCATGCTAACCCTGCTCCTCTGGAAAACCAGATTTCATCCTGATCATTGACTGTGAAAACAAGTGTATGAAGACGGGCAAGATCAAGTACCGCAAGAAAAGTTGCGATGAACATCGGCAGATCATGCACATCTTCCAGAAGCTGTTCAAAGCGGAAATTCTGCGGCAGATGATCCAGTCTAGCCCGGATTTCCAGTTCCCGGTCTTCCATGGAGATTTCTTTCCTGGTGAATTTCGTTTCAATCGGCCGGCTCAGCTGCATCCGCCTCATCACCCGCATCATCGCCCGCATCAGCTCATACGGATTGCCTTCATAATGCGCAGGTTCCTGAGACTGATCAGACCATTGCTCGCTTTCTTCCGAAAGCGGCTTGCCAAGCAGTTCCTGGCGGTCTTCATACATCTGCTCCAGGGTATTCGTCACTTCCTTGAACTGCTGATATTCCAGGAGTCTTCTGACCAGACGGTCCTTCGGATCTTCTTCATACGTATCCGGATCATCCTCGCTCTGCTGCGGCAGCAATTTCCTGGACTTGTACTCAATCAGTTCGGCCAGCTCCACGAGATACTCGCTGGCAACCTCCAGATGCAGGTCGTTCATCGCATTCAGATAGGAGATATATTCATCGGTCAGGACATTCACATCCAGATCGAAGATATCCATTTCTTTTTCCTTGATCAGATGCAGCATCAGGTCGAGGGGACCTTCAAACTGATCGATCGTCACCTTGAATTCTTCCATGTTCTGATTCCCTGTGAATTATAGCAAAAAGGCAGAAAGAGCTCCATACTGCAGGAGCTCTCTCATCTTAAGAATCCTAGAGAAAAGCCATAGCGGAAAAGAAAAGAGGCCGGAATTCCTCCAGCCTCAGTCTCTTCAGCCGACGACAATATTCACAATCTTGTTCGGAATGGCAATCACTTTGCGGATCGTCTTTCCTTCCAGATACTTCTGGACTTCCGGAAGCTTCTCTGCCTGGCTGATCAGTTCTTCTTGAGATGCATCCTGTACCGTTTCGAACTTTGCCCTTACTTTGCCATTGATCTGAACGACAATGACTGCCTTCTGCAGGACCAGCTTCGATTCCTCATAAGCAGGCCATGGCTCATAGGCGATGGTGCCCTCTTTTCCAGTCAGATCGGCATACAGCTCCTCGCCCAGATGCGGGGCGAAGCAGCTCAGCATCTTGACGAAGTTCTCTGCCATCGTCCGATTCAGCCGGCCGTTCCTGTAGACCTCATTGACGAAGATCATCATCTGCGAGATCGCTGTATTGAAGTTCAGCGTCTCGATATCACTCGTAACCTTCTTCACCGTGAAGTTGTAGACATAATCCAGCTCTCCGGTCGGTTCATCCGTGATCATTCCTTCGCTCGTGATCATGCGATCGACACGTTCCAGCCACTTTCTGGCCCCATCCATGCCCTTGTCGCTCCATGGCAGAGAGGCTTCCAGAGGACCCATGAACATTTCATACACGCGCAGCGCATCTGCACCATGGCTTGCGACAAGTTCATCCGGGTTCACGACATTGCCGAGGGATTTCGACATCTTGACCCCGTTGGAGCCGAGAATCATGCCCTGGTGGAACAGTTTCTGGAAAGGCTCGTTATTGGAAACCACCCCGCAGTCATGCAGCACCTTATACCAGAACCTGGAATACAGCAGATGCAGCACCGCATGTTCCGCACCGCCGATATACAGATCCACCGGCAGCCAGTGATCCATGAGCTTGCGATCGGCAATCTCCTTGTCATTGTGCGGATCCAGATAGCGGATATAGTACCAGCAGGAACCAGCCCATTGCGGCATTGTATTCGTTTCACGCTTGCCCTTCATGCCGTCAATCGTGACATTCAGCCAGTCGGTGCAGTTGGCAAGCGGAGACTCGCCATCCGCAGAAGGCTGATAGTTATCAGTTGCCGGCAGTTCAAGCGGCAGATTGTCTTCCGATACCGCCCTCAGCGTTCCGTCTTCCATATGGATGATCGGAATCGGCTCGCCCCAGTAGCGCTGACGCGAGAACAGCCAGTCTCTGAGCTTGTACTGAATCTTGCGCTGACCGACCTTGTTTTCCTCAAGCCAGTCAATCATCTTCGCAATTGCTTCTTCCTTGCCCAGACCATTCAGCCATTCGGAGTTGATATGCACCCCATCGCCAGTATAGGCCTCTGCTTCGATATTGCCGCCCTCCAGAACCGGAATGATCGGCAGATGGAACTTCTTTGCAAACTCATAGTCACGCGTATCATGCGCAGGAACTGCCATGATCGCACCGGTGCCATAAGTAGACAGAACATAATCCGAAATCCAGATCGGAATTTCTCTGCCATTGACCGGATTGATCGCATATGCGCCTGTGAAGACACCCGTCTTTTCCTTGTTCAGATCCGTACGGTCCAGATCGCTCTTCTTGGCCGCTTCCATCTGATAAGCCCTGACTGCTTCTTTCTGCTCGGGCGTCGTGATGAGATCGACAAACGGATGCTCTGGTGACATGACGCAGTAGGTCGCTCCGAACAGCGTATCGCAGCGCGTCGTGAAGACCGTGAATTCCTTATCGGTATTCTTGATCTTGAAGATGACTTCTGCACCGACCGACTTGCCGATCCAGTTGCGCTGCATATCTTTCGTGGACTGCGGCCAGTCGACCGTATCCAGATCATTCAGCAGCTGCTCTGCATAGGCCGTGATGCGCAGCACCCACTGCCGCATCATCTTCCGCACGACCGGATATCCGCCGATGGCAGACTTGCCTTCAATGACCTCTTCATTGGCCAGCACCGCGCCAAGCTGCGGGCACCAGTTCACCGGCATCTCCGCGGTATAGGCAAGGCCTCTTTCATACATCTTCAGGAAGATCCACTGGGTCCAGCGATAATAATCCGGATCGCAGGTGCAGATTTCCCGGTCCCAGTCATAAGAGAATCCGAGCGACTTGATCTGATCACGGAAGTGATCAATGTTCCGATACGTGAATTCACCCGGATGATGGCCGGTCTTCAGGGCATACTGTTCTGCCGGCAGACCGAATGCATCGAATCCCATCGGGTGCATGACGTTGTATCCCTGCATCCGCTTCATGCGGGCAACCACGTCAGTTGCCGTATAGCCTTCCGGATGCCCTACATGCAGGCCCTGGCCGGACGGATACGGAAACATATCCAGAACATAATACTTCGGCTTCGAGAAGTCATAGGCATCCGTTCTGAAGGTCTTATGATCTTCCCAGTACTTCTGCCATTTCTTCTCAATCTTCTGATGATCGTACATGAGCTTCCTCCATCTCTCTTCCTCGCTCCGGGAAAACAAAAGACGTCCCGGAGAATCTAAGGACGTCTTTCAACGCGGTACCACCTTAGTTCACAGCAATGCTGTGCGCTTTTCAGTGCTATTAACGCAAGCTCTGTCTGCGGCCGCTCCCGGGCCGAGTTCAGCATCGTTCCGGTTCAGGTTTCACCAGCCCCTGACTCTCTTCTTCCGGAAACAGACCACCTACTGCTGCCCGTTCTTCGCAACACAAGCATTCTAACAAGTTTGAAAGTCAAAAACAATCACCGTTTCTGATCACTCGTCCCGAAAAGAATCGGCAATCCATTATAAAGATAGCAGCCAAGCGCATCATACGAATGCTGAGCGCCTTGCTGCAGGCGCCAGAAGAGATTCTCTTCCGTGAACATCCCGGTCTTTCTCATTTCTTTGATCTGCTCTTCCATCGGCGTCAGAAAGTAATCCTCGGAACCGCTTTCTGCCACAATCAGAAAATCATCAGAATCAAATCCCTGATCTCTGACGGCCTGTTCCAGAAGCCCTGCAGTCTCTGCATAGTCCGTTTCCGCCCCATCGGTTTTCGTCTTCCAGCAGTCTCCGCTGATTGCCAGAAATCCATGAAAGAGGTCAAGGTTCTCCAGAAACTCATACCAGACGGTGACACCGCCCATCGAGAATCCGCCGAAATAATGATCCTGACGATCCTCTGAAATCCGGTAATTTTCCAGAAGATACGGAAGAAGATCATTTCTCGTCTCGGAGGCGAATGGTTCCAGTTCCGTTTCAGACTTTTCCCAGGAAGCAGATTTATTCCTGGTATCAAAGGTCGGCGTGACGACGATGCAGGCCGGAATCACTCCCTCAGCAATCATATGATCCAGCACATTCACGACTGCGCCATCCTCGGCAGTGAAGATTGTCGAGTCGTTGCCCTGCCAGCCATGCATCAGGATCACTGCCGGATACGTATCGCTGCTTTCGCCATAGCCTGCCGGCAGATAGACTTCTGCTTCCTTGCTCAGCGTGCTGCCATCGTCTGCCACATAGTTTTCTGCAGAATACGTGATCGTTTCAATCATCCCGCCATGTTCCATCGCTTCAAGATAGGCTTCCGGCAGTGCTTCCGCATCCATATCGTCGATTACTTTCGGCTCCGGAACCGGAGTTGCAGAAGGAGTCGGACTGAAAGAAGGAACCGCTGCTGCTTCAGAAGCAGAACCGCAGCCGGAAAGAAGGAGCACCGCCGCCAGGATCAGAATTCGTCTTCGATTGCCTACCACCGGTTCTTCACCTTCTCTGCAAATCCGAGGAAATCCTTCAGAACTACCTTTCTTCCATCATCCAGGATGCAGGTCCCGGAAAATCTTCCGAACACCTGATGCTGAAGCGAATACAGCAATTTCACATCAGTTTCCGCATGCCGATCCAGGATCGGTTCAAATAAGAGATTCACGCGGCCGTTGTTTTCCGTGAAATGCCAGGCAGAAAGGAAATCATCGCTTCCATCTGCTTTCTTCGGGATCCAGAACGTCACCCGATCCAGCTTATGGCCATTGCCGTCATAGAACAGAATATTCTCGCTGGCTGCCGAAGTATCGCCGAACCCATATCCGAAATTGAAGCCGAACGGATGGCCATCGGCATACCCGCTGGCATTGGACCAGTACCAGGTTCCTTCCCTGAGCCATACGCCTCTGCCCCAGTCAAGACATCCGGTCGCAGAGTCAGAATGAAACGGATGGACCCGTCCGCCCAGGGCAGCGTATCCTTCTGCCTTCAGGCAGCAGATTTTCTGATTGTAATAGAACGCCTTGGGATCTTCAGCATATGGCGTCAGGATGACCAGAGAATCCTCTGGTTCCTCAGAAAGCCAGACATCCGCATCCAGCGGCAGCCCGTCAGAAAAATCAAGCACATGCGCCGTCAGATGCCGTTTCCCGTTTTCATGCGTGAACGCCAGATCCATCTTCTGATTCCGCCAGAACACATCCCCTGTCCTGGAATCAGAAGGAAGATGTGTCCTGCCCATCGGCATCACGTTCATCTCCGATTTCGTCACTTCTTTCCGCGCATTGAAATCGAGAAGGCTTACGCTTCCAAGTCCCATATAGGAATTATCATCAATCGTCAGAGCCAGGCCGGAATCCTGATCCGTGATGAGATAGTAATCCCATTCCTTGATGCGAAGCGGATTTGCCTTGATCCCTCTGCGGTCATAAGTCCTGATCAGACTTCTTGCCCAGCCGCGTTCGATCAGCTCGCCATGGGAATCCAGAAGCTGACCGCGTTCTGTGAGTTCGTGTTCCATGTGCACTCCCTCCTCTTTCTATTCATCGTAGCATATTCCCTCTAGTCCTGCTTCACCTGGATTCCAAGCAATCCTGCAAGGGCGATGGCCTGTTCGGGATTGACGATGATGCCCTTCAGATCTTCTGCGCTCACCAGCATTCCGCTGATCGAACAGCTGCTGAAATCCATGCCGGAAAGCCTGCAGCTTTGAAACTCAGCCTGCTCGAAGAGATCCTCTGACAGTTCCATATCCGAAAACGTGCAGGAAGAAAAAGCGCATTCTGAGCAGTCCGAAGAAAGAATGGCGCCGCGCTTCCACCTGGAAGCATTGAAGTTGGCATATCTGCAGCCGCAATGATCGAACCTGACATCTTCAAAATACGAATCTTCCAGGTCTGTTCCGATCATCCGGCAGTCCGCAAATGCGCATCTGCGGAAGGCTGATTCTTTCATATGGCAGTTTGAAAAGTCGCAATGCACAAAAAGACAGTCCGCATACCCGCACGATTCCATGCTCTGCGGCATCGTCACATGATCGAACCGGCATTCGGAGAATCTGTGATCAATGATCTCTCCGGTGATGGATTCCTGTTCATACCATTCCCGCTCATGTCTCATGCTTTCCGCATCGAAGAACGCCTTCTCCAGAGCTGCCGGGAAGGAAGGCTCGGACCGCTTCTTCATTCTTTTTCTGCCTGTACGTTCTTCTGATCCGGCTTTTTCCGGCGGAAGAGAGAATAGAACTCTTCCGGAACCGGAGCTTTCATCTTCATGATCTCATGCGTCTCGGGATGGATGAAATCCAGTTCGCTTGCATGCAGGCCAAGTCTTCCGAACGGACTAATGCCATCACCGTACTTCTCATCTCCGACAATGGGATGACCGATCGAAGCCATCTGCACCCGGATCTGATTCTTCCTTCCGGTTTCAATCGTGACTCTCAGAAGCGAATACTCGTCATTCTCCTTCACGACCTCATAATTCGTGATGGCTTTCTTGCCCTTCTTCTTATTCTTCGTGAGATAGACGATATTGTTTTCATTCTCGGCAAGATAGTGGACGAGCCGTCCTTTCTTTTCGGGCAGCGTGCCGTTAACGACTGCGTAGTATTCTCTCAGTGAAATATCTTCATTCCAATGCATCCGCAGCATGCTGTGGACTTTGATATCCTTGGCAAACACCAGCACACCGGAGGTTTCCTTATCAATGCGATGCAGGATATAAGGACGATTCGAAGCCCCCTTCATCCGCAGATAATCGCAGGCATACGAATAAGCACACACCCGTTCCTGATCCGATTCCACCGAGAGCAGCCCATGCGGCTTATCGATCGCAAGAAACTGATCATCTTCATAAATGATCCATTTGACCAGCGGACTGTCGATCGTCTTCTTCCGGCCAAGCTTTGCGCTGTTTTCCATGCGGACCGGATTTCTTGCAATACGGACTTCATCATCTTTTGCCAGCGGGTAATCAAACTGCGTCACCGGCTTGCCATTGACGAGTACTTTGCGATCATGAAGCAGCTTCTTGACGCTGTTGCGGGATAGCGGGATTTTGCTCAGCAGAAAATCCAGCAGCGAAGCACTGTGCGGAATCACCCAGGTATAGGTATACCGAACTGCCGGTCTCCTTCCTTCCGGTTTCTTCGCTTCTTTCTCTCTGCTTTTCCTTGTTTCTGAAACAGCTTTTTTCTTCGGTGCTTTCGCCTGCACCGGGCGGCGATCTGTTTTTTTCTTCATTGCAACCATGATATCATGCCTGTCTACCGGCTCAGTTTCCGGCGGTATAAGTTCCGCGGATCATTTCCGATACAATCACATTTCCGCTATCACCGCCGGCAGTATCTATGCCTGCATAGAGATCTTCAAAGGAATTTCCGCCCGCATCGAAGCTTCCCGGAAGCGCATCCGGAGCTGCCTTCAGGGCAAAAACCGTCACTTCATAGGTATGCGTCCCGGAAGGCGGATACGGTCCTTTATAGCTTCACGGGTTCTCGCCCTGTTCCAGGCGTGTATCCCTGATTCCATCCGCGATCCAGTGAAGCCAGTCATTTCCATCCGGATCAATCATCACGACCGCATATTCTTCTGCACCTTCCACCGGATCAAAAGACAGTTCCGGCGACAGGTTCTGTCCGCTTCCTTCCGAGGCAATCAGAGAATTCCAGACGCCGTCAGAAAGATCTTCAGAAGACAGATGAAGCGCTGCCGCAGGCTTTGAAGAAGCCTCTGGCACTTCTGAAGAACTGCCTGGTGTCATTGCGGCAGTCGGCTGCACCTCAGGCTTTGCAGAAGAACTGCCGCAGCCTGATGCGGCCAGCACGAATAGGAACAGCATGAACTTTTTCATCCGATCATCTCCTCTGCGGCTTTTCTTACAAGTTCATCCGGAATGGAAGCCCCATGCTGGGCAACAGCAAGGGCACTGATGCGGCTGGCAAACGCCAGAGCATGATCCACGTCAAGCCCGAGCAGCCTTCCGGCAAGAAATGCGCCGATATGCGAATCCCCTGCCCCATTGCCGTCAATATGAGCCGCCGGATAGGCAGGCGCTTCATGGTAGGAGCCATCCGGTTCCATGCATGCACTGCCATAGCGGCCATCCGTGATGATGACCAGATTCCCGGTTATTTC
This sequence comes from uncultured Erysipelotrichaceae bacterium, assembly GCA_900314905.1. Lineage (GTDB taxonomy): Bacteria > Bacillota_I > Bacilli_A > Erysipelotrichales > Erysipelotrichaceae > Bulleidia. The sequence goes on from OMXA01000024.1 coordinate 31,432, forward strand.
TTCCAGCAGACCGCAGCAGCGCTTCAGGGTATTCTCACCAGGAATGATCAGCCCTTCCCGCGCAAGGAAGGAATACGCCTCCCGGTGATTCAGATGCAGAATCGGGTGAATGGCAAGCAGACGGTTCTGCCGTTCCCGGTCGATATTCAGGATTCTTGCGCCCGGAGCATAATACAGCAGCAGTTCCGGGTGTTCTTCGAGATATGAAACAATGGCTTCGCCTGTATCCTCTTCAATCTCCAGCCCGCAGCAGTAGACACACTGATATTCCGAAGCATCCATGGCATCCAGCCAGGCTTTCTGAAAATGATATTCTGCGCCATGGATAGCAAGGAAGGTCCGGTTTCCTTCCTGGTCCACGATGCAGTAGCAGCAGCCGTTTTCTTCGTCTGGCCGCACCCATGGTTCCAGGCCCTCTTTCCTTAACCCCTCGGCCACCATCTGACCGTAGAAGCCGGTTCCGACTGGCGAGCATTGCGTCATCGGCACGGAAAGCTGGCGCAGGATTTTTCCGACATTGTAGGAACATCCGCCCATGGACAGAGTCTGTCCATATGGGTTCACATCTTCCTCTACTTTGGGAAGATGATCAACCCGGATCGTGACATCAATCACGCTGGAACCAATAACCATTGCTTTTTTCATGGGAATATCATAGCCCCCGCAGGCAGGAAAAAACAGGCAGAAATGACTTAAAGTCTTGTCTTTTCCCAGTAAGCTCCCATCGACTGGCCAGGCTGTCCGGTGACCTCATGACTCAGGAAGGAAGAAAGGCAGTCTTCCGAAGGATCATAAGCCAATGCTGTTTCCGGATCCGGAAATTCAATTTCCGCATACCAGAACTCGCTGGGCTGACCGGCATCGACATGATTCACTTCCAGATGAAGCCCGCTGTCAAGCAGATAGGTTCTTCGGGTTTTCGGAATCAGAGGCTTGCCGATCAGATCTTCTATTTCATGATATTTCTGTTCCGGGATTGCAATCTCGATTTCCTTCCTGCTTAAGGTGCCGCCTGACTTCAGGCAGAGAATCCACGCATTCTGGCAGGACACTTCCGGAAGTGCAGAAAATACCGTGCTTTCTCTGCGGATCCGCACGGTGGGATGAACGGAGATATATCCCTGGTCCATTTCCTGTTCCAATAGCAGCGGCAGTGTCTCTTCGGGCCAGTCATTCACGAGCCACTTGCGTTCCGTTTCAATCGGTGCCTTGATATCTTCTTTCATATTGTGTTCTCCGTTTCTATTGTACTTCTTACGAGCCAGGCGCAGCCAGCATGTTAGAATCATGGCAGAGAAAGCAAGTATGAATATTGCGATTGATCCTGATTCTGGAGTCCCTGCTTACCTGCAGCTGTACCGGCAGCTAAGAGAAGAGATCGTGAAAGGAATGTACCCCTATCGTTCCCGGTTTCCGAGCAAGCGTACCTGTGCCGAAGAAACCGGTCTCAGCGTGATCACGATTGAACACGCCTATGCTTTGCTGTGCGAGGAAGGCTACCTCGAGAGCAGAGAACGTTCCGGCTTCTTCGTTTCCTATACGGAAGAAGAAGTGCGTCCGGTCCAGGAAGCTCTTTCTGACCTGAAGCCGATGGCTCCGATTTCTTTCGACCAGGAAGCCTTTCCCCGTTCCGTGTTTGCAAAGACGGTGCGGAACGTGCTTTCCATGCGGGAAAGCGAGATTCTTGAGAAATGCCCTGGCAAGGGATTGCCGGAACTACGCCAGGTACTGGCCGCATATCTTGCCAGATCGAGGGGAATCCAGGTAGACCCAGAGCAGATCGTGATCGGCAGCGGCAGCGAATATCTGTATTCTCTGATTGTCCAGCTGCTAGGCAGAGACCGCATTTTCGGCATTGAGGATCCTTCTTATGAACGCATCAGGGAAATGTATCAGTCCCTTGGCGTTCCCACAGATCTTCTGAAGATGGGGCGCAATGGCATCCGCACGGATGAACTTGCCCGTACCAGAGCGACTGTCCTTCATCTGACTCCGTTCCACAGCTTCCCGACCGGGATCTCGGCCGATGCTTCGAAGAAGCAGGAATACCTGCAGTGGGCCCAGAAACATCATGGCATCCTGATTGAAGATGATTATGACAGTGAGTTCACGGTTTCTTCCAAAGCGGAAGATACGCTGTTTGCGATGGAGCCGACGCATACGGTGTTTTATCTGAACACCTTCAGCCGGACGATTTCCCCTTCGTTAAGAATCTCCTATATGCTGATGCCGGAAGCCTTCATTGACACCTACGAAAAACGGGCAGGCTTCAATGCCTGCACCGTATCCACATTGATTCAGCTGGTCACTGCCGAACTGATCGAGCACGGCGATTTCGAGCGCCATATCAACCGCGTCCGCAGAATCAGAAGACGTCAGCTTCCGAAATGATCAGGAATTCTTTTCCATCAGCTTCTGTCTCTGCTTCAGAGACCGTCTCAGCCAGCCGCCCTGGGCGTAATAGATCAGAAACAGAATCGAAGTAGCCACCCAGGAAATCGGATAGCACCGCAGCGTATCGAAAATGGTCAGGGATGGATAAAACAGAATCCAGACAATCCGGAATGCGCCGATGCCAAGAGCAGTCATGATCATCGGCATCAGCGAGTCTCCGCAGGCACGGATGCTGGAAGAAAGAATCTCCACGCCCAGGAATGTGATCCACCATGGTGCCAGATAGTCAAGCATGCTCTGGCCGATTGCGATGACATTCTCATCCGGCGTGAACAGACGGAACAGCCACTGCCCTGCCATCAGGCAGACTGAAGTGATCATCATCGTCCCGATCGTATCCATGATAAAACTCTGCCCGATTCCCTTCTTTACCCGATCGATCTTTCCAGCCCCGAAGTTCTGCCCGGCACAGGTAAGAACCGCAGTGCCGATCGCACCGGAATAGTTCCAGAACATTGCGTCGATCTTTCCGAAAGCCGTATAAGCCGCCACCGTATCGGTGCCATAGCTGTTGACGCTTGCCTGGATGAAGAGATTGGCAACACTATACAGACAGGACTGAATGCCTGTCGGAAGCCCGATGATCACAATCTGCTTCAGTGTTGCCGGATCATTGGAAAGGGTGCGAAGCGTGAACCGGCTTCCTTCTTCTCCTTCGGCCAGAACTTTCAAGGTCAGCACGCAGCTGACAATCTGAGCAATGACCGTAGCCAAGGCTGCTCCGGTGATGCCCCACGGGACCACAGCGACAAACAGAATATCGAGAACGATATTCGTGATGCATGCAGCAATCAGAAAATACAGCGGCCTTCTGGAATCCCCCATTGCCCTCAGGATTCCAGCCCCGGTATTGTAGATCAGCGTCGGCAGCAGACCGGAAAAATAAATCCGCATATAGATCAGCGAATACGAAAAGATGTCCTCCGGCACATTCAGAAGATGAAGGATACCGGGAGCTCCCCAGATTCCGACTGCAGTCAGGATGATGCCGAGCACCACTGCCAGATACATGCCGGAATTGACGCCTTTCTTCACGCCTTCCCAGTCTCTTCTGCCGTAATACTGCGCCACGACGACCGTAGCGCCGGAAGAAAGACCGGTCACGAACCCGACGAGCAGATTGATGACCGTACCGGTGGATCCTCCGACCGCAGCCAGTGCTTCCTTGCCGACGAAGTTTCCGACAACAATTGCATCGACTGTATTGTAAAGCTGCTGAAAGATCGTTCCTGCAAAAACCGGAAGAAAGAAGAAGAACAGCTCCTTCCAGATTACCCCTTCCAGAAAATCAGTCTGATGACGTTTCATGAAACACCCCCTCCTTCCGCTTTTCAAGACATGTTATCACACATGAATCCAGAGAAGAAGAAAGAACATAATCCCGATCGTTTAACCGTTTTCCGCGTATTCTTCCTGCGGCATGAATTGCCTCATTGGGATCAGAGCCTGTGCTTTGCTCTGATCAGTCTCCGGCTTTCTTCTGCCATCTCCTCAAACATCTGATCGCTGACTGGTCCATCAAGCACAACGCTGATCCACAGGCGATGGTTCATATGCCAGGCCGGATAGACGCCTGGCTTAGTTCTTCTGGTATCCTTTCTGAGATTCACGATTTCAGCAATGCCATTCCTGCCTGATTCCAGCTTTTCATACGGAACTGTCATGATCAGGGCATACCATTTTCCTGCGGTCCGGAAAACAGACATCGTCTGATCCTCCCGGAATGGATGATCCGGTTCTTCTCCATAGTTCTGTTTCAGATATGCCGCCAGCCGGGCAGCCTGATCAGAGCGGAAGCAGACTTCATCAAAACAGGTGTCCCGCACCTGTTTCAATCATTCTTCATGTTATAGGTGCGGATACCCCGTCCATAGCTGTTAAGCTTGGGCGGGGAGGAAGCGCCATCCTCCTTCCTTTTTGATGCATGTCAAATCAGTCGCCTTGACTGATTTCCCTGTATCTAGAATTACACGAGTTCCCTTGCAATGGGAGCCATTGACAACGAACGTCTGAGAGTGAAACACAATCGTATCGCCGGGCTGATAGGCATAACGATTCTTCCGAACTGATGTGCGGCCAGAAGAGCACTTATTTCCTCGCTAGATGCGCTGATTCTTGTCCGATCTTCGGCTCTCCCTGCGGTTTGTCCGTCCACATGAGAGCAACGCACCAGATTTTTTCTTCCCGTCTCTGATGTCG
>OMXA01000042.1 GCA_900314905.1 uncultured Erysipelotrichaceae bacterium
TCATTTTCACCCGACCCTAACAGTGATAACAATTGTAGAATAAATGACAGACAATCCACCTATCCAGAAATAATCTAGGCAGGATTCTATTCGATCAAAAAAAAAGGAACAGGTACTTATTCCTGTTCCTTTCTGATATTCACGCTCTTAACTGTGCCTGGAACCTGCTGCTGAGGCTGTCCAGGATTGCCTGGTGAGCTGCCGTGATCTCTTCTTCCTTCAGCGTATGATCAGATGCCTGATAGACAATATGCAGAGCAACTGACTTCTTGCCTGCTTCTACATGCTCGCCTTCATAGACATCGAAGATCTCGGCAGAACGGACAATCTTCTTTCCGGCTCTGCGAACCGTTTCCAGAAGTTCTTCTGCCGGCACGCTGCGATCCACGACCAGAGCAAGATCTCTTGATACAGATGGGTAGCGATCCGGAGCAGTATAGCGGATTCTCCCTGCCTTTCCATTCAGAACCGGTCCGAGGCTGAGTTCTGCATAGACGACCCGTTTCAGATCATACTTTGCAGCATAAACCGGATGCACTTCCCCGAATACGCCAAGGAGCGAATGATCAAGCCAGAGTTCTGCAGAGCGGTACGGATGGAAATGAACGAGATCAGTCTGATTTTCTCTGACGGATACTCTCGGTGCCTGGAAGCCGCACTTCTTCAGCCATTCCATCAGAATGCCCTTCATGGCATAGTAATCGCCTGGAACCGTATGCTGATGAAGCGGATCGGAAATCAGATTGCCATCCAGCACTGCAGCAAGACGTTCTTCATCCCTGCCTCCTTTTCCATAGACCTTGGAAAGTTCAAAGAAGGCAAGATCAGAATTGGAATGGGCTTCATTGTATTGAACGCATTCCAGAATCGAATTGATCAGAGAGGTGCGGATATACTTTCTTGCTTCAGACATCGGCATGGATAAAGCAATTGCTTCTCCGACCGGCTGATAGGCATTCTGGATATAGTCTTCCCCGACCAGAGTATAGGTCACTACTTCATGGAGATTCAGAGCAGTAAGGATCTCTCTGGTATCTCTGCGCAGAGCCTGTACCGGAGACAGTCGACCGACAGTTGCCTTCATCTCCGGGAGCGTGGAGCCGAGGCTGTCAAATCCGATGAGACGGATCACTTCTTCATCAATGTCTGCCTTGCCTTCAATATCAGTGCGATAAGAAGGGATATGGGAAACGATGGTATCTCCGCTGATTTCCGGCTTGAAATCCAGACTCTTCAGTACCCCTGCCACCTGTTCCATGCTGAAATCTGTTCCAAGCAGGCCATTGCAGTGCGAAAGAGTCTCTGAAACCGTCAGCGGCGTATAGACTTCGTTTCCAGCCTTGACCGTTTCCTCGAAGCCCGAAGCATCTGCATACTTCTCAAGCAGTTCCACGGAACGGGCAATCCCTTTCTCAATAGAGCATGGCTCCAGTCCCTTCGTGAACCGGGAAGCTGCTTCCGTGATCAGATTCAGCCGGATAGAGGTACGCCGGATCTGAGCATGATCGAAGTGGGCTGCCTCAATGAAGATTGCCTTGGTATTCTCATCGATCATGGATTCCTCGCCGCCCATGATGCCCGCAACACCAGTCGGCTCGCCGCCGGTCGTGATCAGAATATCGCCCTTCTGAATCTCAAATTCAGCCCCGTCCAGAGCCGTCAGCTTTGTTTCCACATCATCCACGACCGTGATCTCATGGTGCGGAAGCTTGGAAAGATCGTAGTAATGCAGCGGCTGCCCGGTCTCCAGCATGACGAAGTTCGAGATATCGACCACGTTGTTGATGCTGTTCATGCCAGCCGCATGCAGGTAGTTCACCATCCACTTCGGAGAAGGTCCGACTTTGACATGATTGACGACCTTGCCCCAGTAGCTCGGGCATTTCTCGGTCTTCAGCGTAATCGAGAATGACCCTTTTTCTCCGATTCTTTCTTTTCCGCTGTAATCCGGCCAGGTGACCGGACGATGAAGAATGGCACCGACTTCCTTTGCCATATTCCACATTGCCGCACAGTCTGCCCGGTTCGGGGTCAGAGAAACATCGAGAATCGTATCATCATAGCCAAGATACTTCAGCACATCAGTTTCGCCGACGGGAGCATCTGCCGGCAGCTCCTCGATGCCGGCAAGCTGTGCTTCACTCAGAAATTTCTGATCGACGCCAAGCTCGAACAATGCACACAGCATGCCATTGCTTTCGTGTCCATGCACGGGTTTTGCAAGAATGGTTCCGCCCGGAAGCTTTGCCCCAGGCAGAGCAGTGATCACTTTAAGGCCAGCTCTGCAGTTCGGTGCTCCGCAGACGATCTTCACGGTTTCTTCCGGATTTTCATGGATGCGGACGACCGTATCATGAAGATGGGTATCGGGAATGTCTTTGCAGGAAAGAACTTCGCCGATCACGAGGTTCGTCCCCGAAGCCATCGGTTCGATGCCTTCGACTTCAAGACCGGCAGTGGTCATCTTCAGAGCCAGCTCTTCCGGGATGATCCCGGAAAGATCCACATATTCGCTGAGCCATTTATAACTTAATCTCATGGTATTTTCCTCCTCAGTCAAACCGGTCGAATGTCTTCAGGAACCTCAGATCATTCGTATAGAAGCTGCGGATATCATCAATGCCGTACTTCAGCATCGCAACCCGCTCCAGGCCTACTCCGAATGCAAAGCCGCTGCATTTCTCCGGATCAAAGCCATTCATCTCCAGCACATGCGGATGAACCATGCCGGCACCGAGGATTTCAATCCAGCCGCTGCCTTTGCAGACACTGCATCCCTTGCCATTGCAGAACGGGCAGGAGACATCCACCTCCACGGAAGGCTCCGTGAACGGGAAATAGGAAGGACGGAAACGGATCTTCCGGCCTTCGCCGAACATGCGATTCGCCATGAATTCCAGTGTCCCCTTCAGGTCGGCCAGCGTGATATGCTCCCCGACCACAAGACCCTCGCACTGCATGAACTGATGGGAATGCGTGGCATCGTCATCATCTCTGCGGTACACCTTGCCCGGGCAGATCAGCTTGATCGGCAGCTGCCCATGTGCCTTTTCGAGTTCTCTCATCTGCATGGCCGTCGTATGCGTGCGCAGCAGCGTATTGGGATCAATATAGAACGTATCCTGCATATCTCTTGCCGGATGGTCCTTCGGAATATTGGCAAGCTCAAAATTGTAGTAGTCCTGCTCGACTTCCGGTCCTTCGGCAACCTTGTAGCCCATGCCGATGAAGAGGTCTTCAATCTCCTGCTGAATCATGATCAGCGGATGAATCGTGCCGGTTTCCAGCCGATCCCCTGCCAGGGTGATATCAATCTTCTCCCCTTCCAGCTGTGCTCCCAGGGCCTCTGCCTTCAGAACTTCCTGACGCTTTTCCAGTGCCTCAGCAACTGCCTGCTTGCATGCATTGACCCTCTGGCCAAAGGCAGGCTTCTCTTCTTTCGGCAGATTCTTCATCTCTGCCATCAGAGCCTGGATCGATCCTTTCTTGCCCAGATATGCAATCCGCACCTGGTTCAGATCTTCCATCGTCCCGGCAGACTGCACAGCCGCAAGAGCTTCTTCCTGAACTTGTTCAATCTGTACACTCATGAATCTTTTCCTCCTGATCAGATATAAAAAACGTTCCTGAAACATCCAGGAACGTCATGAACGCGGTACCATCCTGATTCACTCCCTAAGAAGTGCACCTTGATTGCTCTGTAACGGAGAGTCCCGGAGAGGATTAGTCTCGCTGGAAGAGTGAATTCCCCGTCATCCCTGTCAGAATCGTCTCAGCCTTTCCGATTCCTCTCTTGGACAGATGCGATGCGGCTACTTGTCTCTTCTTGATCGCTTTGAACAGAAATAATCATATTCATAACTGCCAGGAAAATCAACGAATTTCTGATCGATGACCGTCCGGAAACGTGTTCCATTCTATTGCTGGAAGGCAGCTCTCTGACTTTGAATGATCAGCCTGTTCTTCTTTGACTCTATCTCTCTTCAACCTCATGATACAGCTGATAGATTTCGTCCAGATCTTCCGGGCCGGCAGGAAAAGCATCGCCCAGCAGCTCCCGGGTCTTTTACACTTCTGGATCAAAGAAATTGCAAATATCGCCTTAACGGCCGCCAATGGGGTAAACCCAATTCAGGGTTCACGCCTTATTTTGAAAAACTGGAAGCCACTTTTCGCATTTCGATGTGAAAAATGAAAACGCCTTGAAATTTTGCGGGCTGCGCAAAAGAAAGGACCATGTCTCAGACAAGACCCTTTTACGCCTATAGCTGAAGCTCATGGGTTTTCTCGGCTGCGTACTATAAAATGGGACATTGGGCCCCTAATCTAATTGCTTGCGAAGATCTCTCCCGCCATACAGAATGCGGGAAACGAAAACAGTATCGTCTTCTGAGCTGACCATGTAGAAAATCAGATACTTTCTGACCGGCAGATAGCGAACTCCACGACTGTGCCACGGCTCATCGCGATAGAGAGGATTGCGCTCTGGCATGGAATCGAGAGTATTTACTTTCTGCATGATTTCATTAATCAGCTTTTCGGCGGCGTCTGGAGCAAGCAGCGTATATGCAATATATATTCTTCATATCCTGCCTTGCCTGAAAGGTATAAACGACCCTCATCGTCCAGACATACTCCGCATTTCATCCTCCACATCCGCTGCAGAAACAACGCGTCCTGCATCGATATCGTCTATGCCTTTCTGCATTTCCGCATCAAATTGTTCTTTCGTTAATCCGCCAGCTGCGATTGGGCTGGCATCAGGAAGCGTCATGTCGAAAGGAATGCCTCTGTGAAGAACAACCTGCTTCAAGAACATGCCAACCGCATTGGACATTGGTATGCCAAGCTGGTTCAGTATCATTTCTGCCTGTGCTTTTGTTTCCGGATCTACGCGAATATAAACACTTGAAGTTTTGGAATTGGCTCTTGTCATAGCATATCCCCTCCTCATAGCCAGTATATGCAAAGTGCTTGCGTTAAGCGATATAAAAGCAATCTGATCGATGATAAAGTACAGGACATTCTGGCTTTCATGGGCAAGCGGTATCAGATTGAAGATTGTTTCCGCATCATCAAGACAAACTTCGGAGGCAGACCTGTCTACTGTTCCACACCAGAGCACATCAAAGGATATTTTCTTACCTGCTATACAGCATTACTGATATACCGGCTGCTGGAATGCGGGCTTGATGACAAAGGCACGCACATTACTACCGACAATCTGATCAGGACATTGCAGAATCTGAATGTTGTCGATGATGATATGTACTACCGTGCCACCTGCAAAGGAAGCAAGGCACTGACTGCCCTGACGAACTACGATGACCTGGCATTAGATCGGAAACGATACAAGCCGGCAGAGCTTCGAAAGAAAATTAAAAATATTTCTGGATAAGGCCGCGCATACAACATAAACAGATCACGTTTAAAATGCTGGATTCTCCCTTAACAATGGGGTTATCCAGCATGTTTCGCTTTTCCAACTGTAAAAGATCAGATCATCATATTCATAACTGCCAGGAAAATCAGCGAATTTCTGATCGATGACCGTTCGGAAACGTGTTCCATTCTATTGCTGGAAGGCAGCTCTCTGACTTTGAATGATCAGCCTGTTCTTCTTTGACTCTATCTCTCTTCAACCTCATGGTACAGCTGATAGATTTCATCCAGATCTTCCGGACCGGCAAGAAAAGCATCGCCCAGCAGCTCCGCATTGCTCTGATCCAGCAGGATTCCGCCCCGGTCAGGAAGCACGGCGATGGATCTTCCTTTTTCCTCAAGAGCCCGGATGATCCCGCCAAGATGGAATACATCTTCAAAATAATGCGTATCCAGATCAAAGCCCGACAATAAGCCAAGTCCATCCCGGTATTCAAATCCATGATCCTCATCCGGCGTACGGTAATACTCTTTCAGAACAATCTTGGATGACTCGCTGATCGTCATCAGCAATCCCGGATACTGCCTGAGTGTCCGGATCAGTCCGAGGTCTTCCAGGCGCATCATGCACTCATCAGGATCATTGCCGACCAGGCAGAGAATCTCTGAACGGCGGATGTCATGTTCCAGCTCTTCCGGTTCTTCGCGATGATAGTCCGCAAAAAAGATCTCATCCGGACGGATGCCATAGGCAAGAAACGGTCTTCTGAGATCCTCATAGTATTCGCTCCCTTCGGAAAAGCGATCCTGGAAGATCTCTGCATCGCTTGCCCAGCCTTCTTCATAGGCCAGCGGCAGGATGCATACCTTCATGCCAGGACGGATCAGCTCATAAAGGGTTTCTTGAGCCCATGTCTGATCGAAGTTTGTCTGATTCAGCAGAATCGCTGTCATGGAATACCTCCTGAAACGGATTTTCGTGTTATTCTGAAGTCATGAAACGAGTGAAGATTCTATATGAAGGAAGAGTCCAGGGAGTAGGCTTCCGCTATACATGCATGGCCCTTGCCCAGGAACTCGGCCTGACTGGATACGTGAAGAATCTGGAAGACGGTGACGTCGAACTGGTTCTGCAGGGAGAAGAAGCAGCGATCCATCGCTTCCGCATGCGCCTGCCTGCGGAGAATTCCTGGATGCGCATCGATCATGAGACGGAAACGGAACTGAACCCGGATCCTTCCGAGAAGAAATTCCGCTACGAGTTCGGCGGATACGGATATTACTGAGCCCGGAACCGATACATCACAATGCCGCCGGCAACCGCAACATTGAGCGACTCAAAGCCATGCATCTCGATGCGGATCCGCTCATCTGCGGCTTTCTGAATCTCAGCGGATACGCCCTGGCCTTCATTGCCGAGCACAAATGCCATCTTTTCTGATGCTTCCAGCGAAGCAAAAGGAATGCTCGCATCCAGGGCAGTGGCGATGACTTTCACGCCCTGCTGATGAAGCTCTGGCACAAGTTCCTTCAGATCCGTGCGAATCAATGGAAGATGAAACAATGCCCCCTGCGTGCTGCGAATCGTTTTCTCATTGTAGAAATCGCAGGTATCTTCCGAGCACCAGACGCCATCAAACGAAAAAGAGACGGCGGTGCGGATCAGCGTGCCAAGATTGCCCGGATCCTGGATTCCATCCAGCAGGAGCAGCCGATGAAGGGAAACAGCTTCATAAGACGGCTTCCTGCATATGGCAATCAGATGCGCACCGGATACGTTCGCGGAAAGCTTCTTCATGACTTTAGGCGCCGCCAGCACATGGCGGATACCAGGAAACGGAATCTCTTCAAGGTCACTGATCACCAGCTCGACAAGACCGGCAGAAGCAGCTTCTTTGATGAGATGCTCCCCTTCGATCAGAAACCTACCGGTACGATCGCGTTCTTTTTTTTCATGCAGAGCAGTCCATTCCCGGACTTTTGCATTCTGCAGAGATTCAATTTTCTCCATACGCCAAACAGTTTAGCACAAAGGCATCCTGACGATCAGATTTCTGCCTGTTCCAAGCAGAGATGCGCTGTTTTTTTACATTGATTTAACGTTGCAATCCGAATTCACTTTACATTCTTTTTTCATACTGAATCAGGTAGAGGAACGATCGCCTTTCATGCTGATTATCCAGGAGAATATGGTAATCTAGCAATGACGCAATCACTTCCTCAAGACAGAAAGATCACGGCAATCGCCGGAAGGAGGACTGCATCATGCGTTCAAGATTAGATTCTGGTCTGAGAGATCTGAATACCGAAATGATCTCTATGGGAGGTCTTGCAGAGAAAGCAATCCGCTTAGCGGATACTGCCTTGATGGAAGGTGACAGCAAGTCCGCAAAAGAAGCCATGGATCTGCAGGGTGAAATGCGTTCCAGAGAAAAAATGGTCGAGCAATTGTGCATGAAGTATCTGCTGCTCCAGGCCCCGATGGCCCATGATCTGCGCACGGTCAGTGCCGCCCTGAAGATGATCACGGACATGAGCCGGATCTGTGAAATCGCGGGCGATATGTCGGAAGAAATTCTGAATATGGGCGGAAGAATCGGAATCCCTGGCACGCAGAAGATGGCCGATGCGACCAGAGCCATGGTGTCACAGGCCATTGATGCATTCGTGAAGCAGGACCTGGAGATTGCAAAGAAGGTCATCCGCAGCGATGATCTCGTGGATGACCTGTTCAATCAGACCAAGCAGGAGATCATCCGGATGATCGTGCAGATGCCGCAGGACAGCGCTTATGCAGTAGATCTGGTCATGATTGCAAAATACTACGAGAAGATCGGAGACCATGCAGTGAATATCGCCAAATGGGTCATCTATTCCATCACCGGTTCCACAGAGGAGGCAGAAGTATGATTGCCGTTGTCGAAGATGACAGCAGTATCCGGGAAATCGAAATATACACCCTGAACTCAACGGGATTTGATGCGGAGGGATTTGAAGATGGAAAATCCTTCTTCCAGTCGCTGAAAGAACAGAAACCGGAACTCGTGATTCTCGATGTGATGCTGCCGGATGAAGATGGCGTTCAGATTCTGAAGAAGCTGAAAAGAGATCCGGACACCGCCTCGATTCCAGTCATCATGGCAAGTGCCAAAGGCACGGAATATGACAAGATCAGAGGCCTGGATCTTGGCGCGGATGATTATCTCGCCAAGCCATTCGGCATGATGGAGATGGTTTCCCGGGCAAGAGCAGTGCTGCGCCGCTGCCAGACAGGCAACCCGCAAAGCACGATAGTCACGCATGGGAAGATCCGCATTGATCCGGAGAAACATGAAGTCTTTGTCAGCGATGAGGAAATCTCCCTGACGCTGAAGGAATATGAATTGCTGAAACTGCTGCTTTCGCATCCCGGCATCGTCTACACAAGAGATCAGCTGCTGAATCTGATCTGGGGCATGGAATATGATGGCGAAACCAGAACCGTGGATGTCCATATCCGCACGCTTCGTCAGAAGCTGAAAGATGCCGGTTCATGCATCGATACCGTCAGAGGAGTAGGCTACCGCTACCGGGAGGAGGAATCTTCTTCATGACAAGAAAAATATTCCGATCTGTCTTCTTCTCCACACTCGTGATTCTGGCTGCTTCACTGGCCCTGATTCTCGGGGCACTGAATCGGTATTTCATGAATCTCGAAGAGACGCAGCTGAATTCCCAGGCACAGCTTGCTGCAGCAGGAATTGAGACGTCCGGATTGGACTATCTGAGATCTCTGCCTGCCAGTGAAGAATACCGCATCACCTGGATCGCTGCCGATGGCACGGTGCAGTTTGATAATCAGGCAGACGCCGCCAATCTTGAGAATCATCTCGGCCGCGCAGAAGTTCAGCAGGCATTGGCCAATGGCGAAGGAAACGCAGTGCGCTATTCGTCCACGATGGCAACCAGGACGATGTATCATGCAGTTCTTCTCAAAGATCATTCGATTCTCCGAGTATCTGTCACCACTGATACTGTCGGTCTCATGGTACTGCGCATGACCACGACGCTGCTCTGGATCCTGATTGCTGCCATCGTGCTCTCCTGGTTCCTGTCAAAGTGGCTTTCAAAGCGGATTGTCGAACCGCTCAATCATCTGGACCTCGATCACCCGCTCGAAAATCAGGGATATGAGGAGATCGCTCCCCTCTTGTCCCGGATCGACCGCCAGAATGATCAGATCAGCGATCAGCTCAATCAGCTTCATCAGAAACAGAAAGAATTCGAAACCGTGACTTCTTCGATTCATGAAGGTCTGATCGTTCTGGATCATCAGGATGAAATCCTTTCCGTGAATCCTTCTGCCCTGCGCCTGTTTGAAGCGGATGGCAGCGTGAACGGAAAGCATATCCTGACCCTGTGCCGGGATGAGAAGATCAGCCGCATCCTGGAAGAAGTCCACGCTGGAAAGCAGGCAGAAGACATTCTGACCATCAGAGATCGGACGATCCGGGTAGCAGCTGCTCCGATTGCCAGCAAAGGCGCTTATACCGGTGCAAGCATCCTGGCTTCCGATATCTCAGAAGAATACGCCGCGGAGCAGCAGCGCAGAGAATTCACCGCAAATGTTTCGCATGAACTCAAGACCCCGCTCCAGTCCATCATGGGCAGCGCAGAACTATTGGAAAACCATCTGGTCAGACCGGAAGATGAAGCCCAGTTCGTGCATCGTATCCGCACGGAAAGCGCCCGGCTTCTGACCCTGATTGACGATATCATCCGCCTGTCACAGCTTGATGAGAATTCCCCTGCCGAAGAAGAAATCGTGGATCTCAGCGATCTTGTCAAAGAGGCAGAAGAATCTCTGCAGAAATCCAGCGAAGAGCATCATGTCACGATTCAGACCAGCCTTAGCAGGACCAGGATCAAGGCAAATGCGAGACTCATCTATGAGATTGCCTACAACCTCATGGACAACGCAATCCGCTATAACAAAGAGAATGGCACCGTTACCGTATCGACCTATCGCCAAGCAGACCGCTGCTACCTGAAAGTCAGCGATACCGGCATCGGCATCCCTGCCGACAGCCTGAACCGCATCTTCGAACGATTCTACCGGGTCGACAAAAGCCATTCCAGAGCCACCGGCGGAACCGGCTTAGGCCTTTCGATCGTCAAGCATGCCGCCGCGATCTCGCATGGCACGATCCAGGTATCCAGCAGAATCAATGAAGGGAGTGAATTCCTCGTCACCTTCCCGGCTGCAGAAGAATAATTCTCTGTTCGAAGAGCCCGCCGCAATCTCCGGCGGGTTTTTAAGTTCAGATACAGAACTCTCGCTCTGTCCATTCCGAATCAATGCCGCTTCGGCTATGATAGAGACAGGAACAGACTTCTATGGCAAGAAAACATGTACTCTTTCTGGCAAATCTGACCTCCGGCACCGGATCCATCCGGCAGCAGTTTCCGGAGGTTCTGACCACTCTCGCCGCCCGCGGATGCGAGACCGTCATCTATCCGATTGATCCTGCAGCAGGATTGACCTCTGAGAAAATCCTCTCGGAAACAGAGTTTCCCTATGACTGCATTCTGATTGCAGGAGGCGACGGAACGCTGCACCACGTGATCAACGTGATGATGCACCTGAATATCCAGGTACCGATCTCCTATCTGCCTTCCGGCAGCGCAAATGATTTTTCAAAGACGCTGGCCGGCGGAAAAGCATTATCGGTGCAGGAAATCGCGGAATGCGCGGCCGGGACTCATGCCTATGCCTATGATATCGGTCAGTTTCAGGATTCCTACTTCAACTACATCGCTGCCTTCGGGGCCTTCACGAATGTGAGCTATGAAACCTCCCAGGAATCGAAGAACCGCTTCGGCTATAATGCCTACGTGCTGGAAACCATTGCCAATCTGCAGAGCGGATTAAGCTATCGCGAGACGATGCAGATCGAGCATGACGGAATCATTGAACGCGGTGATTACATCTTCGGTGCAGTCTGCAATACCACCAGCATCGGCGGCATGGAAACGCCGCTTCTGAAGGATACCAAGCTCGATGACGGGCTCTTTGAATGTCTTCTGATCAAAGCGCCGAACAACCTGATCGACTATAACAGCATCATGGCTGATTTCAATGGCAGAACCTCGTTCTCCAAGAATCCGTTTGCCACCGTATTCCAGACCAGAAGCGTCACCTTCCATGCAGAAAAGCCGATTGCCTGGACTCTGGATGGAGAAGATGGCGGAGTTCATCAGAAAGTCACCATCTCCGTAGTTCCTCAGGGAATGAAGATTATGGTTCCGGAAGAACCGCAGGATCATTCGTCATAACCGCAAAGAAGACAGCCTGGGTTGAGCTGTCTTCTTTTTATCATGCATGCTTTTCTTCGATGCAGTAACGGATCCGATTATCTCTTTACTTCGGAAAGCTTTCCGACTTCCATGCAGTAAAGCCGATCGGCAAGATCCAGAATGCGCTCATCATGAGTTACCATAACTGCTGCTTGATTCCGCTTATGAACTTCCATCCGGATCATTTCCACCACATGTCTTCCCCGCTGAAAATCCAGAGATGCAGTCGGCTCATCCGCCAGAATCTCCCTGCTTGTTTTTCTATGCATCTGATTGTTCCTCTCCTGATTGGTTTCTTCCCGGAATCAGGAGGAAAAAACTCACTCAGATTCGCCGGTCCTGCCGAGAATCGCAAAGTCCATTAAGGCCTGCGCCGCTTTGGTGATGCCATGATCTCCTTTATTCTTAAGGCCGAGGCAAGTATAGACTTCGCCGACCGGGATGCCTTGTTCAAACAGCTTTGCAAAGATCCTGTCGATCAGCTTCTTCGTTTCTTCCTGTTTCTGCATCGGGCCGAATGGATTGGCAAAGAAAGTTGTGGAAATGCCCTTTTCCTGAGTGGTGCCTAAGGCAAACCGCTTGCCCTCCAGGAAGACCGGTTCTGCTTCCTCTGCAGAAGAGAACAGGTGCATGCCTCGCTTGTCCGTATAGTTGTTGGCATACAGGAAACAGTCAACTTTCTGGTTCGTGGTCACGACATAATACGGAGCAGCAGGCAGAACGACTCTGGCATTCGGCTTCTCCGGATTGAAGAAGATGGAACGATCCATATCCTTGTAGGCAGTTCCCTTATCGAGATCATCCAGCCGCACGAATGCTCCGATTTCCGTGCCCTGGGCGCGGATCTCGCCATTCTCATCGATATGCACGGTGCCCATATCATCAAAGACCGTCTCCTGATGGTCAATCAGATCATCTGCCAGAGCCGACAGTGCTTCAAGTGTTTCCGACTTTCCCGCTCCGGAATCGCCCATGAACAGCAATCCCTTCTTCGTCCCGTCTTTGAGGTAGATGTTGACCATCGCCCCATGAATCGGCAGCCAGCCCCGCTGAATCATGGCCAGGTTATGAAGCGTCAGAAGAGACTTCTTCGTATAGCCGAAGTAGTCGATCTCCGGCGCCGCACTGACCTTTCCGACCCAGATATCGTTCTTCTGATCATGATAGAACACGGTATCCTTCGTGCCGTCCTCAACGCCGAACAGCTCGATGCAGTCCGGCTTGCGCGTGGAGGCTTCTTCCGGCGATGCCAGTTCAAACAGGTTTGCCATGGCAACCGCAGAGCTGATGTAGTTGCGATGGAAATACGCAAATACGAGAAGTTCGCCGATCTTGGCCGGATAGCAGACCCAGTTGTCCTTTGCGTCTGGATCATGGAAGTCCTCTACCGGGTTGTAAGCAGCTTCGCTGAAGGTATTCGTGCGCTTGTTGGAGCGAGGGTGAAGGATCAGCGGCGTGCGGATCATCGCCTCATTGACGAAGGCAATATTCCTGAGCCTGTCATATTCTTCCGGCAGGTGGTCCGGATAATACTGCAGCAGAAGCGAAGCGTTGGTGCCGGCATGGAGCTGACGGTAGACCTTGTTCTTGGCGCCCTGGACCTTTTCTTCCGCGGTACGGTAGACACTCAGACAGAGATCATTGATCCTGGAGTCTGCCTCCAGGAAGTTCTGCAGCTGATAGCCTTCCTCGTTATGCGTGTAAAGCACCGAAACACGCTGCAGCTTGCGCCAGTAGTTATATGCCTCTTCAATGACCTGAAGAAACTTTTCCCGATTCGTGATCAGATAGTCATGGATCTCATTGACGTCAACGACCATCAGATACTTCATGACCAGGACAATCTCATCTTCGAGATCCTTTTCCGTAAGCTTGCTTGCGACAAGCCAGCAGTACAGATCATAGTGCTCCTTCTTCAGAACCGGAAGAAACGAACTGAGAAAACTGCGGAACCCTTCAGAACTGAGCAGTTCATGCGGCGTGCGGAAATACTGCTTGGAATAATTCAGAATGACGGTATCTTCGTGGAAATAATACGCTTCTCTCATAGCTGTCCTCTTTCTCGCGACCATTCTAGCACAGGAATGTTTCAGCGGTACTGCCTCTGCCGCAGGATTTCAAATGAAAGCGCTGCCGAAGCTCCGGCTGCGTTCAATGCATTGCGGAAGTCATTGGCATAAGGAATGAAGATATTCTGGTCTGCTTCCTTCAGCACAGAAGCAGAAAGTCCTCTCATCTCTCCGCCGATGCAGAGAATCAGCGGCATCGTGAAATCAGCCTCAAAATACGGCACGGCATCTCTGCGCATAGCCGCATAGGCTTTCAGTCCTTTATTTCTGCATGCATGAATCGCTTCTGCCGGATCCTTGCAGCAGACGATATTCAGATACTCACAAGCCCCTGCACTGGCTTTCATAATCACCGGTTCACTGCGGGCCCAGTCCCTGGTTTCCAGCAGCAGTCCATCGCAGCCTGCGCTGTACAGCGAGCGCATCACATAGCCGAGATTATATGGGTCTTCAACCCCTTCCAGAAGCGCAAGAAACGGAGTCTCTTTCGCAAGACATGTCTCAAGGCTCTGATTCTGCCTTCCTTCCGCTTCGGCCAGGATTCCGCCATGCGTGCATCCTTCTGCCATGGCATCCAGCTCTGCGCGCGGTTTCCGGAGGACTTCAATTCCCAGTTCCTTCGCCTTCTGCTCGATGAAGTGCGTGTCTTTATCATGCTTGCGGGAATCCATCAGAATCCGGTCCACTCTTCTGTGACCGCCGAGCATCGCTGCCTTGACGGATACTTTTCCTTCCAGAATCATCCTTATGCCTTTCTCAGAAGATCATCCTTCTTCACTGCAAACGGAACCGGAATTCTCACCAGACGCATCGGAACCCTGCTCTTTTCCAGGTATTCGCCATCCTCATTCTGCATGGATCGGACCGTGAATGTCCGATTCTCAATGCCCGGCTCCATGACTTCAATCTCGTCCTGAAGATCCAGCGGATTTCTGGTTTCCAGCACCAGGACCCCCGCCTTCTCATCATACGAAACCACTCTGCCGAGGAAGCCGTGATTGACATCTTTGTCAGAATTCTCATGCATGATGATTGAAGCAGACTCCACGCCTTCATAGAAGCCCGGGCAGGTCTCCCGGTTCTCTGCCTTCATGATTTCGGCGGCATGATATGCCATGCGTTCTTCCGGAAGCACATACTCATGTTCCATGAGCTCATCCATCAGATGCCGATATGCGCTGACGATGCCTGCCACATAGTATTCCGTCTTCATCCTTCCTTCGATCTTGAAGGAACGGACTCCCGCCTTCATCAGCTCCCCGATTTCTTTCACTGCGCAGAGATCTCTGGATCCCATCGTATAAAGATGCGAAGGATCGCTCACTTCGTCCTCATTCCGGTAAAGGTGATACGACCATCGGCAGGATTGCGCACAGCCGCCGCGATTGGCATCCCGCAGGGTCATGCGGTTGCTGAGGGTGCAGCGGCCGCTGTAATTCACGCACATGCCGCCATGGATGAACGCCTCCGTATCCACCGGGCAATGCTGCGCGATGGATCTCACTTCGTTCAGCGTGCATTCTCTGGCCAGCACCACCCGATCGATATCAAGCTGATCTTTCAGAAACTGCGCAGCCATGGCATTCGTCACGGACATCTGCGTGCTGCAATGCACTTCCAGTCTCGGGGCGGCATTCTTTGCCAGTTTCATGATGGCAGGACTTGCCACGATGACGGCAGTCACACCGATCTCTTCCAGTGTCTTCAGGTAATCTTCCAGGCCTTCAAAATCGCAGTCATGCGGAATCTCATTCACGGTGACATGAATGCGCGCATGATAGTCTCTGGCATAGCGAACAGCTTCAGCAATCTCTTCGATCGAAAAATTGGAAGCCCGGCTGCGCAGGCTGAATTTCTGACCGCCAAGATAGACGGCATCCGCTCCGAAGCGGATCGCGGTTTCTGCTCTTCTGAGATCTCCGGCTGGCGCAAGCAGTTCCGGTTCAGAGAATGGTCGGCTGTTCATAGTATCCCTCACTGAATGATAATTCCGGATGATTCTTCCGGTAATTTCCGGCAATGAGTGCCGGATCTCCTCCGCTTAGAATCTGCCGATAGGCAGCAACTGCTTCTGCAAGAGAATCCGGATCCGAAAGAACCGGATTCAGGAAGAAGCGTTCTGCCCCCGATTGCGCAAAGTCCTTCAGATGCAGGAAGGATTCCTGCACGAAGTCAGAGAAGATCAGAGTGCCCGCATCGGTTTCTCTGATCGGCATCTTTTCGCTGCGCTTTGATTCCCGGATGGAAAGGCCTTCGGTATTCCGGAGGCTTTCCGGATATCCGGAGAACCTCTGCCAATGCGACAGAAGAGGCCTTCTGGAAGCAGAGATCAGAAGATTGCCATGAATCGTGATCTCTGTATGCGGACAGGAAGAAACGATCTGCAGCAGTTCTTTTCTCGTCAGCAACGGAGAGATTGAAACTCCGGCAATCCCTCTCTCATTCCAGAAGGAAACATCTTCTGAGCTGACCGCAAGCATCTCCGGCCGGTAGATCAGCTTTCTGCGGATATGGTCAGAAGCCAGCTGAATCACAGCCGGATCGCTGAAATACAGATGTTCCGGATTCATGGCATCCAGCTGATCCAGGACTGCTTTCAGGTTCGGCAGATCTTCCTCGAAATAGAAGCGGTTCAGAAAGAGCGCATAGGATCTGCAGTCAGACAGCTCTTCCAGCGAGATCTCCGGAAGTCCGGTGAAGCTTTGTCCTTTCAGAGAATAGGCAATTTCATCTGCCCCGGCCTTCAGAAGACGTTCTCCTTCTTCAGGATTCCTGGCAGCAGCAATCAGTTTTGTCATAGCATACGAATTGTACCGTATTTTTCCTGTTCTGACTGCTGAATCTTGATTTTCAGGGATGATGTGGTAGTCTTTGTAGCAAGGTATCAGCAGATACCGAGAGCTGCCGCGTAAAGTGCCGCAAGG
>OMXA01000025.1 GCA_900314905.1 uncultured Erysipelotrichaceae bacterium
TGCCAGCTCGGTGAAGTATTCGTTGAAAAACGCGAATGCACGATCGCAATCGCAGTCTGATAATCCGGATCCTGCAGATCCTCATAGAACTTTCTCAGCTGCATGACCAGGAACATTCCTTTATAGACAATGGTCCTGGAAGAAAGCGAGCATACATATGTATCTTCGCTTCCCTGCTCGAATTCCCGGCGGGTCACATACAGTCTGCGGTCAAACTGCAGACCCTTGCCGACGCCATCCGGGCGTTCAATGAAGCACTGCATGATGCATGGCATGCAGGCAGCTGCCGGTTCCCCGAGAATCTCCGGGTGAACCGGAACCTTTCTCCAGCCAAGCACCTTCAGACCGTTCTTTCCGGCAATGACTTCAAAGGTACGGATCGAAAAGGTCCGTTTCAGCTCGTCCTGCGGGAAGAAGAACATGCCGACGCCATAGTCTCCCTCTCCTTTTACCTGAATTCCGCATGCTTCGGCAGCTTTCGAAAAGAAGGAATGCGAGATCTGCAGAAGAATGCCGACACCGTCCCCGACCTTTCCTGTCGCATCTCTGCCTGCCCTATGATCCAGGCGTTCCACAATCTTCAGGGCATCATCCAGGACGGCATAGCTCTGATGTCCGTCAATGTTCACAATCGTGCCGATGCCGCACGCATCATGTTCCATACAGTAAGGTTCCAGTCCCGATCGATACTGCTTCATGTTGTTCTCTCCCTTCTGCGATCCCAAAAAAGCCGCACGAACACATCATGCGGCAGAATCAGGATGATCATGTCAATCAGCGGACAGCTGCTTCATTATTTTATCCAGTCATGAAAACGGCGTCAATCATTTATGAAATTATATAATTATATTTTCTGAATATGCTTTCATTCCCCTGTCATCTCACGGACCGTCTTCAGAAAGACCTCTCCGGTCGCATAGGAATCCCCGAGCGAATTATGAGCAGGAAACTCCACATTCAGATATCTCGCAACCGTGCCGAGCTTGCGATCACTCAGAAAGCCCTTCGGAATTCTGCGGAATACATACCATTGTGCATCATAGATCGTATGATTGCTGATGAGATCCAGGCCAGCGCACCACAGCATGCGCAGATCGAACAGAATATAATAGCCGACCAGCGGATCTGAACCGACGAATTCCCGGAAGCTGTCTGCAATCTCGGCAAAATCCGGTGCTTCTTCCAGAAACTCGCTGCGGATATTCGTAACTGACACGGCGCCGTCCGTCATTTCCTTGTGCGGGTTCAGATAGGTATTGAAAGACTCTTCCGGTCTGCCATTCACATAGCGGATTGCAGAAAGCTGAATCAGCCGGTCCTCATAAGCAGAAAGGCCAGTCGCTTCCGTATCCAGCACGACGAAGCGGTCCAGCTGGTGAAGATCGAAATTGCGATCAATCCTGATTTCCGGATAAGCCGGAAGATCCAGCGGACTCTTCCTTTCATAGACCGAATCCGTGCGGTAGATCTCAAACTGCTTTACGCCATCAAGCGAAGCAACTTCCTGTTCCGGGTGAGGCATGCGGCTTTCCGCAGCCGCCGCAATGGTTGACGGATCAAACTCATCCATTTTCAGTCCTGCTTCCTTCATGAACTGATCCAGAGGCATGCATTCTTTCTTCCCGCGAGAACAAAGATGCACGCCATCCTGAGCGATTGCTTCAACCGTCCAGAATGTTCCATGAAGCGGCAGCTCTGCCTCAACCAATGCCTGATAAGACTGTTTTCCCATACTGTTTTTTCTCCGCTCTCCATTCTACCCTGCTAAGATGAAATCGGACAGGAGAAACAGAACGATGCTGGAACAGAGAAAATGGACTGCAGAAGCAGACCTGACGGAAGGACAGAATGCACTTTCCTACATTCAGAAAACACTCCAGCTCCCGGAAGAATCCATGAAGCTGATTCTGAAGTTCCATCTGGCCGGAGTCAATCAACGCCTGCTTCAGGCAGACACGATCGTCCATCCTGGAGATGAGCTCGATGTCTCCCTCCCGGATCAGAGACCGAAAAAGGACCTTCCGGAAGACATTCCGCTGGACATCCTGTATGAAGATGACCAGGTCCTGGTGGTGAACAAGCCCCGCTTCATGACCGTTTCGCCAGCTCCTGGAAACTGGACCGGAACCCTCTATCACGCCCTGCTCTTCAGATATCAGAAGTTCTATCTCATCCACCGCATCGACCGCACGACCAGCGGCTGCATTCTGATCGGGAAAACGAAATCTGCCGCTGCCCGCCTCTCTGCTAATGACGGGCCATTCAGACCGAAGAAAACCTACATTGCTCTTGCAAAGGGCATCATGGATCCCTCCGGAACCATTGATGCTCCGATCGGCAGAGATCCGGACAATTTCCGGCGCATGGCCGTCACAGAAATCCATTCAAAACACGCTGTGACGCATTACGAACGTCTGCAGACGTTCCAGGACGCATGCGAAGCACGCTTCTGCATCGAGACCGGCAGAACTCACCAGATCCGGGTGCATTCCTCCTATATCGGCCATCCGCTGCTTGGCGATACCCTGTATGGAGAACCATGTCCATTGCTGGAAGAGCAAGCCGCAATGCTGCATGCAGAATCGATCACCTTCTATCATCCGACAACAGAAAAAGAGATCACCGTCACGGCTCCTCTGCCGGACGATTATCTCCATCTCATTGACGCACTCCGACGGCAGTGAATCTGCCGTTTTCTATTCCATCTCTGCCAGAAGGCTTCTCAGCTGCTCTGCGACCTTCTCGCTTCCTCTGCAGAATGAGGCTTCTGCTCCATACAGATTCGTCAGGATCAGTTCTTTCTCCGTGAAATGGAAAACATCGCGCATATTCTGATATTCCTGTTCCAGAGTCAGATTCATCAGGAAGGGATCATCCGTATTGAGATTCAGCTTCACGCCTGCATCAAAGAGCTTCCGGACCGGATGCTCTGCAAGCGAAGGAAACGAAGAAGCAAAGATATTGCTTGTCGGGCATACCTCAAGCGTCACGCCATGCGATACGAGATTTTCCACGACGGTTCTGTCAAAGATACTCCTGACGCCATGGCCGATCCGCTCTGCGCCAAGATCAATCGCATACTGCACATTGGAAGCCGGACCGCTTTCCCCTGCATGAATCGTAAATGGAATTCCGTTTTCCTCTGCAAGACGAAAACACGGTTCATAGTCAGACAGCGGATTGCCCATTTCATTTCCAGCCAGATCGATGCCGACGACACCCTCTCCAAGATATTTTCCTGCCAGCTTCACGGTCTCTCTGTTTTCTGCATCATTGCCGGTGCCATGCATCATGCAGAGCAGAATGCCTGCGCAGAGATCCGGGTGTCTCGAAACTGCTTTCTTCTGACCATCGATCACTGCCCGCACTGCTGATTCCATGCTCAGGGGATGATGGCTCTGCGGAGAAAAGCGGATTTCAGCTACCCTGACTCCTTCCTGATACAGATCCTCCAGCAATTCTTCCGTACATTCCGAAAGTCTTTCCTCACGATTCAGAAGAGCCAGCAGAATATCAAAGCTGGTCAGTGCTTCCGCCAGGCTCATGGACTGTTTCAGCTGATGTGCATCAATCCATGCTTCATCGCTCATTTTTTCCGGAATCATTCCATCTTCTCTGCTCCACTTTGCAAACAGGCGGGCAGGCATCGCACCGTCGAGATGCAGATGCAGTACAGCCTTCGGGTAATCCATTACAGCAATCTCCTTTCAGAAATTTCTCATATGGAAAGTATACCGCGAACAGCTCAGCTGAAGAACGATCAGCTGAGCGATTTATCCCTTGATTCCGGTTTCTCCGCCAATTCCGCTGATGAACCACTTCTGCGTGAACGAAAACAGGATCAGAAGCGGAATGATGACCACTGCACTGGCAGCCATGACCATGGCGAAAGAAACGGATGATTGATGCTGACAGAATTTTCGCCGCCGCAAGCCAACGTATTTCAATCGTTGGTCAGGCGGCATAAAATATGTCGGTTATTTAGCTTTTGATAAGACAATACACCTACATCGTGTGCGCTACTGTTATCTGAAGCGGATCGAATTCGGCAGCGGATGGAACTATTATGCCGTCATTGTATTGGAAGGAGCCCCTCCGCATAACTGGAGTCATCAGAAAAAAACTTTCCTGCCAATGGCAGGAAAGCACCGTTTCAGATTGATTTGAGTACTTCCGAAAGTTTCGGGATCAGCTGCTGCTTGCGGGAAATGACTTTCGGATCGAAGCCGGAATGATCATCGAACTTCGTCTCAATGAGATCAGAGATGACATAGGAAAGCGGTCCGTAGTAGACAAACAGGGATCCTTCTCCCATCACATCGGTAAACAGCATGACCAGCAGGTCCAGCTTGTCGGCTTCCTGTTCCTTTTCCAGGTTCGCCTTGAATTCCGGCAGGATCTTCTGCACGTCTTCCATATGGCTGTAGTTGGTCTGGCCGATGGCAAACTTGTAGGAGCCGATCGAATAGCTCTTGAGATCGCGGTTCAGAATCTCATGCGGCGTGGAATCCTTCAGAGATACCGATGCACTCAGCATTTCTCTGGCATAGGCATCCAGATTGCTGATGCCAGCTCTTCCTGCCAGCCATTCTGCTGCTACCCTATCCTGCTTAGTCGTGGTCGCCGATTTGAAATTCAGCGTATCGCTGAGAATTGCCGACAGCAGCAATCCGCTCATATCCGCATCCGGCAGCAGGCCGTTTTCCTGATACAGGGTCGAAATGATCGTGCACGTGCACCCGCAGCGGACATTGCGGTACATAATCGGATAGTCTGTCTGGATATCGCCGATATGATGATGATCGATAATTGCCTCGATCCTGGCTTCCTCCACATGTCCGATTGACTGATTCGTGGCACTGTGGTCCACCAGCACAAAGCGGCGGTGCGGATAATTCACGGTATGGAATCTGGAAATTGCGCCGACGATATTCCCTTCCTGATCCAGCACCGGATAGGAACGCACACGGGTCTTGGTCATCTTGGCGGCGACATCGTCCACGAATTCGTCTTCCCGGAATGTCACAAGATCCGTGGTCATCACATTTTCCACGGCATAGGACTCGGTCACGATGCGGGCGACATGCATGGTATCATGATCCGTTTCAATCACTGCGCATTGATGTGCCGCCGCATCTGCGATGACATCGCTGCATGCTTTCTGCCCGCAGGTCAGAATCAGACATCTGGAGCCGGCATCGATGACCATCTTCTGCTTGGCCATATCAGAGCTCAGAATTGCAATTCCGCCATTGAGATTGAACATGCGTGCTTCCCTCTCATCCAGCGTAATCACATGGACAATGCCATTCGAATGGAACTCCTCCGGGCGATACCTGATGGTCCCGGCAATCGTACGGGCAATGTCTTCCAGCTTTGCGGTAGACATCAGCTGGTTCAGATCTCCATCCGGCTTGAGGCGGACATATGAAAGATTGGAAGTCGTGCAGATCCCGCACAGCTTGCCATCATCATCCGTCACAAACAGAGACCGGTTCTGCGTCTGCAGCATCACATGCCAGGCATGATGAACGGTCGCATGGCGGGAGATGATGGCAGGCTGGTCAATATCAATATCCTTCACCATCGTTCTGGCATCCGTCAGAAGAAGAGGATTTTCCTGATGAAATCGCTTCAGAACGAACTTCGTTTCTTCATTGAGAGGTCCCTGGCGGCATGCCTGTGCATGTTCTCCGCAGCGATTCAGAAGATCTGCATAGGTGATGGCTGCACAGATGCTGTCGGTATCCGGATGCCGATGCCCGGTCACATAGATTGTCGGATTCATAGAGCTCCTTATTGCTTGTTATCTGATATAAGAAAATACGTCTGCTGTCTGAGGATCCGGAGTTTCTTCTTCCTCCTCGGGGAAGCCGATGGCAATGGATCCGATGCACGTATAGCCTGTCGGAACCCTGCACAGATTTCTCAGCTCCATGTGCTCCGGATGATTGAGCAGGTCTTTCAGACTGCTGATCATGCAGGTTCCAAGCCCTTCATTCACAGCGGCATTCATCATCGAGGAAAGTGCAAATGCAGTATCCACAACCGCGCTGACCGCATTGTCTTTCGCGAATGCGGCAATCAGCGTCGGCGCGCCATAGAACGGATCATTCAGGCCGGTCATCCTCGCCATGCGATCCAGGATCTCCTGATTCTGAATCACCGCAAAGAACCACGGCTGTTCCTCACTTTCCACGCTGATTCCATAAGCTTCCAGGTCATGAAGCTGAGCATCGGAAATCTGTTCTTTCCGATAATGAAAAGTTCTTCTGCGCTTCTTCAGCACTTCCTGATTCTGTTCCATGCAATCACCTTCAATCGATCAATAGGTCAGAATCTCCACTCCGGTTTCTGTCATCAGGAACGTATGTTCCCATTGTGCACTGTCTTTTCCGTCTTCCGTATAAATCGTCCATTCATTATACGGATCAATCGTGACGCCTGCCCGTCCGGCATTGATCATCGGCTCAATCGTGAAGATCATCCCCGGTACCAGCACCATGCCGGTATGTGCTTTGCCGACATGCGATACAAATGGGTCTTCATGGAATTCGATGCCGACGCCATGACCGCCGAGCTCCCGCACGACGCTGTAACCTCTGGAATGCGCATATTTTGAGATCGCATAGCCGATATCACCGACCGTGCCCCAGGGCTTTGCAGCAGCGGCGCCGATCTCCAGGCACTTCTTCGTCTCTTCGACGAGTCTGCGGCGTTCCTCGCTCACTTCGCCGATCATGAACATCCGGCTGGCATCAGAGTAATAGCCTTTATAGATCGTGGAAACATCCACATTGATGATGTCGCCGTCTCTGAGTTTCCGGTGTCTTGCCGGAATTCCATGGCACACTTCATCATTGATGCTCGTGCAGACGCTCTTGGGGTATCCTTCAAAGTGATAAGGAGCACAGATTGCCCCATGGCTGTGCGTGTATTCGACGACGATATCATCAATCTCCTGAGTGCTCATGCCTTCATGGATCTTCGCGGCAACTTCATCCAGGACACCGGTGTTGATCTTCGAGCTTTCCCGGATTCCTTCAATCTGGGAAGGGCGCTTGATGAGCCGTTCCGAAGGAACTGTCATATGTTTCCGGCGGCATTCTTCCATACGCTGGCGGATGTGCTCCGGGATCGGTTCGGTTTCAAAATAACTCTGAATCTGTTCTTGTTCTGTCATAGCAAATCTTTCTAATGATCTGTGCTGCCGAATCCGCCGATCCGTTCTCCTTCTGATTCATCATCCAGCGTGATGCCGAATGGCAGGAAGATTCCCTGCACCATTCCATCTCCGGCCGAAAGACTGACGGTCTTTTCTTCATGCGTATCGTTCGTCAGCTTGCACCAGATATGCCCCTCATTCCGGGCAGAATAATAATCGCTGTCAATGATGCCGACGGTATTATTCAGCTGCAGGCGGTAGCGGAATCCAAGACTGCTGCGTGGAAACAGCATCAGCACATATCCAGGATCCATTTTAGCACGGATTCCGGTCGGAATACGGATCTCTGCCCCCGGCGCCAGCGCAAAGGAAACCGGGGCATGGAAATCATAGCCCGCTGATCCCCGGGTAGCTCTTTCCGGCAGCCGGATGGATTCATAGATCTTCTGTGCTTCTGCTCTGCCGGTTTCCGGAGAAAACTCCTGCCAGTCCTCCAGGAACCGGGCAAGACTTACTTTTTCAAACTGCGCAATCCGTTCCATAATCACTCCTGTTTCAGTTCCAGCATCAGGTACTTCACGAACAATGCCAGGGCATATTCAAAGGGATAAACCGTGAGCTTCATGTTCTCGCTCAGGAATTCCTGGTCCGGGTACAGAATGGTATGCACCATCTTGGCTGTGACTCCTGCCATGTTAAGGCTTTTCATATAGGCAAGCAGCTTATCCGGAGCCAGCGAAGGTGCAGAAGGATAATCTTCCTTTGCAGCATCCGCAAACTTTGCCAGAATCAGATCCCGGCCTTCTCTATAGGTATACACCCTGGTCGGATCCGCTTCCGCAGAGTCCATCAGATTATCGAGGAACCCGTAGAACATCGCTTTATCCGTCAGCACCCGGGCATGCTGCTGAGCAAGCAGGCGGTCCGTGATCACCTGGCTGCTGCGGAAGCGCTCATTGAGATTCCCGGCCAGCTTGATCTTTGTTTCCAGAATCAGAAGTTCTCTCTGAAACTGGGCAAACCAGTCCGGAAGCTTGGTCAGCTCAAACGTATACTTCACGCCGTCAAAGACATGGAATGCCTTCATCGTATCATAATATCCAAGTGCTTCCAGCTGACCGATCACCTTCGGGTCGAAGGACAGGAAGCTTCCGGTCTCCACTCTCGGGAATATATACGTGATATGGGATCGGTCCATGTAGCAAGGATGCTGAGGCTCGCTGTTGAGATCGAGGGCAATCACTTCTTCCGCTCCCATCTGCAGTGCTTCATCAATCGGCAGATTGTCAAAATAGCCCCCGTCAATATATTCACCGCCCTTGAACCGATGAACCGGGAAGGCCGGATAGGCACTGGCCGTGGAAATCAGCCAGTCTTCTCCATCCTCTTTCATCATTTCCTTATTCACGTAGATCGGTTCCTTGGTCCGATGTCTGCATACCACGCAGCCGAAATCCGTATGGCTTTCAAAGAATTTCTCCGGCTGATACAGCTTTCTGATATAGGCGATCAGAGGGGAGATATCTGCTCCTTTGTCTTTCAGAAAATCTTTTGCAAAGCTCATGATCTGTGCCCGGTCATTGATCATGTCCTGCAGATCCATGTCGACGGAAACAGCGCCATTGATAATCTGTTCCTGCTTCAGGTTATGCCACATGGCATCCATTGCCTTGAAATCTTTCTGAACGATCAGGGCAGCATTCAGTGCCCCGATTGAGGTTCCGGTTACCAGATTCCAGTCATCCTGGCCGATTCTGCGAAGAGCCCGCACCGCTCCGTTCTGATAGGAGCCTCTGGTACCGCCGCCGGCCAGCACAAGTGCTTTTTTCATGGCAAGTCCTCCCTTCTGGGTATGATAGCATACCGCCCGGAATAATCCTTCTGCATTTGCCGCTTTCTGTCGTCCGGATGAAGGAAACTGAGTATAATGAGGAGGCAAATTCCTAGGAGGGAAAAGTATGAAACTGAGAACAGCCGTTTTCTTCGGCGGGGAATCTGTGGAACATGAAGTTTCCATCATCAGCGGACATCAGGCGATGGAAGCGCTGAATCCGGATAAATATGAAGTCATCCCGATCTATGTTGCAAAAGACCGCAAGCTCTATGCCGGAGATGCATTGCGGGATATGAGAAATTTCCGGGATCTGGAAGAAGTGAAGAAGAAGTGCACGCAGGTAACGCTTGCCAGCGCTGGCAGTCAGGTCGTCATTCAGCCGGTGAAGAGCGGCCTGTTCGGAAAGAAGGATCTCGGCACGATCGATGTGGCAATTCCGGTGATGCATGGAACCAATGGCGAAGACGGAACGATCCAGGGACTGTTTGAGATGCTCAAGCTTCCCTATGCAGGCTGCGATCTGATTGCGGCTGCCGTCGGTCAGGATAAAGTTCATCAGAAATATATCCTTTCCGGTGCCGGTCTGCCGATCACAAGATGGTTCTGGTGCTATGGCAGCGAGCTGGAATCGAAGAAAGAAGAAATTCTGAACCAGGTTCATAAGCTGATCTACCCGGTGATTCTGAAACCGGCCTGCACCGGTTCTTCCGTAGGCATCTCAATTGCCCATAATGATGAGGAATATCTGAAGTGCTTCGAGAATGCTGCTCAGTATGATCTCAAGGTCATCACGGAAAAAGTCGTGAAGCCGATGCGGGAAGTCAACTGTTCCGTGCTGGGAGATTCTTTCCACGCGGAGGCTTCCGTCCTGGAAGAAGTATTCCATTCTTCCGATGATGAACTGCTTGACTATAAAGATAAATATCAGGGAGGCTCCAAAGGGGCCAAGGGTTCCAAGGGCATGGCAAATACTTCCAGGAAAGTTCCTGCAGAACTGCCGGAAGGAGTCACCGAACTGATCCGGAACTATGCCCTGGAAACCTTCCGGGTGCTCGGTTCTTCCGGAGTCTGCAGAATCGACTTCATGATGGACGCTGAGACCAATACGGTCTATGTCAACGAAATCAACACCATTCCTGGTTCTCTGTCCTTCTATCTCTGGGAAGAATCCGGCCTGAAATTCCCGGAACTCATGGATCGTCTGGTTCAGCTCGCGCTTGACCGCGAACGCCGCAGATCCCGCATGATTTTCTCATATGATACCAACCTGCTCTCCACTTACAGCGAGAACAGTGCCAAAGGAGCGAAGCGCTGAGCTTCGCTTCTTTTTCAGATGAACAGGAGTCAGGATATGCAGGAACCGGAACAATTCTGGACCAGGAGATCCATTGTTCTCCTAGCTGCCTTTGCGGCTTGCTTTCTATGGGGATCTGCTTCGCCATGCATCAAGATCGGCTACAGCCTGTTTCAGATCGGAGCTGATGATACGCCTTCCCGGATTCTCTTTGCCGGGCTTCGCTTCTTTCTTGCAGGCTGGATGGTCGTCTTCTATGAAAGCATCAGGCATCATTCCTTTTCCCTTCCGCAGAAAACAAACTGGCCGCTGGTTCTGAAACTCATGTGCTTTCAGACGATCGGACAGTATCTCTTCTTCTACATGGGCCTGGCACATACCTCTGGCGTGCGAGGGTCCATCATTAATGCGTCCGGTACTTTCTTCACGATGTTTCTTTCTGCCTTCGTATTCCGATTTGAGAAGCTTACGCCGAGAAAAGTGCTGGGAAGTCTGATCGGTTTTACCGGTGTTATGTGTGTCATTTCCGATCAAAGTGCTCTGACTGGCAGATTCCGGCTGGATGGAGAAGGAGCCATGATCGCTGCTGCATTGTGTTCTTCGTTTGCAGGAAACCTGATCAAGCGCTATGGTCAGAAAGAAGATCCGGCAATCCTCAGCGGCTGGCAGTTTCTGCTCGGCGGCACCGTGATGATCCTCATCGGCTTTCTCTCAGGCGGTCATCTGCATCCGGTTTCCTTCTCTTCCTGGGTTCTGCTTGCTTATATGGCATTCATTTCTGCAGGTGCATACACCCTATGGTCCATCCTGCTGCGCTATAACGATGTCAGCCGCATCTCGATTCTGGGCTTCATGAACCCGGTGCTCGGGGTTCTGCTCTCGGCTTTCTTCCTGAACGAAGGAGCAGAAGCCTTCACCTTATCCACCCTGCTTGCAGTGGTTCTGGTTTCGCTTGGCATCCTCATTTCTGACTCAGAGAAGCAGAAGGCCGGAAAGCCATGAGGTTTTCCTTTTCGGGATGGTCTGATATAATTCCCATAGAAGAAAGAGAGTGAAACAGATCATGTCAACACCACATAACAATGCAGAAAAAGGCGATTTCGCCAAGACTGTTCTGATGCCTGGCGACCCGCTCCGGGCAAAATTCATTGCCGAGCATTTCCTGGACAATCCGAAACTTGTCAGCTCGGTCCGCAACGTGCTTGCCTATACCGGAACCTATGAAGGAAAACCGGTATCCGTCATGGCCAGCGGCATGGGCATGCCAAGCATCGGAATCTATTCCTACGAGCTTTACAAATTCTATGATGTCGAGAACATCATCCGGATCGGATCCGCTGGTGCTTATACCGCAGACCTGAAACTGTTCGATGTCGTTCTCGCAACCGGAAGCTATTCTGAATCTACTTATGCATTATGCCAGTCCGGCGATACCGCTGATACCCAGTATCCTTCCGAAAAGCTGAATGATACGATCCGTTCCGCAGCCGCAAAGCTGAATATTCCGCTGCATGAAGGAACGATTCACAGCGGTGATGTCTTCTATTCAGAGCCGGGTGTCGTTGATGAGAACAAGATCATCGGGGAAAAGCACTGCTTATGCGCAGAGATGGAAAGCTTCGCGCTGTTCCACAATGCCAAGGTTCTGGGCAAGAATGCAGCATGTCTGCTGACCATTTCAGACAGTCTTGTCACCCACGCAGAAACGACCGCAGAAGAACGTCAGAACTCCTTCACCCAGATGATGAAGGTTGCCCTGGAAACTGCAGTACAGCTGGATCAGGAATGAGCGAACCGCCAGGTGTTTCTCCCGTTTTCCTAAGAGAATAACCATGTGCCTGTCAACCGGAAATTTCAGCAAAATTTCCGGTTGACTCCTCTATTTGGCCATGGTATATTATGTAGGCACTGTGAAGACAGAAGCACACTTGGCAGACTGAAGAAGTACTCAAGAGGTCGAAGAGGTGCCCCTGCTAAGGGCATAGGTCGGGGTTCCCGGCGCGAGGGTTCAAATCCCTCCTTCTTCGCCATTCAAGTGGTTCGGTGGTGTAGTGGCTAACATGCCTCCCTGTCACGGAGGAGATCGCGAGTTCAATCCTCGTCCGAACCGCCATTCTAGTGCAGATGTAGTTCAATGGTAGAACGCCACCTTGCCAAGGTGGACACGGCGGTTCAATTCCGCTCATCTGCTCCATGTGTAAGAAGACCGCATATGATGCGGTCTCTTTTTTTATCTTAAGCTATCGTTTCCCTGGATCAGATCTTCTGCATTTCATCATCTTGGACAGACAGAAAAAGACAGATGCAGATTTCAGCGCATTCTGTCTTCGATTGGGGATCTTTTCAGTCAATTCTGATCTCGTCTGGATTCTGGATTTCTCTGATCCGGAGTTGATCTCCATCTGGTTCAGCCAGGAAAAGCTTTGCCGGCTGGCCTGCTGCAGCCGTGGTGAATGGGAATGGGATATTCGTTCCGACTCCCACATTTCCTTTACAGTCCATCGCAATCAGAGAGATGTTTCCGTAGGAGCCTTTGCGCTTCTTCAGAAGCGCAGTCAGGTCTGCAACTGCTCCTTCTGCCGCTTTCTGCACTGGTTCTCCGTCCTTCATCCGGCGGACCACTTCAGAGCTGAGGGCTCCTTTCATGATTTCTTCGCCGACACCAGTTGCTGCAGCAGCGCCGATTTCCCGGTCTGCATAGAAACCGCAGCCCACTACCGGAGTATCGCCGACTCTGCCTGCATGTTTCAGAAACAAGCCTGAGGTACTGGTGCAGACACAGAGATTGCCCGTTTCATCTTTCGCCAGGAAGCAGACTGTATCGTGGGTTTCCTTGTAGGCAGAGAGATCTTTTCTTGCAGCTTTTTCTTTCTCGTACTTCTGTCTCGACGCTTCGGTGAGATTGCTGCGGCGCTCGAAATGATGCTCATCGGCATATGCCTCAGCCCCCTGCCCGACCAGGAAGTTATTGAATTCCGGTTCAGAAAGAGACTTTGCAATTGCAGCAGGAGAACGGAATCCTTCCAGGTCTGCCACTGCCCCGAATCGCATCGTCGTGCCGTCCATATAGCCGGCATCGAGAGTTACATGACCGTCTTCATCAGGAAGACCGCCATAGCCGATGCAGCTGAAAACAGGGTTGTCTTCTACATCCTGGCAGCCAGTGAGGACTGCATCGCCTGCTGTTCCATGATTCTTCAGAAGTTCTGCTCCCCGAGCGGTGCCATTCAGGGAAAGCTTCCAGGTTCCTATAATTGACCAGTTTTTCATCAGTGATTGAACGCATCCGGAAGATCGTTTTCCAGAAGAATCGTGTCTTCCGCTGCGGCATTCTGCCACAGATATGCGAATGCCTCCTTTACTGTCTGCATGACTGCCACCTGATCCATGTCAAATCCGGATTCCTGAAGTCCTTCATAGATCGGTTTTGTCTGAGTTTCGCCAACCAGGATCACACGGTCTGCGCAGCCTTTCATCTGTGCGCCGAATGCATGGTTGTATTCATTCTGCTTCGGGCCAAGATCAATCATGCCCGGAGTCACGATCCATCGCGTGGAAGGCATTCCGGAAAGAACCTCCAGAGCCATATGAGAGCCGCTTGGATTGGAATTGAATGCATCATCAATGAAATGATGGCCTCTGATGATCTTCTGTTCCAGGCGGTGTTCGACCTGCTTCATGGACTTCACGCCTTTCTGGATCACCGGCCAGCTGACCTGAAGGTATCTCGATACAGCAATTGCGGACAGAATATTCAGAATGTTCAGCTTGCCAAGCAGCCTGGTTTCAAACGGAATCCGCTCTTCGCCATGAACGAGCGTGAAGGAAGTGCCGTTTTCGGAATACCGGATATTTTCTGCCCGGTAGTCAGCCTCTTTGCAGTCAATGCCATAGGATACCGTCTTCACGGGATTATGAATCTGATAATTCCGGATGAAATCGCAGTCGTAGTTCAGGACTCCGAAGCCATCTTCCGGCAGCCTTTCGATCATCTGCATCTTCTCATGGATGATATTTTCCTGACTTCCGAA
Organism: uncultured Erysipelotrichaceae bacterium; assembly: GCA_900314905.1. Lineage (GTDB taxonomy): Bacteria > Bacillota_I > Bacilli_A > Erysipelotrichales > Erysipelotrichaceae > Bulleidia. The sequence continues at coordinate 14,325 of OMXA01000025.1, forward strand.
GGTAGCCAGATGCTGAGGCCCGATCGAGGTCACAACACCGATCGAAGGATGAACGAAGTTCATGAGCTCTGTGATGTCACCGACATGGTCTGCGCCCATCTCGCAGATGAAGACCTGATGAATCGGCTTCAGGTATTCGCGGATGGTGCGGGTGATGCCCATCGGCGTATTGTAGCTTGCCGGCGTCATGAGACTGCAGAATTGCTCAGAGAGCACTGCCTGCATTGCGTTCTTCGTGCTGGTCTTGCCATAGGAACCGGTAATGCCGATCCTGATCATCGTATCGTGCTCGGTCAGCTTTTTCTTCGCGTCATTAAGATACCATTGCTTCACCGCATCCTCGATCGGCGCCGTGATCAGTGCCATCGGAAAAATCAGCAGCCATGGCCCGAAGTAGGACATTGCCAGCATCAGCCAGGTGTTGAGCCGCCGGTAGCGGACCAGAAGGATCACCTGAATGGCAGCATACAGGATTGCCAGAACGGCAATCTGACGTCTGACTCTGCCCGTATAGACAAGCGGCTTGATATACTGCTGTTTCTTTTCCCGTCCCAGCAGCACGATCGCAAGCGTGCCTGCGATCAGGATGCACACGATCAGCACGGTTTCGGCAGAAAGCTTCATGCAGGCAAAGGCGACTGCAACGATCACCAGAGTCGGAATCAGAGCTCTTCTGGCCCCTCCTTCCAGATTCTCCTCGATCCAGCTGACATAGCGGCCGAGTTCATAGCGATTCTGCTGAAACATGTGCAGGGCATGCTTGGCTGGCACTAAGGCTGCCAGGATGACGGCAAGAAAGTACAGCAGTTTAGTAATTGATTCGATCATATATGATCCTCTTTCAGAAAGATATCGAGTATGCGGTTGAAGCGTTCCGGCTGATGCCAGTAGGCAAAATGATCATCGCCTTCAAAGACTGCGAGGCCGGCATCCGGCATTTCCCGTTCCATCTGCCTTCCCATTTCCAGAGGAACTGCAGCGTCATATTCTCCCCATACCAGCAGTACCGGGCAGACGACCTTGTTCAGAATGGGACTGACATCATCATTGACCACCTTGACAAAGGTAGTCCTCATGACGCCCTTCGCATTCCGATAGTCTTCCGATCCGGAGCGGTTCTGAAGCTCTTCCAGTTTCTTCGTCTGTCCGGTTGTCTTCAGAAACCACTTTCCGGCTTTATATATTGAAGTCTTAAGTTTCTGCTTCTCAGTTGGCTTCGGCTTGATTCCCGCAGCGCCAGTCAGGCACATCTTGCGTACCATAGAAGGATGATCTGCCGCATAGCGGATCGCCACCCGGCACCCGAAGGAATGTGCAATCAGAATCGGGTTTTCAATCTGATTGCTGGAAATGAACTCTGCCAGAAAGTCTTCGTAGTCACTCACACCCCATGGCTCGGGCGGAAGACCGCTCTCTCCGAAACCCGGAAAATCGAGATTCCATACAGAAAACATCGTACAGAGATGATGCTCGATCTGTTCCATCATCTGCATGTTCTGTCCCCAGCCATGAAGCAGGATGACATCTTTTCCTTTTCCGCTCTGCCGGAAGGCAGTTCTGACCCCTCTGAATATCCCGTATTGCGTCATATGCGTTGCTATTTTATCGTAAAAAAGCTCCTCCGTTAAGCATAGAAGAGCGTTTACTTCGGTTTGCGGGCTGACCGGGCTTTTTCCCTGGCTTCCTGCTTCTTTTCTTTTTCAAGTGCTCTGCGTTCTCTGGCAGGCAGTTCTTTCCAGATGCGGAATTTCACGCCGTCAGCCAGATTTTCTGCTTCGATGCGGTAGCCATAGGTCGTGCATACTTTATAGACGATCGAAAGGCCAAGGCCGAACTGGCCGTCAGTCCCTTTCTCATAGGCTTTGAAAAGCTTTCCCATGCGGTCTTCCGCAATCTGGCTGCCATCATTGATGACAGATAATTCACCCGGGTGCAGTTCGATGCGGATGGTCGTTCTTGCATAGCGCAAGGCATTGTCGACCAGATTTTCCACGACGATGCGCCAAGGGTCTTCGTCGCCATGAAACAGAACTCCTTTATCAAGGTCTGTCTCAAAGGTGATTTCCGGACGGATTACTTTGAGTCCGAGCAGGACTTTATCGATGACTTCATTCATGTCCAAGGTATCCCCTTCCGGGCAGTCATCGAGCAGATAGCCCATCTTGTTCAGCGCAATCAGAGAACGCACCTTCTTCTCAAGCCGGTCAGCATTCTCGATGATGACGTCCACCGACTTCTCCAGAGTCCCATACGGATAAATGCCATCTTTGATGGATTCGCCGTAGGACTTGATGGTGGCAATCGGAGTTTTCAGATCATGGGAGATATTCTGAATCATCTCCTGCTTCTCCTCGTTCTGCTTCTGAAGTTCGGATTGCATCTCTCGCAAGGCATCAGCGACTTCGCCGATCTCATCTCTGCGGCTCACGGTGAGGACGGCTGGTTCATCATTCTTGATTTTCGTGATATAGGAACGGATCTGATTGAGCGGATAGATCAGGCTGGCAATCCAGATCGTCAGCAGGATGAACAGAGTCAGCGCCACCAGCATATTCAGGCTGACGATATTGTTCACAAGCAGGCTGCGGAATTCGAGTTCATAGGAACTCGGCATCAGCGAGATCATATATCTGCCATCTCTCAGCATGGTCACCGTATAGAGAACCTGCTGCGACCGCTTGCCGGTTTCCGAGAACATGAAGTCGCCTCGGGTATCTGACATCCTAGAAAGATTGGAAAGAATATTCTCCTGTTCTGCCTGTGTATATTCTGCCGGGCCGAGATAATAGAACGATTGCTGTCCGGGATCATAGATCGCGCTCAGGATATCTCCTTCTGATTCCTCAGATCTCAGCGGCAGCGTTCCCGGATTCTGATTCAGATAGGTGATGACCGTGGTCTGGGATACATGCAGCATCCGGTACATCTCATTCCAGGTGAACTGATTGATGGTCGGCGAAAGGAACATGAAAACGAACACCGTCAGGGTGAAGATGACCAGCAGAAGAATTCCCATGAGCTGCTGCGTCAGGTTCAGCTCGCGCAGCCACATTCTCAGACGTTTCATCAGCCGAGCCGGTATCCGAAGCCGTAAATGGTATGTATGCTGAGATCGGGCATCTTCTTGCGGAGCCTTCTCAGCGTATCATCTACTACCCGGTCGCTGCCGAAGTAGTTGGTTTCCCATACTTTCTGCAGAATCTGATCTCTGGAAAAGGCGGTGCCCCGGTTCTTCACAAACAGCATCAGCAGCTCGAATTCCTTCGTCGTGAGATCAATCGCATTGCCATTGCGGTCACAGACCGTTCGCTTGGATTCATCGATTGAGTAGCCATCTGTTTCCAGTCTGGTTTCTTCATCCTTATAGGTTCTGCGAATCACATTATTCACGCGCAGGACGAGTTCCTTCGGAGAGAATGGCTTCGTGATGTAGTCATCGCTCCCCTTTTCCAGACCGATGATGCGGTCGAACTCCTTGTCTCTTGCCGACATGAAGATCACCGGGACTTCCGGATTCACGTGCCTGATTTCCTCGATCAGGTCAAATCCGCTTTTATCCCCGAGCATGATATCAAGAATCCAGAGATGAACATCATCATCTCCCGTATGCAGCTGGGCTTCATCAAAGGTCAGATAGGAGCGGACTTCATAGCCTTCCTTCTGCAGATACTGCTTTACAAGCTCATTGAGATCTTTCTCATCTTCAACTATGCTGATTACTTTCTTCATGGGTACTTGCTCCGCCCTTATCATATCACATTCTTCTGAAGGCCTCGTTCCAGCAAAGGACAGGATTGTGCGCTACAATACAGGCATGAGAATATTCCTTCCGCTTGCCGCTTCGTGCGGGCTGCTGTTTTCCGGGTGCTCCGGTACGCCGATCCGGCACCAGCCCGAAACCCTATCTCTTCTTGTCGCAACGGATCTGCACATGCTGACTCCGGAATACATGGGCGGATCCTCTTTTTCCAGCATGCTTGCAAAGTCAGACATGAAGCTGAGCGAATATGCTGATGTGCTGACGGATGCGCTGATTGAGCAGGCCGGAAAGGAGAGGCCGGATGCGCTGATTCTGACTGGCGATCTGACGTTCAACGGAGAGAAGAAAAGCCATGAGCTGCTGGCAGAAAAGCTGAAGCAGCTGACCGATCAGGGGATCAAGGTTCTGGTCCTGCCGGGAAATCATGATATTGATAATCCGAATGCTGCAGACTGGTCTGGTGACAAAGCAGTCAAGGCAGAGGCCATCACGCCGGAAGAATTCCGCTCGATTTATCAGGAAGACGGCTATGCAGATGCGCTCTACACGGATCCTTCCAGTCTCAGCTATGTATCATCGCTCAGCGATACGTGCTGGATTCTGATGCTGGATAGCTGCGAATATGAGAAAAATACGATCATGAGCTATTCCGGCGGAAGAATCCGGGAGGATACTCTGAACTGGCTGAAGCCGATTCTAGAGGAAGCCATGAAGAACGGCATCACCGTTCTGAGCGCGATGCATCATTCGCTGACAGACCTGGTTCCTTCCAGCGATGCCTATCAGATTGAAAACGCTGAGGAAGTGCAGAAGCTCTTTGCCAGGTATCAGGTCCACGTCAATTTCTGCGGGCACACCCATTTCCAGGCATATCGCAGCATTGAAGTATCCGGAACAGAAGAAACAGATCTCATGACCGGGAGTCTCGATGTCTATCAGCATCTCTATGCTGAGGTGCGCTTAACGACTGGGGAATCTCTGGAATATCATGCCCGGCCCCTGGACGTGCAGGCATATGCAGAAGCACATCATCTGACAGACCCGTTCTTCCGGGACTTCGATGCCAGTTCCTCGAAAGTTTTCCGAACCCGCATCGTGCAGAGGATGACCGATCTCTTTGCGGATACCGGGCTCGATGAAGCTGCTCAGAAAGAACTGCTCAGTCTCTTTGCGGAAGAAGGAGAATACCTCTTTGCAGGTAAGATGGGAACCTTCCGTTCCATGTTTGAGGGCAGTGAAGAGGAAGCACTCGTGAAGTCATTGCCCTGGAAGGATCAGACGATGTTCCTCGATAATCTGAAAGACTATCCTGATGATATGAGGGATATCACCATATCATTGAACCCCCAGTAAGAAAAAGGCTCAGGCGTGACTGCCTGGGCCTGATTGATTTATGCGCCGAACTTTTTCCGCACGATATCGGCAACCTTGCCGACTTCTGCAGCGCAGATCTCATCGGTTTCTGCTTCTGCCATGACGCGGATCAGCGGTTCTGTTCCTGACGGACGGACCAGAAGTCTGCCATTTCCGGCAAGCTCAGCATTGACATCGTCAATTGCCTTGCGGACATCTGCATCTTCCATCGCATCCTTCTTGGAAGTGACCTTGACATTGACCAGAAGCTGCGGATAGATCCTCAGCCCTTCCATCAGCTGGCTGATCGTCTTCCCGGTTTCTTTCATGATCGAAAGGATGACCAGCGCAGTGACAAGACCATCGCCAGTTGTCTCATGAGCCTTGAAGATGATATGGCCGCTCTGTTCGCCGCCGACCTGATCATCCTCGTTGCACATCTTCTCATACACATACTTATCGCCGACCTGAGTGCTGGCAACCTGGATTCCTTCACGCTCCATCGCTTTGAACAAGCCGAGATTTGCCATGACCGTCGTCACGATCGTATTGTTCGTCAGCCTGCCATGATCGCGCAGATATTTTCCGCAGATATAGAGCACGAAGTCTCCGTCCACGAGTCTTCCGTCCGGAGCGACCATGATCTGACGATCCGCATCGCCGTCAAACATCAGGCCGAGATCATAATTGCCCTGCTTCATGAATTCCACGAAGTGCTCCGGATGCGTGCTGCCGCATTCCGTATTGATGTTGATGCCGTCCGGATGATTATTCACCATCGTGATCTCTGCACCAAGTGCCTTCAGGGCTCGCTCTGCAGTAAACGAAGAAGATCCGTTTGCGCAGTCTGCCGCAAGACGATACCCGGACAGGTCGACCGGGAATTCTGCGGTGACCCAGCTCAGATAATGCTCAATTCCTTCCGGATAGGAAATGACTTTCCCGATTTCCCCGTCGGTACGGTACTCGATGGCAGTGAGACCATCGATATAATCTTCGATCAGGCCTTCAATATCAGCCGAGAGCTTGATGCCTTCCTTGGAGAAGATCTTGATGCCGTTATCATAGAACGGATTGTGGCTTGCACTGATCATCGCTCCTGCTGCGAAGTCTTCTTTTCTGGTCAGATAAGCGATCATCGGCGTCGGGCAGTATCCTGCCAGATATGCATCGCAGCCTTCCGATGCGATGCCGGCCGCCAGTGCAGATTCCAGCATGTCCGAAGACAGGCGGGTATCTTTCCCGATCAGAATGCTCTGCTTGCCGTCCTTTGCGAAATAATAGCCGAGATAGCGCCCGACCTGGAATGCCTTGAACGCAGTCAGCCCTTCATTGGCTCTGCCCCGGATTCCATCTGTTCCAAAATATCTACCCATTGTTCACTCCTGCTCCTTCCGATGTGCTGGAATCATCTGCGGTTTCACCGAGGACATTCAGTGTCAGCGTCGGCTGATTCAGCGTGTACTTCACCAGGCCGCCGGAAGGCTGTTCCACTTCAAGCGGGAATTCCTGGAGACCAGGTACTGCATCTTTCATGTCGATATAGACATCAATGTCATCTGCAGTGATGTTTGCAATATTCTCTTCCGTTCCGAATACCGTCACGCTCGTCGTCGTTACATTGTCGACCGGTGCTGCCTTGTAGTTGTTCGTGTTATTGCGGTATTTGATCGGAACATCATCAATCGTTCTGCTGACCCCTTCGCCAAGCGTCACTGTCATCGTGATCTGATTGATATCGCTGGAATTGACTCCGGCAGGAAGGGTAATCGGCCTCAGAATCGTGGAATCCTTCGTGATCGTGCCGGCATTCAGGGTCACGACTACTTTGTCGATCTGACTCAGCACGGATTCCGGTCCATAGATCGTCACGGCCTGCTGATCGGTTTCAATACGGGCAATTGCCTGTCCGTCCGGCACGTCGCCAGTGACCTCGATTTCAATCGGGACGGTCTTGTTCGGAGAAGTGACCGGCACGGTCACGCTGACCGTGGAAGGATAGATGCCTGCATTGACCGGGAGACCAGAAGAATCATACGCAACCAGCTTAGCATCCTGCGTGAATTCCGCGGTCTGGCCGCTGACATCGATCAGGGCCTTGACGAACGCAATGGAATTCAGCGTTTCCTTGGATGCCCGCACATTGACTTTCGTATATTCGAATACCGGAGTGCCGAGCGAATAGATGCTGTCCATCTTATCGGTGTTGATGAAGTCATAGCTCAGATCAAACGTCTGAGTCGTCTTCTTTCTCAGGGTGATATAGCAGTTGGTAGGCTTGACCGTGACAGTCACGCCATCGCCGAATCCTTCGGTGGTCAGCTCGACTTCATGGGTTCCTTCGGTCAGGCCTTCCAGATCTGCCACCACGACCCCGCGGGAATTCACGGCTGCAGTCACGCTCGCTGCATCTCCGGAAATCGTGATATCTGCCGTCTCCGGAAGCCCGGAGAGCTCAAAGGTATCAGAGTTGTATTTTGCCGTCACGCTCACGGAACTGAGCGTGCGGGAATTCTGCATTGCATTGGTATAAAGGGAAGACTGACTGTTGTAATTGACAATCACATAGAACAGAATTGCGAGGATCAGCGAGACCAGCTTGCTGTATCTGCGGCTGAACAGCGTCCTGTCAAGGAACGCTGAGAACCAGCGCACGATGCGGACCAGTCCATCCTCTACATGCTGGTAGGTGCTGGCAACTTTGCGCGACTGGCTGGCGATCTGATTCGCCATCTCCGTCTTATGCTCGCTCGTGCCGTGGTCTTCCTGACGGTTCTTTTCGAGTTCGCTCATTTCCGGCTTCCTCCTTCCTGCTCAGAAGAATGATCAGAAGTCTTCTCTGACTGCTTCCTGCTGTCGATCGAGTCAATGACTTCGAAGGTCTTATCCAGGTCCTCATTCATGCCCATCAGCTCGCCGAGATCCAGCTTCGTGGTATCAAACTGGCTGTCCGCGGCAGAAGGATTCTGATTGCTGTCAGCTTCTTTCTTCGCGTCCTGTTTCTTTGCGGAAGAGAACTTCTGATACGCTGCTTCTCTCGCGGCTCTGACTTGTTCCGGCGTCATGCGGGGAGCCGCTTCAACCGGTTCCTCGGCCTTGGCCTCTGCTTCAATACGGCGCGTCTCCTCTTCCTTTCGGCGGGCTTCTTCAGCAGCCTTCTGCTGGCGTTCTGCTTCTGCCTGCTGCTCTGCTTTCTTCCTTGCAAGCTGTGCCTGCCGAATCGCTTCTTCTTTTTCCTTCAGCTCTGCCTCGTGCTGACGCTCTCTCTCGAATCGCTTTACGGATTCATTTTCAGGATAGCTCGGAGCAGGTCTTGACTTCTTATGGGGAAGCTTGATCTCTGCAGCCTCTTCATCGAGCTTCTTCAGATTCTCATCTTCGTCTGCGATGATCACTTCCGGCTGCTCTGCCGGAATCACTTCTTCCGCTTCGATCTTTTCAGGTTTATGCTCTCTGGCTTCCTGTTTCTTGATGGCGAGTCTGGAGAGGACACCGGTATTCCCGGTCTTCTCCTGCTTCTTCATCTCCTGGGTATCATCAATGATGACTTCTCTCGGCTTTTCATTGTTCAGCTTGCGGCTGCTGCCATGAACTTCCGTTTCTTCTCCGCAGATGACGCGCAGCAGATAATCTCTGAGCTGGCGGCGGTTCACGGAGATGATCTTGCCGCCTTCGGTAATGGAGACTGCACCGGTTTCTTCCGAAACCACGATCGTAACGGCATCCGTGATCTCGCTGATGCCGATCGCTGCCCGATGGCGGGCACCGTATCTGCCCGGAAGATCCAGATTGGTCGGCGGGAAATATGCGCTTGCGCAGGCAATTTTGTCGCCCTGAATGATGACCGCGCCATCATGGAGCGGCGTGGAGGTCACGAAGATCGAAGTCAATAGTTCTGCCGTCACATCGGAATTCAGCTTCGTTCCGGTAGCGATGAAATCATCGAGCGGATGATTCTGCTCGATGCAGATCAGCGCACCGGTCTGATCCTTTGACAGCAGCATCGTTGCGGTAACAATCTGGTCCACCAGATTCTCTTTCTCATTTCCGGTAAGCGTCGTGATTCTCGAGAATACATTCGTCTTGCCCAGCCGTTCCAGAAGAGATCGGATTTCCGGCTGAAAGATGATGATGATCGCAAGAAATCCCCAGTTGATGAACATGTCAGTCAGATACTGAACCGTTTTCAGACCGAGAAATTTTGCGATCCCATCAATGATGATGACGAGCAGAATACCTTTGAAAATCTGGATCGTCTTCGTATTCGAGCGGACCAGACGGATTGCATAATATAAAACGAGCCACATGATGAAGATATCCAGGAACATGACCGTGATGGTCCGGATATTTTCCAGGGTCAGGCTGATGTTATAACTCGACAAAGTCGTGATCTCCCTTCGCGGTGAATATTATAGCATGCCGCCCGCCATCCCGGAACGCTCCATCCCAAACCAGTACCGCAAATTCAATTGCGGTCCATCTCACTCAGCAATCTGATTCAGAGATGATATGATGAGAGTCTGCAGGGGGATTCTTCATGAACAATAAACATACGGAACTCGGCACGGTGGCGACCGTGATTGCCGGGAATGTGATTTATGCGCTGGCCGTGAAGCTGTTTCTGATGCCGGCAGGTCTCATCACAGGAGGATCTACCGGGATCGCACTGTTCGTGAACCGGATCTGGAAGATTCCGGTTTCTCCGTTTCTACTGGTCTTCAATACGATCATGCTCGTCTGGGGATGGAAGACACTCGGAAAGAAGTTCGCAATGACCACGATTCTTTCAACCTTTGCCTATCCGATCGCCTTAAGCTTCTTTGAAGCCGTTCTGAAAGATGTCGTGCTGAGTGAGAATACGATGCTCAATGCAATCTTCGCCGGACTGGGCATCGGCCTTTCGCTTGGCCTGGTAATCCGGTCCGGGGCTTCTACCGGGGGCATGGATATTCCGCCGCTGGTTCTGAATCACTATTTCAGGATCCCGGTTTCGTTCTCGCTCAATGCGATGGATCTCTGCATCCTGCTGCTGCAGGCATTCTTCAATACGCCGGAGAAGACCCTGTACGGAATTCTCGTCGTGCTCGTCTATACGATCACCATGGATAAGCTTCTGCTGATGGGAACGACCAGAACAGAAGTTAAAGTCATCAGCCGCTGCTCGTCCGAGATCCGCCAGGCCATTCTCTCCGAAATCGATCGCGGCGTGACCATCCTTGAAGCCAGAGGCGGCTACAGTGAGCAGCCGGAAGAAATGCTGCTGAGCGTCATCTCCGACCGTGAGCTCCCGAAAGTCGAGAAACTCATCCATGCCATTGATCCGGAGTCTTTCCTGATCGTGAGCAGAGTCACGGAAGTAGCAGGCCGCGGCTTCACGCTCAGCAAGGAATACCGCAGCCGTTCATAAAAAGCTGGCCCCAGCCAGCTTTTCTTATACCTTATTTCCAGAGAACGTCCGGATAGACGCCTGCATCTTTCAGAGCCTGGATCTTTGCGACCACATCCGGCTTATCTTCCTTGTAAGTGACCCCGAACCATTTATCCTTGCTGGAAAGCATCTTCACAGAGCACTTTCCCTCAGCGACAAGCTGCCCCATCATCGTCGGGATGACATGCTCGCACTTCATCGGGTTCTCAGCAAGATGATCTTTCAGAAACTGGGTGAAGATCGGTTCTGCTTCCTCAAAAATCTTCGGCGTGAAGCCCCAGAAATTCATGGAGACAAGAGCCGTGTCCGGAATCGTCTTCCAGCTGTCCCCGTCTTCGTATACTGCATGGCCGTCTTTCAGCGCAATCTTCTGAACCTCGACGATGTGAGAGAGATAGCCATCCTTTTCCTCGCAGAGACCTCTGGTAACCGTTCCGTTCTCCGTCAGCGTATTCAGGCACTGGAAACCGACCATCGCATAATGATCATCTGAGATCTCATTCTTCAGATAGTCATACACAACCTGGTATGCATTGCGTCCGTAGAAATCATCTGCATTGATGATCGCAAACGGACTGTCCACGATTCCCTTGCATGCAAGCAGGGCATGAGTGGTCCCCCATGGCTTGACTCTTCCTTCCGGAACCGCGAATCCCTCCGGAATATTCTGCATGTCCTGATAAGCAAAGGCTACTTCCATACCGCCTGCTTCCACACGATCGGTCAGCGCCTTGCGGAACAGTTCTTCATGTTCTTTCTTGATGATCAGAACTACCTTGCGGAAACCTGCCTGATATGCATCATAGATCGAGAAATCAATGATCGGCTCGCCATGGCTTCCGACGCCGTCGATCTGCTTCATGCCTCCGTAGCGGCTTCCCATTCCTGCCGCAAGGATCACAAGCACTGGTTCTTTTGACATATTCCTCTATTACTCTCCTTCTGCTCGTCCTGTTCATTATACCATCCGGAAGGGCTTACAGAAGAACCGAAACAGGATTGCGCTGCATCTCTTCAGTTTCCTTCTGCTTTCGGGTACAATAGCAGAGAAACGAGGCCGATATGAAAGAGCTGATTCTTGCCAGCAGATCCCCCAGACGAAAAGAACTCCTGCAGAAGTGCGGAATTCCGTTTACTGCAGATGCTGCAGATCTCGATGAAACCATCAATCCGGGCAATCCTCTCCAGGAAGAAATCAAGGCTCTTTCGTTCCGGAAAGCAGAGGAAGTCCTGAAAAGGCATCCGGATGCGATCGTCATCGGCTCCGATACGATCGTTACCATTCATGGTGAAGTACTCGGAAAGCCTCATGACCGGAAAGACGCAGAACGCATGCTGCGACAGCTGTCCGGAACGACGCATGAAGTCATCACCGGGCTCTGCATTCTTTCGGATCGAAGAAACTATCAGACCGTCACGGTCAACAGAGTAACCTTCTTTCCTCTGTCAGAAGAAGAGATTTCTTCCTATGTCGATAGCGGGGAAGCAGATGACAAGGCAGGTGCTTATGGCATTCAGGGACTTGCGGCCAGATATGTGAAATCCATTGAGGGAGATTTCTATTCCATCATGGGTCTGCCGGTATCGCTTGTCTATGAAGAGCTTAAAAACCGAAATTCCTATTGAAATGTGCAGATGATCTGATATGATAGTAGGGCATTCGCCGCTTTAGTATAGTGGTAATACGCATCCATGGTAAGGATGAACGGGCAGTTCAATTCTGCCAAGCGGCACCATCAGTCAAAGAAACCGCATAAACATGCGGTTTTTTCAATATCTCAGGTGGTTTTAGTGTGGATTTCAGTGTGGATTATGCTAACTTTGGCACCATTTACAGCCACATGTCAGATTTCCACGCGTGGTGAAATGACATACATAGTAATACTGATTTGAAATAATACTGATATAAAAGACTGAAGGCATGTATGAAAGCCAAAGATGCCTATGTTGAAATTGTTGATTATACCTTCAGTCACGTCCGCCAGGAACTTTCTGGTTCCTATAACACACGCAATTCCAAAGGCGGAAAACAGGAATTTATATGAGAATATAACCTCTGAATCCGCGTACGGAATAGTACGAGTCAGCTCCGTTATGAAATGTGAACACCGTTCCATAACGTCTCTCACAGA